>QNBH01000006.1 GCA_003645645.1 Spirochaetota bacterium | reverse complement strand
TCCGGGTTCTCTCAATTCTGAGCCGGTAGTTATTACACCTACAGGAGGCGGAACTGCTACCCTGATCTGTTTTAGCCCGAGGCTTGCGAGAACTCCCACCTCTTGCGGTCGAATAACCCCTGGGGCGAGGACTATGTCACCCTTCTTCAGTTTTTCTCCTTTAACTATTACGTTTTTTAAGGATTCATTCCGGAGTAGAACCATCGTACCATCTTTCTCTTCAGTGTACTCTACCCGGATTACCTTATCGGAGCCCTCTGGCATCATCGCTCCTGTCATAATTTTTGCACAGGTTCCGCGGGTTATTTTTTTTGTTGGAACATCGCCTGCAGCGATAGTCTCTACGATATTATAACTTTTCGATTCGTCCTGAGCGGATACGGCGTATCCGTCCATGGCGGCTTTTGAAAAGGGAGGCGAGTCCAGAGAGGAGAAGATTTTCTCGGCGAGCACTCTGCCCAGGGAATCCTTTATATCTATCAATTCTGTTTCAGGTTGTTTTTCTATTTTCTCTATAATAGCAACTGCATCATCGGGGTGAAGCATCTTCCCTCCAGGGTCTCTCTCATTCAAGAACTCTTCCCAGAATAGAACTGGTATCTATTATAAGACTTACTTCTCCGTTACCAAGAATACTGCAGCCGGATAGCCCCTCTATATTGTCGAGGTAATCGGGAAGCCTTTTCATAACCAACTGCCTGTATCCCTGTATCTCATCGGTAAGGAAGGCGGCTTTCTTCCCGTTTGCAGAGACTATCATTAAAACGCCTTCCGTTATATTTCTCTTTGCCTCCGGGATATCGAATACTTCGTATATTTTTACAATGGGAATGATTTCATCTCTTGATCTGAGTATATCCTTTTCTCGTTCGGTTGTTGTAATCTGTTTCTCCTCTGCTTTATGGAACTCGATTACTTCGCTTATAGGTAACGAGAATATTTTCTTTCCAACACGGAATGTAATCCCTTCTACAATGGCCAGGGTAAGAATCTCTCCCAACTTTCTCTGCTGGAGCTCCAGAGCCTCTTCTATTTCCTCTCTGGTAACATTACCCATTTTCACCAGTGTTTCACCCAATGGTTTGTATTGAACTGTTTCCTCCTCTGATTCTTCCTCTGGCGTCTCTTCATCTACCTTCTCTTTGTGAATAAAGGCCAGTTTGTTACGAATCGCCTCTACAGTGTTGAGCAATACAGAAATTGCCTTTTCTTCCGGCACCTTCTCCTTTTTTATAAACCTGTCGAGGACTATTTCCATATCGGCGCATAGGCTTTCTATTGTGTTGAAACCTAAAAAGCCTGAGTTTCCTTTTATTGTATGGACCGATCGAAACACAGAAGGCAACATCCGGGTGTTTTTGGTCTCCTGCTTAAAGGTAAGAAGTTTATCTTCTATATCGTTAAGAAATTCCGCCGATTCCTGAATAAATTTACCGATCATCTCTTCGGTAACGATTTCTCTATCCTTCTCGGTAAGGGAGACGATGGTTTCTTCTAATAGTCTTACAGTTGAGGAGATGTCGAACTCAGATTCTAAATCAGAGACAGGGGTCTTCGATACAACAGGATCCATCGATTTCCTGGAAAGCTCTTCTATCATGAATGTGAGCATATCCGCTCCTTTAAGTAAGCTGTCGATAAGCTCCGAGGATACTTCCAGCTTCTTCTCTCTTATCTCATCGAGCACGGTTTCAAGATAATGGCTTAATGTCTTAATCTTTTCCAGACCGAGAAAAGAGGAAACACTCTTTATGGTATGCATTGATCTAAAGATATCGTCTACCAGTTCGATATTCCTCTCCCTTTCCAGAGCTAAAATCTTTTCCTCAATATTTTGGAGATGATCCTGTCCCTCCTGGATAAAAGAGAGAAGCACTTCCCTGTCATCTATTGCAGTGGGTTTGGTGTAGCCCTTTATTTCGGGGGATTTTATCTGTTTCTTTTCTCCTGTTGTTTCGGCGAAATAATTATTAAGCTCTTTAATAAAACCATTTACCGTAGCTTGAGTGTTCGACTCAGGCCCCTCTCTCATAATTGTTTCAAAATATTTCTCAATTGAAGAGATCAGGGGGATATCGGTAAGATTACCGCACAACTCCTTTATCTCAAGTGCAAGAACGAGATCTCCGGGCGTATAATTTTTTAGAAGTTCTATTAGTTTTACAATTTCCTCTTTCATCAATACCAATCCAGCAAGCATTTTAACAACCTTTAAAAGCGAAAGAGGGTCAAAGGGCTTTACAACCCATTTGTTTACTCCCAGTTCCTTGACCATTTCTTTTTTTTCGGGCTGAGCTCTCTGTGGTAAGAAAGATTACCGGTTTGCTCTTAAAGTTCTCATTGCTCTTTAGGTTTTTTACGAACTCAAAACCATCCATGACAGGAATATTTACATCAACAATGAACAACGAAATATCACTGCTTATATCTTCTCTGTTGAGTTTCTCCAGCGCCTCCTTACCGTTTTTTGCCTCAACTACCGAATATCCCTCCGGTTGCAGTGCCTTCTTCAGAAGCATGAGAATGGCAGGAGCATCATCCACACAAAAAACTTTTTTACTCATTTCGCCTCCCATGAATTAAATTGTTGCAATTAAGCCGGGTGTAGTTCTTAGAATAGAGTAACATCTCCCTTAAAAGCCACCCTTCTGGTAGTTTCAGCTTCCCTGTATTCGTCGAAGTCGATACCCAGAACATCCCACTCCTCTCTTACTGTAAGGTATTTTACTGCTATCTCTTTTATTCGCTCTTTGTACCGAGTAGAATCCACCGGGCTCTCTTTTTCCATCTTATCAAAAATCAGCTTACAGGTCATCTTTATTTCTTCCAGTATTTCCAGCATGTGTTCAAGCACCCGCCTGGTTATATCTTGATATTGAAATGAAACAATTAAATTGTTAAGCCTGTCTGTAAGAGTGCCTGATAGTTTTCTGGATTCTTCCACCGATCCTACGATCATATTTACCTGTGAATCCAGTAAAGAAGAAATGCTCTTAAGTGAATCCCTGGAAGTTTCAAGCATTGATATTGATTTCTGTATATAATTTGAGTTTTTTTCGAAAGATTCGTCTACCTTCTCGGCAGTTAAGAGGATGCGCTGGTTGATTTGTGTGGCAATCTCTTTTGAATGAGCTGCCAGTTTCTGTACCTCTTCTGCTATTACCGAGAATCCCTTTCCGCGTTCGCCCCCTCTTGCAGTTTCTATCGATGCGTTGATTGCAAGAATGCCGGTTCTTTCCGAGAGATCGGTTATTGTGCTTGTAAACTCGTTTATCGTTTTTACAGTTTGCTCGATTATCTTCATATCCTGGTTGTAGCTTTTACTGATTGAAATATAGTCTTTTATGAGTGGCTCCTGATGCTTTACCTCTTCGAGTAGTTTTTTAACCGTCTCTGTAAGGCTTTTCTCTCCCTTGGAAAGCTCATTGAGCATCTGCTGAATATTTTCTCCTACTTCCTTGCTGGTTTCTGCAATAGCGAAGATGCTCTCTGTGGTCTGATTTACAGAGGCCTCCGACTTATCGATTACAAGACGGCTTAAGTTCTCCATTACAGGAGAAGAATGCTTGAAAAGCTGAAAATTGTTGAAAATACTATGGAGCTTCTCCTGATAATCCAGTTTTTCTTTCTCAATTGTCTCTATTCTTACTTCTAAATTGTCTATCTGTTTTTTAAGTTCTATATTTTCCCTATCTTTGTGGTTGCTTTCTTTCTCCTCTTCTCGTTTTTCATCTAAAAGAGATTTTTTTAAAATCAGAAGAAGAAGAGTAGCAAAAATCATAAAGGCCGTGGGATACATGAAAACAGGTGTTTCGAGAATAATCGAAAAGAGGCTTCCGATCAGGGCAAGTGCACAAAAAATAATAGTAATAGTTTTCGTTTGCAAATAATATCATCCCCTTTGGAATTGTATAATCCTATTATAAACAATAAGCTTAGTTTATCAAGAAGGTTTTTTCTTAAACTTCGTAGGATTCCGCTCAAGCTTGTAAAGTAAATGTGAATCTGCAGCCATTTCTACGGTTGGAGATGTAGATGTGAGCGAATAAGACTGCACTGGATAAGCTGGTTTATTTCTCAGTCGGGAGATGGGTTGATACAGCTTAAGGATCTTAGCCGTAAGCCGGCAGGAGGATAATCTACTCCAAAAAAGGGGTTGAGAAACCGAGTGCCCTTGCACAGCGATTCATCGCAACATCATGTGAGAATATTAAGATTGTCTCATCCTGCCGGTTTTCGGCAAGTACAAGGGCGGAAGCAAGATGTAGTGCATCGAGAGTTTTAATACTTACCGGAAACGGTCCCATTGCCCGTTTTTTAATTGTCCGTGAAAGAGCCAGTATCGATATTCCCTTGAGGATCATTTCCAGCCGTTCGAAAGCCTGAATAAGGCCTTCATCATCTATATCCCCATCCATACGATATCGATAAATAACACGGCGACACTCAACTTCAAGAAGCTCACTCGACACTACGCTTTCACAATTAAACACCTGAAAAATAGCTGCTTCTCCGAGCAGGATACGACGTAACGCTACAGAGGAATCGAGGTAACCTAACATCGATCTTCCCGTTCCTCATTTAGCTTAACAAGAGGATCGGTGTGTGTAAGAGGAGAGAGTTCTCTGTATTCGTACGTTTTTGAGGCTTCCTGCAAAAAGAGAGGCTCGGATTCAAAGGGGGAGAGAACTGCAACCGGCCGTTTATGATCAACTACTACAATCCGGACACCCTTTTTAACCTTCTTTAATTCGGCACTTAAGTGTGCCTTGAGTTTAGATACAGAAATAGTCTCCATGTAACTATAATATGACTATTTTTTTGCGGAGTCAAGATAAAAACCCGGCAAAATAGGAATTCCCCATGGGTTTAAGAATAGAACCAAGCCAAGGTGTCAGGAGTGGATAAGTGGAAGGTGGTAGAGCTGGATAAATAAGAGCCCATAGACATGCCATATATAATGATAAGAGGAAAGCAGAAGTTTTCTAACGCCATTCGATTTTCCCTTAGACAAGCGGAATAGGCCAAAGGCTTATGGTGTGCTTATGTATCCATGGTATCCCTGAAAAATTGGGTCAATTAAGTTTCATAAGCTACCATTTCCATTTCCAGATTTTGAAAAAATAATATAGAAAAGAAAAAAGAGAAGAAAGACACCAGGGCAAGTACTTTTTCTGATTTAATTAGATATTTAATCTATTTCGAAAATTCCGGAATACCATACCGTTGAACGTCACTAAACAAATCTGGGATTTCTAAGAATCATTTGAAATTGATTTGTTTTCATTAAACTCATGCCAGAAGTTTTCCACATCGCGACAGAGCTGGTTGAGGTGTGCTTCCATATATTTTTCCGCCTTTTCCGGAGAGTGTTCCTTTAACGACTCGTAGATTGACTGATGGTATCCCATGTAGGGTTTATGAAGCTTTCTCCAGAGCTGTTCGAAAAGCTCAGACTGTTGTCCCATCGTAGCTATGAACATGTACAGAGAAGACAGAACCTCGTTTCTCGATGCTATGGCAATCGTTCGATGGAATTCTATATCTTCCAAAGCGGCGCTTTTATTCAGCATGTAGCTCTTTTGTTGTTTTGTGAGAATATCGGAAAGCTTTTTCAATTCATTGTCAGTGATGTTTTGGGCGGCAAGACGTGCTGTGGTCATCTCTATGGTTTTTCGAGCTTCTAAAACCATTAAAAAATTTTTTAAAACATTGCTGTTTATTAAATTGACGAGTTTGGTATTGTGTTCTTCAATACTCTGCTTTTTTTTGCTTTTTAATAGTGCCTCAACCCCAAGGGGAGTTATGGTACGCCCCTTGATACCGTTTTTTTTCAAAAATCCTTTCTGCTCGAGGGAATTGAGATCTCGGCCGATGGTAGCAAAGCTGACTTCGATCCCTACCTCAGAGAGTTTATTCGCGATATACCATGAACCTACAGGCTTATCAGCACGGGAAACGATTTCCAGAATTTTCAAGCTGCGCTCATTCTTCATACTAATCCTCCTTCTTAGCGACTGTTTTATATGAAATACCAATTTAATCTCTTCTTTGGAACAAATCCTTCCTCTACGGAGAAAAATCTATTGACTTTCTGCGCTACAATGTTATACTACTACTCCTAAGATGAGTAGTTACTTTTATTAGTATACTATATTTTTAACTATTTTTCAAGAAGGAGGCTGTATGTATCGAGGAGTTTATACTGCCCTGGTAACTCCCTTTACCGCATCTAAGGAAATTGACGAAAATAAAATGAGGGAGCTTGTCGAGTTTCAGATAGCTTCAGGAATTGCCGGGCTTGTACCTATAGGTACGACTGGTGAAAGCCCGACTCTTAGTCCCAATGAAATATCTAATGTCATTAGAATCGTTGTTGAACAGACTGCGGGAAGGGTGCCGGTTATCGCAGGGGCCGGTGCTAACTGCACCGAAAAGGCGATACGTCAGGCAGAGGTGGCTGAAGATTTGGGAGCGGATGCAACATTACAGGTAGTCCCGTACTACAATAAGCCGTCCCAGGAAGGACTCTACGAACATTTTATTGCCATTGCGAATGCAGTAGACATACCAATGGTGCTCTACGATGTGCCTGGACGAACCGGAGTAGCCCTTGAGAACCATACAATTCTTGAGCTTACGAAACATCCGAGGATCGTCGCGGTCAAGGCAGCTAGCGGCAATATTCAGGGTATAATGGATTTGCTCGCACAGGTTCCACAGGGGTTTGACATACTCTCAGGAGACGATAATCTATCCTTCCCCATCATTGCACTCGGAGGATCAGGTGTAATATCTGTGGCAAGCAACCTTTTTCCGAAGGAGATAGTGGATATGGTAGATGCATGTCTTTCCTTTCGATGGGAGGAGGGGAGGAAGCTTCACTACCGGATGCTTCCGTTTTTCAAAGCATTGTTCCTGGAATCAAACCCGATCCCCATTAAAGCCGCCATGTCGTTAAAGGGTCTTATTCTCGATACATATCGGCTTCCGCTTCGCCGTATCAGCCCGGAGCATAGACTGGAAATTGAACGAGTCCTTACCATGTTAAATATTTCGGAAAGCAGGGAGAAAATCAGAGAAAAAAATTGAAAAAAAATCTTGACAAACAGAGGTTGTATGGTATAATAGAATAGCTACTCATAAGATGAGTAGTAGCTATAAACCAAACAGTTGTTTGGTAATGTAATGCAAGGAGGGTTTTATGAAGAAGTTATGGAGAAGCATTCTGGTTTTTGTAATGTTTATAATAGCCGGAATGTTGTTCGCAGGTGGACAGACGGAATCGGCTAAGGTAGAGCCGGTGGATACGATCAAACCGATCACGCTGACCTGGACGGCTGGGGGTATGGGCGGTGGATGGTACACGACAGCAGGAGGCATGGCTAGAATCATTAATGAGGTCGAACCAAATTTGACAATCAAGGTAATTCCAGGCGGAGGTCTCGCTAACCCGTTAAAGTTGTCGGAAGGTCAGGATGATATTGGCTGGGGAGTCAGCTATGTAGACAAGGCCGCATACACAGGCCTTAAAGCGCTTTTCGACCGGAAATATGATAATTTCTATGGCCTTGCCGGAAATTTCTCGGTGGATTTCTATCATTACCTTGCTGCAAAATCGACAGGTGTTACGACTTTCGAGCAGTTTGTTCAGAAAATAAAGAACGGAGAAAAAATCAAGGTGGCCTTATCGCCAAGAGGAACATCCGATTATGCACTGACCACGATGCTTCTGGATTACTACGGACTTTCCTTAGAGTCGATCGAAGCAGCAGGCGGGAGAGTGACTTATGCTGTCTATGGCGATATGGTAAATATATACAAGGATCGGCATGTGGATTATGCCTTCGCATGCTTGGGGCTTCCGGGTGCAGCAATAACGGAAATGGCGATTTCCCGCCCGTCGATTCTGATGAGTATCGAAGACAAAGTCATTGACCATTTCGCCGAAAAACTGGGAACGGTACCCTTGAGCTCTGGTGTCAGTTTCGTGCCCGCTGGTACTTACACAGGGATGGACATGGATATCCAGACAATCGGTCATTCCACCCAGATCTGTGCAAGTAGCACCCTGCCTGATAACATCGCCTATCTGTTTGTGAAGGTCTTAATGGAAAAGATCGAGGAGGTGAAATCCCTCCACCCGGGATTCCAAAAGTATTTTACCAGGGAAAATGCACCCAATACATCGGTTCCTTTGCACCCTGGAGCTGAAAAGTATTATCGCGAAGTTGGATTGATAAAATAGAAAAAATAATGTTCTCTATCATGATTAGCTCCGGGTCTTTGACGGTCCGGAGCTAATCTGAATTGAGGCGAGTGCTTTTAGAAAGAAATTGCAGTTAAAATCAAGGAGTAATAGAAATGCGTGAGATAAAGGGATGGTTGAAATGGTTCATAAGCGTCGTATTGGCGGGATTAGCGCTGTTTAATTTATATACAGCAATATTCGGAGTCTTCCAGCCAAGGATTCAGCGAGGCGCTTTGATGATTGTAGTACTGCCAATGGCCTTTCTGCTATTTCCGGCTACGAAAAAGTCTCCAAAGGACAGACCATCTATTCTTGATGTAATATTGGCGCTTCTTGCGGTGCTGCCGCCGGTTTTCGTAATGTATTACAACGATCAACTGAATATGCGGTTCGAGCTGGTCGATCCAATTTCCACTCAGGCACTACTCCTAGGGCTTCTGAACATAGGTCTCATAATCGAAGCACTTCGCCGGGCTGTCGTACCTATGATGGCAATATTTGTGAGTGTATTCTTAGGCTATCTCTTTGTAGCACCCTATATGTCCGGCGTGTTCTACAGCAAGCCTATGCCCATCGAAAGAATCGTTGAGATCAACTATCTAATTACAAATGCGGGGATTTACGGATCCATCGTTGGTGTAACCGCTACGTTTGTGGCAATATTCGTAATATTCGGCTCCTTCATGCAGAACACGAATACTGGAGCGTATTTTACAAATCTTGCCTGCAAACTGGCCGGTAATGGTCCGGGTGGACCCGCAAAAATAGCTGTCATAAGTAGCGGTCTATTCGGCTCGATCAGTGGTGTAGCCGCAGCAAATGTCTATGCTACCGGGGTGTTCACTATTCCATTGATGAAGCGTCTCGGATACAAGAAAAAGTTCGCCGGGGCGGTGGAGGCTGCTGCTTCCACAGGTGGTATGCTAATGCCTCCGGTCATGGGAGCCGGCGCTTTCGTTATGTCAGAGATAACAGGCATTCCATATATACGTATTGTAGTAGCCGCTTTGCTCGGGGCAACATTTTATTACATCAGCCTGGTTTTCAGAGTACATTTCTATGCAAAGAAACACAATCTGGGTGGTGTTAGCGAGGAGGAGCAGGTTTCAACAAGGCAGCTTTTAATCGACTCTTATCAATTGATTCCATTGGTTCTGCTGGTGGTAATGCTTGTGATCGGATATTCACCCTTTGTGGCAGCGATCTGGGCAATTGCCGGTACTTTTGTACTCAGCTTTGTAAACCGGAAAACCTGGCTGACACCTAAAAAACTTTTCGAAACCTTTCGACTCGCAGGACAGAACATGATAATGCTCGCTTTATCATGTGCAGGTGCGGATATGATTGTTAGTATCGTGACCTATACCGGCCTTGCTCTCGGTATATCGGCGGTCATTTCCACATGGTCTGGAGGTATACTTCTTCCTGCCCTGATGCTTATCATGTTCACTTCACTACTACTCGGAATGGGGCTCCCCTGTACACCTGCGTATATCATAGCGGTAACCATCGGAGGGCCTGCGTTGCAGGCTATGGGGGTTGGGTTGTTGCAAGCTCATCTATTTGTGTTTTATTTTGCAATCCTGGCGGGGGTAACCCCTCCTGTTTGTATCGCTGCGTATTGTGCAGCATCAATTGCGGAGTCTCAACCTTTCCAAACAGGCTTTGAGGCGCTCAGGCTGGCATCGGTCGGCTTTATTATTCCTTACATTTTCATATTTAATCCGGCTTTGCTTATGCAGGGAACTTTCATGGAAATTGTTACAATAATAATCATTATTTTCCCCGCTTTGATTTTTACAGCCGGAGGTATGAGAGGATATTTGTTAAGAACCCTGAAGGTACACGAACAGTTCTTAAGTCTTATAGTAGCCTTTGGGTTAATACTGCTTTCGACGCAAAAGGAACTGTTGTCAAGTCCTATTGTAGAAGTTAGCATTCTAGTCACAGGAGTTTTTTCCCTTCTTGTGTTGTTTATTCTGCACAGGAGAGTGATGATTCGAAACAGTGCTGTATCTGCTTCCCAGACTTAATTATGTCAAAGAGATATACAGGCTTGTTGGAGGTAGTGAAATTGTTTGTCAATAAAAAACGAAAAGATCGGATACAAAAATGTATGGTTTACGTATTGTTGTTGTAGGTTCGGCCGGCGCGGTCGGGACCGAAATGATCAAAACCCTGGAAAGATCAAAAATTCCTATCCGGGAGCTAATACCAGCAGATACAGAAGAAAATGAGGGAAAACCGGTAGTGTTCAGAGGGCGGGAATACCGGACAATCGAGACTGTTCCGGAGGTATTCAGAGGTACGGATATTGCATTGTTTTCAGCAGGAGCGGAAGCGAGCGCCGAACTTGCCCCCATAGCCGTTGAAGAAGGGGCGGTCGTTATCGATAATTCTGCGCAATGGAGAATGGATCCAACAGTTCCACTGGTGGTTCCCGAGGTTAACATCGAAGCGGTGCAAAGGCACCGGGGAATCATCGCAAATCCAAACTGTTCGACTATACAGATGCTGTTAGTGCTCGGACCGCTACACAGATATTATGAGGTAAAGAGAGTCGTTGTAAGCACTTACCAGGCCGTATCCGGAAGCGGCTTAAAGGCGATAGAGGAATTAAAACGTCAGAGTATTGCCTTTTTGCAGGGAGAAATCGATGAGGCGGAGAGACATTCAGTATATCCACATCGTATAGCATTCAATGCTCTTCCCCATATTGATGTTTTTATGGAAGAAGGGTACACGAAGGAGGAAATGAAGATGGTGAAAGAGACACACAAAATTCTTGATCCTAAAATACGCGTGTGCCCTACAGCAGTTCGGATACCGGTGTTCCGTGGGCATTCCGAAGCGTTGAATATAGAGGTGGAAAACTCTTTTACTATCGAAGAGGTGGTCAATATTCTCTCTACTGCCTCAGGTGTTAAAGTAGTTGACGACCCTACCAAGGCAATTTATCCGATTGCTTCTGAAGCAGAAGGGAAAGACAATGTATTTGTCGGTCGGATCAGGCGTGACCCTACTCTTATGCATGGTCTTAATCTGTGGGTCGTGTCTGACAACTTGAGAAAAGGGGCGGCATTGAACGCAGTACAGATTGCTGAGGCATTGTACAATCGGATGCTGACACCTGCAACATAAAGGAATTGCCGATGAAAAGATACTGTGATTCACTGGTTATCGGAGGCGGTATCATCGGACTTTCCTGCGGGTATTACCTTAGCAGGGAAGGGTTTAAAGTACAGGTGATCGATAGTATGGAGTTCGGGAGCGGGAGTTCCGGAGCCTGTGATGATATGATCCTGCTTCAATCAAAGAAACCGGGAGTGGTTCTGGAGCTGGCAATGGAAAGCCTTGAGATGTATCGTTTCCTCCACATGGAGCTCGGTTGTGATTTGGGTTTCAAGCAGATGGGGGGGATGATCCTGATTGAAAACCAGGAGGAACTGGCTGTTATGGAGGAGTTTGTCTCATCCCAGCGTTCCTGCGGGTTGAATGTGGATATCGTGGATCGGGAAGAGCTGCGCCGGCGACAACCGCATGTCTCTGACCGGTTCATTTCTTCTACCTACAGCCCAGATGATTCTCAAGTCGATCCGTTTTTAGTCATGAAAGGTTTTATAAATGCAGGTCAAAGGTTGGGCATGGAAGTTCGATACCGAGAGGCGGCGGTCACAGCTGAGAAAAACGGGGCAGGCAGATGGCAGGTTTTAACCAGTACTGGATGTATTGTCGAAGCGGAGAATGTTGTGATTTCTGCAGGGGCATGGTCGAACATAGTAGGTGGTTTATTCGATATCTCGATACCGATATTTCCCAGGCGCGGACAGCTTCTGATTACCGAGAAGATTCCTCCGATAGGAGAGACGAATCTCTGGAGTGCATCTTATATGGTAACTAAACTGAGGCCTGATCTGGCGAAAGTAAGGGAAAACCAGTCGGAATATAATGAGCTCGGTTTGGGATTCTCCTTTACAAGAACTGCTCACGGGAATTATCTGATAGGGAGTACGAGGGAGGAGCAGGCAGGATTCAAAAAACTGGTTGACTATAGAGCTCTGGAAGCATTGAGTAGACAAGTGGCTCACATTATTCCGCTGATGAGGCATGTACATATCATCCGGCACATCGCCGGATTCCGCCCTGCCACCCCGGACGGAAAAATGATCCTTGGCCCATGGCCCGGTAAAGAAGGGCTGTATGTGGCTTCGGGTCATGAAGGGGATGGAATTGCTATGGCGCCGATTACTGGAAAGTTGTTGAGCGATATATTTACTGGCAGGAAGTCGATCACCAATATGAAGGAACTTATACCACGATGCATGGTGGTATGAACGATAAGGTATTGAGGAAGTAAAGGATGGAGAACGAACAGAATCGATTAATATGCAGGTGTGAGGAGATAACTCTAGAGGAAATCATTCAGGCAATTGATAATGGTTGTACATCCCTTAACGAAATTAAGAGGTATACAAGGGCTGGCATGGGACTCTGTCAGAGCAGAGTTTGTTCCAGGCTGATTGCAAGAATCATCGCAGAAAAAACCGGCAAACCTCTCGATGAGATTGTACCGGTAACTGCCAGACCACCATCGAGGCCGGTCAGAATAGATATATTCTCACCGAGGGGGTGCAATGTCAAGAATAGCTGAACATCCCATACTCGGACCGTTGAAGCCTTCAGGGAGGGAGGTCTCAATCCTTGTGGATGGAGAGGAAGTTATCGCCTACGAAGGCGAGATGATTGCAGCAGCCCTGATGGCATCGGGGAGACGAGTATTCCGTTATACAGAAAAACGACGAGAGCCCCGGGGCCTCTACTGCGCGATCGGAAGATGCACCGACTGTGTAATGATCGTCAATGGCATTCCTAATGTCCGTACATGTGTTACACCAGTGGAACCCGGAATGATTATCGAAACCCAGCGAGGTATTGGCCGCTGGGGGGGAGGAGATCATGGTATTCACTGATGTGGCGGTCGTTGGAGCGGGCCCTGCAGGGCTTTCTGCGGCCATAGAGTGCGCAGAGGCCGGAGCCAATGTCATTTTGATCGATGAAAACACAAAACCAGGTGGGCAGCTTTTCAAGCAGATCCATAAGTTCTTCGGCTCCCGTGAGCACCACGCTGGTGTCCGTGGGTTCCGCATCGGAGAAGAACTACTGCTTAGGGCCCGCAAACTCGATATAGACGTTTGGCTGAACTGTGAAGTATGCGGCATATACGGTGGTACGGAACTATGGATAGTTAAAAATCGCCGGGAATCCCGACGTTTGAAGGCTCGGAAGATCATTCTGGCTACCGGAGCGACCGAGAATGCCGTTGCGTTCTCCGGGTGGACTTTACCGGGCGTCATGGGGGCGGGAGCAGCGCAAACGATGATCAACCTCCATCGGGTCATTCCCGGGAATCGTGTAGTAATGATCGGATCCGGTAACGTTGGGGTGATTGTCTCGTACCAGTTGCTCCAGGCGGGAGCCGATGTCATCGCAGTCGTAGAGGCGGCTCCGCGACTCGGGGGATACGGCGTGCATACGGCTAAGTTGAGACGAGCCGGAGTACCCTTTTTCACCTCTCATACAGTCCTGGAAGCTAGAGGAAAGGAGTCGGTCGAGTCAGTGGTGATCGTGAGGTTGGATGAGTATTGGAAACCTGTAGCGGGCACCGAAAAGGAGTTAGAAGCCGATACGGTCTGTATCGCTGCTGGACTCACACCTCTAATCGAATTGGCAATGTTAGCAGGATGCGAAATATGTTTCATACCATCCCTCGGAGGACATGTTCCGGTCCATGACAGACGGATGAGGACAAGTATAGAATCCATCTATGTTGCAGGTGATATAGCTGGGGTGGAAGAGGCGAGCACTGCGATGGAGGAGGGACGTCTTTCGGGAATCCATGCCTCAGCTTCCCTCGGGCTCTATTCCGCGGACAAAGAGGAAGAGCTCTCCCACCAGATATGGGAGCGTCTGGATGTTCTGAGGTCTGGTCCGTTTGGAGAGGGTCGGAGAAAGGCGAAGGAGAAGATTATCTCTATGAAGAGCATGACACAATGAATGATACGAAAAAAAAGGCTTGGCAGTCTGAAGGAGTCAAGACGAGCGGTACTCCAACCTTGGAGGAACTGACACAAACACCCGGATTTCCATCGGAGGAGTTCCTCTACGCAGGACCTGTTGCATTCATAGAGTGTGTCGAAAAAATTCCCTGCAATCCCTGTGAGACGGCATGCCCCAGAGGGGCGATAACCATTGGAGATAATATTACCGAGCTTCCAATGCTGGATGCAGGAAAGTGTACTGGATGTGGACTCTGCTTGCCATCGTGCCCGGGATTGGCCATCTATGTAAAGGATTACACCTTTGAGCAGGATCGTGCTTCAATCATTTTTCCGTTCGAATATCTGCCCCTGCCGAAAAAAGGGGATATTGTCGAGATGGTCGATCGATTCGGAGAGACACTGTGTGAGGGTGAGATTCTCATGGTCAATACGTCCAGCCGAAACGACCAGACGTCACTTATCAAGGCGGCGTTCGATAAGCGTCATTTTATCGGTGTTGTATCAATGAAACGGCTCGTTACATAATTTCTATATGCGTATGGGTCCGGATCTCACGGCATAATGTTGTTAAGGGAGTAATGACGGCATTCACTGTTGGACTCACATTAGACATTCCGTTCCTCATTTAGCTTAACAAGAGGATCGATGTGTGTAAGAGGAGAGAGTTCTCTGTATTCATACATTTTTGAGGCTTCCTGTAAAAAGAGAGGCTCGGATTCAAAGGGGGAGAGAACTGCTTGTAACTATCAAAATTATTTCTTGTTTCTATTCAATCAGCCTCTTCCCCACGTCTGCGTTTTATCTCGTTTACCTCCAACTGAACCACCGTTATTTTGGAGAAGGGAGTGCTTTGGTACTCCGGCTGCTTAATCCTCTTTATAAAGTAGCACAGCTTTGCCACCTGAAATTCTACTTTACAAATACATTCCTGCGGTGGTCATCTCTAAAGTATCTGGGTAAAAGCAAGGGTGAATGTCGGTTAAAAGCAACTTTCAATTTTTTCTTTGGTTCTTGAACTTTTCCTTTCACCCATATATACTCACATCCATGGCACACGAGAAACTTTACAACCTTTCCGAATCTTTTTCAGAAGGATTGAACATCCTCCAGGAGTTTGAGAAGAGCCTTGCCACCCTGTCCGAGAAATACCGGATTTCTATTATCGGGATGGATAGAAACAAGGGGCAACTGGATTTTCGCTTCGCCGGCAGCCTCATATCCATTCGAATCAGGGCGATAAGCGAATTCGACGCCCGTTACTTTGGCCTTATTGAGTGGTATTTGTATGAGGATAACGATGAGATGATCTCCAGGCTGGCAAAGACGAATAAATTCGACCGGGACGGAAAGCTCTATGAAAACATTCAGGATCTCGGTACAACATACAATATTCGCTCACCGGAACAGGAAAGAAAAGGAGAGAGTTTTCTCCTGTTAAACCTGGAAAAAATTCTTGAATAACTCCGTCCCCTGCTACAGACGGTAGCGAACGGTTTGAAATTACCTTAAGACGTGAAGCTTAAATGAGAATAGAAAAACCAACTCTAGTCGTTGACTCTGCAAGGGTAGAAAGGAATATCCAGAGAATGGCCGATAAGGCCGTAAAAAGCGGAGTAGTCTTTCGCCCTCACTTCAAAACTCACCAGTCTCCCGTAATCGGAGAGTTTTTCAGGAAGAAGGGTGTAAATAAGATAACCGTTTCCAGTGTAGATATGGCATTTTTCTTTGCAGAAGAAGGCTGGGATGATATTACCATCGCATTTCCGGTCAACATCCTCCAGATAGATCGCATAAATCAACTCGCAGGGATGATCAAACTTCACCTGCTGGTCGAATCCACAGAAACTATCCGCTTCCTGGCAGATCATATAACCGACCATGTAAGTGTGTGGATCGAAGTAGATACGGGTCAAAAGCGCTCAGGAATCGATGCAGAAGATAAAGATTCAATTCTAAATTGTGCATCGGCGATAGAAGCCTTAAAAAATCTTTCCTTCGGTGGCCTTCTCACACACGCAGGGCATACCTACAGAGCCTCATCCACTGAGGAAATCAAAAGAATATATGCAGATTCAATAAAGAAACTTAACTCCTTGAGGGATAAGCTCCTTCGGAAAGGGATAAAAGAAGTAAAACTCTCTGTGGGGGATACTCCTTCATGCAGTATAGTGGAAGATTTATCGGAGGCGGATGAGATAAGGCCAGGTAACTTCGTATATTACGATCTTAAGCAGCTCGAATTGGGCTCTTGCAAGGAAGAAGATATTGCAGTGGCGGTAGGTTGCCCTGTGGTGGCTAAATGCCCCCGGCGGAACGAAGTTATTGTTTACGGCGGGGCGGTTCATCTTTCAAAGGAGCATCTTGTCGACTCGAGAAACTGCAAGATTTTCGGCCGGATAGCAATGGAATCCGGGGAAAAATGGGGCACAGTCCTTGATGACAGTTATGTTAGCTCTTTAAGTCAGGAGCACGGGGTGATTAAAACCACACCGGAGATTTTGAATCAAGTCAACAGGGGAGATATTCTCTATATAATTCCTGTTCACAGTTGCCTTGCTGCCAATCTATTAAGAGACCCGCTGATTCTTCCTTGACAAAAATCATTCTCTTAAAAAGAATTACATCGAGGAGGATTTGATGAGCGACCGTATGCGACCTATACCCATGGAAAAACTTTTAAGGTGGATTTCCGAAGAATACAAAAGCAGTAAAACCATTTTCGGAATCCCTGAAACACACTTTTTTAGAAAAAACAGCAAGAAAACCATAACCTTTTTCGGAAAAAGCTGTGAAAGCCCACTGGGGCCGGCTGCAGGGCCTCATACTCAGCTCGCACAAAATATAGTTGTTTCATACCTGACGGGTGCCAGATTCATAGAGCTTAAGACCGTACAGAAGATGGACAGCCTGGAGTTTGAAAAGCCCTGCATAGATGCAGCGGATGAGGGATATAACACCGAGTGGTCCACTGAGCTATCCCTTAAGGATGCCTTTCTGGAATATGCAAGAGCCTGGATAATATTGCATCTTTTGGAAAGGCTGTTCGATTTATCGGCGGGAGAAAGCCCTTCATTTTTATTCAATATGAGTGTGGGCTATGACCTCGAGGGGATAAAGTCCCCGGGAATGGATAATTTTATTAACAGTATGATAGATGCAGGTAAAAATCCGGCATTTTCTGAGATGATCGCTTCCGTAAAAAAGCGAGTTGAGATAGATAACATATTTAAATCGGTGGATCTAGAGGAGATATCTCCGCGGATTGCCTCTTCCGTTACTCTCTCCACAATGCACGGATGCCCTCCCGATCAGATAGAAAGCATCTGCGAATACCTGTTGAAAGAGAAAAAACTCCCGGTAATGGTAAAGCTAAATCCCACCCTGGTTGGATGGAAGACGGCCAGAAGGACTCTCGATGATCTGGGTTTCTCCTACATTACCTTAAACGAAAAAACATTTACGAAAGATCTTCAATACGATCAGGCCGTACCGGTACTAAAGAGGCTTATAAAGACGGCAGAAAAAGAAGGACTTTTTTTCGGGGTAAAACTCTCCAACACCCTACCAGCAGTAAACGATAAGGGAGTACTGCCGGGAGAAGAGATGTATATGTCGGGCAGGGCTCTTTTTCCTCTTACAATAAGGGTTGCTTCCATGTTATCGGAAGATTTCGAGGGCAATCTGCCTATCTCCTTTGCCGGAGGCATTTTTCAGGGTAATGTGGCTGGGGTATTTGAAGCAGGGCTATATCCGGTTACCGTTGCAACGGAACTGCTTAAACCAGGCGGATATTTAAGACTTTATGAAATGGCCGAAGCACTGGAGAAACTGGACAGGTGGCCTTCGGAAGGTAAAACCAGTACAGAGCTTATCAATGAGCTTAAAGAAAGTGTCTATAAAGACAGGTACTACAGCAAATCCTTCAGAGGATTCGGTAGAGTATCGATTTTTAAAAAGCTTCCTCGCTTTGACTGCTGTGAAGCTCCCTGCACCTATGCCTGTGCGATTGCACAAAAGGCTCCCCAATACATAAGGCTGGAAGGAGAGGAAAACTTCGAAGAGAGTCTCAATACGATACTTAAGGATAACCCCCTGGCAAACATTACAGGGTATATATGTGATCATAAGTGCATGGCAAACTGTACCCGACTCGACTATGAGGGTGCGATCGAGATACGTGAGCTTAAGCGGATAGCCGCAGAGAAAGGATGGAAAGAGGCGGAGAAAGATGAAAGCCGGAAAAAGAGCAACGGAGTACGTGTGGCAATTATAGGTTCCGGACCGGCCGGATTAACCGCTGCCTGCTTCCTTGCAAGGGCAGGTTTTAGGGTGACCGTATTCGAGAAGGAGAAAAAACCAGGAGGGGTGGTATCCCATTTACTTCCTTCTTTCAGGATTCCGGGAGATGCTATAAGCAGGGATATTAAGTTCATAGAAAAGCAAGGGGTCTCCTTTGAATTCGGTTATACCTTTGGCAGCGATAAAGGGATTTCCCTGGAAAAACTTAAAAGAGAAGGTTTTAAATACATATTTCTTGCAGTAGGTGCAGAGGTATCGGAGAGGCTTTCGCTTTCAGGATCCAACCCAAATGTTATACCTGCCCTCTCCTTTTTACGCAGCTTCAAGGAGAACCCCGGAGAAATAAAATTGGGAAAGAAGGTGGTGGTTGTCGGCGGCGGAAATACCGCCATGGACAGCGCAAGAGCCGCTCTTCGTTTTCCCGGAGTGGAGTCTGTTACAATCGTGTACAGAAGAACGGAGAAAGAAATGCCTGCCGACAGGGAGGAGTTTGAAAATGCCCTTCGAGATGGAGTTATTTTTAAAACTCTCTTGGCTCCCGAGTCTTTCTCAGAGGAGGGTTTTCTTACCTGCAGAAAAATGACCCTGGGTGAACCAGACACAGACGGAAGAAGAAAGCCTGTGCCACTCGATACGACGGAAACCTTAGAGGTCGATACCGTTATATCGGCAGTGGGAGAAAGGGTCGATCGTTCTCTCCTTAAAGAAGCAGGGCTTAATCCCGATAACAGGGGTAGGGTAACCGTAAATCCGAAAACCCTCGAGACTTTAGAAGAAAATCTCTTTATTGGTGGTGATGCTTTGAGGGGGCCTTCCACCGTGGTGGAGGCAATGGCCGACGGAAAGAGGGTAGCAGAAGCAATCGCTCTCAAAGAGGGCGTATCCCTAAAGAGAGATGAAGTTACAGCCAGGGGTTTACCTGAAAGGATATATAAAAAAAGGGGAAAGCTCTTCCTTTCTAAAGAGGGCTCTCTTTACAGTCGGGAAGCCGAACGTTGTCTTGAATGTGATCTGGTGTGTAACAAGTGTGTGGATGTGTGCCCAAACCGGGCAAATATAGCCCTGCAGGTAAGGGGGGAGGTAGAGGGGTTTAAAGATTTTTTTCAGATTCTCCATCTGGATGGATTGTGCAACCAGTGCGGTAACTGCGCCACCTTCTGCCCTTATGAGGGTAAACCCTACGAGGATAAGCTTACACTCTATGCATCGGAGGATGATTTTAAAGACAGCGGTAATAGCGGGTTCTTTCTTAAAACAGGAGACGGAAAGTCGGAAGGAGAGCTCAGGCTTAACGGAGATATTTTCTCTCTCTGGGTAGAGAAAAGTGGAAATATCCACTTAAAAAATGCTTCTTGTGCAAATCATGAACTCAATAAAGCCCTTGATATGATATCTCTTATTTTTAGAAATTACGGATATCTGTTATAAAAAGGAGAAGGTATGCTTTTTATAAAGAAATGTCGTCCTGTGAACTTAAGCCCTCCGGAAGTTTTCGACGATACTGTTGATATCCTTATAGAGGGTGGTAAAATCATAAAGATTGGCAAAAATTTAAGTGAAGAACATGATAAGGCAGAGACAATCGATGCCCAGGGGAAAATCGTAACTCCAGGTCTTGTGTGCAGTCACAATCATTTTTACTCAGCCCTGGCCAGGGGCATAATTGCAAGCATAAAACCCGCAACAGATTTTGTTTCGATATTACGGAATCTCTGGTGGAGGCTTGACCGAGCTCTCGATGAGCAAAGTCTCTACCACAGCGGTTTAATCGGTGCCCTGGAAGCGGTTAAGGCGGGTACAACCGCTGTAATCGATCATAACGCCTCCCCCTCCTTTATAAGGGGTTCGCTTAAGACCCTTAAGAGATCCTTCAAAGATGTTGGATTGAGGGGCATTCTCTGCTACGAGGTATCCTGCAGGAACGGGGAAGAAGAAGCGGAAGAGGGTGTGCAGGAGAATATCTCCTTTACAAAAGAGAGGGATAATCTTGTAGAAGCCTCTATAGGAGCACATGCTCCCTTCACTTTAACCGAAAGGATACTGGAAATGCTTACAGGTGCAGTTAAGGATACCGGCAGGGGGATACATATACACGTAGCCGAAGACTCTTACGACCCTTCCTACTCTCATCATAACTATGGGAAAGATCCCCTTGAAAGACTGGAAGATTTTGGACTTCTAAACGAGAAGGCTATTATTGCCCATGGGGTGCACCTTACAGAGAAAGATATTAAACTGCTAAACGATTCCGGAGGTTTTCTGGTTCATAATGTACGGTCCAATATGAACAATGGTGTGGGTTATGGAGGCAATCTCCATGAACTTAAAAACGTTGCCATTGGCACCGACGGTATCGGAAGTAATATGCTGGAGGAGATGAAGTTTGCCTTTTTCAAAGGCAACGATCAGGGCGCAGGGCTTTCTCCTGGAAACATCCTTGACTTCCTTCATAACGGCAATCGCATACTTTCCGAATACTTCGGAGAGAAGTTTGGTAGAATCGGGAAAGACTACAAAGCAGATCTAGTTATATGGGACTACGATGCACCTACTCCTCTGGTCGGAGATAATCTGGCAGGACATTTTATATTTGGTATGTCTTCGCGGGATGTGGAGACTGTGATCATAGATGGTGCTGTTGTTTATAAAGATCGCAATTTTTTATTTGATACCGGACCCATTTACAGGGAAGCTTCCGTGGCGGCAGAGGCACTGTGGAAGAGGATGGATAGGATACACTGAGATTGTGCGTCTACTTAAGGTTTACATTTAGCGCCATCATAAAATAAATCTTTTTAAGGAGAAAGAGGTGGAACTTGCGGAGAAAATAAGAAAAAAGGCGGAGGAATACAGGGAATACACTGTAGGCAACTTATCGGATATTGTAAAAATTCCTTCGGTTACCTGCAACGAGAAGAAGGTTATAGAGAAAATAAAAACCATGCTCAAAGAAGCACGATTCGATGAGGTAAGAGTTGACGGGCTGGGTAATCTTATAGGCAGAATCGGCAAGGGCAGAAAGATCCTTGCCTTTGATGCCCATATCGACACGGTAGCTCATGGTGATAAATTGCAGTGGGAGAACGATCCCTTTTCGGGTGAGGTAAAGGATGGCTGGGTTTTCGGCCTGGGCAGTGCAGACCAGAAGGGTGGGGCTGCCGCAATGATCACTTCCGGAAGGATTTTAAAAGAACTCTCCTACAAGGGAGATTTTTCCCTCTATTTCACATTCACCGTAATGGAAGAGGATTGTGACGGCCTGTGCTGGAAATATCTTATAGAGGAAGAGAAGCTCGTTCCAGATATGGCGGTAAGTACCGAACCGTCCAACCTGAAGATAACCAGGGGGCACCGGGGAAGAATGGAAATGGATGTACATTTTAAGGGAAGATCGGCCCACGGGTCTGCTCCGGAGAGAGGCGATAACGCAATATACAAGGCTGCGGATGCAGCTCTCAAAATAAAGAACCTTAACGAAAGACTTAAATCAGATGATTTTCTGGGCAAAGGTTCCATAGCGGTTACTTCCATATCATCTGAGGGAGTCTCCCTGTGTGCCATTCCGGACAGAAGCAGTTTCCATCTGGACAGGCGCCTTACCTGGGGAGAGACGAAGGAGAGTGCTATGGGGGAGATATCCAGGCTTCTGGGAAAAGAGGTCGAGATCGAGATACCCCAATTCAACAGCAGAAGCTATACCGGTCTTCTATATCCACAGGAGATGTACTTTCCCACCTGGAAGATCCCCGAAGATCATCCCCTTGTTCATGCAGGCGATGAGACCTTTTCTCTTCTGTTTGGAGAGAAAGCAATTGTAGATAGGTGGACATTTTCAACAAACGGGGTTGCCATCTGCGGGAGACACCGTATTCCCACAATCGGCTTCGGTCCGGGAGAAGAGAAGTACGCCCACGCCCCCAACGAAAAAATTCAGATTGAACATCTGGAAAAGGCTTCTGCCTTTTATGCACTTCTTCCCTTTATTCTGGAAAGAAAGTAATGGAGTTTTATTACTCATGCAGTGAATGCGGAAAAATTTACGATATTATACCCGAGCGGATGGTTTGTGATATTTGTAGAGCCAAACAGGAGCCGGAGAAACCCCTTAAGGGAGTGCTTGAAGTACATTTTCGCCAAACTACAGGAGAGAAAACAGCCGGTGTGCATTTAGATATTCATTCACTTTTACCTGTAGAAGAACGGTATTTCCCTCCTATTCCGGTGGGGAACACTCCCCTCTGGGAGCCTAAAAACTTAAGAGTAAAGACGGGATTCCCAAATCTCTTTATAAAAGATGATACCGCGAATCCCACAGGATCTTACAAGGACAGGGCTTCCTTCCTGGTAGCAGGATTCGCCTTGAAGCATAAAATCAAAGAAATTGCGGTAGCTTCTACCGGAAATGCCGCGTCTTCCATGGCAGGTGTAGGTGCTGCAGCCGGACTTAAAGTTACCATTTTCCTACCCGAATTCTCGCCTAAAGCCAAGATGGTACAGGCCCTCCAATTCGGGGCTAAGGTAAACAGGGTAAGAGGAACTTACGGAGAAGCTTACAGGCTCTCCCTTGAATATTCACAGGACAGGGGTATATTGAGCAGGAATACCGCCTACAATCCCCTTACCATCGAGGGCAAGAAGAGTTCTTCTCTGGAGATTTTCAACCAGCTCGGAGGGAAAATGCCGGATTATGTATTTGTTCCGGTTGGAGATGGAGTTATACTCGGAGGAGTTTATAAGGGATTCGAAGATTTAATTCAGCTCGGTCTTACCGATAGAATACCCGTAATTTATGCAGTGCAGGCCGAAGGCAGCAGTGCCATATCACGTGCAAAGGAGAGAGGCGATTTCGAGTCACCCGTTAAGAGCACAACTCTTGCCGATTCCATTTCCGTGGAGGTTCCTGCAAACGGCTATTACGCCTTAAAGAAGCTTAACCGCCACGGCGGAAAGTGTTTGATTGTAAGCGATAGTGAAATTCTTAAAGCCCAGAAGGAGCTTTCAGCCACTACAGGGCTATTCGCAGAGCCTGCAGCTGCGGCCTCCCTTGCTGGTTTTCTAAAGGAAAAGGATAAATTAAGATCAGATGCCACCGTTGTTTTGATGATTACAGGAACAGGGCTTAAAGATATCGAGTCTGCCATGAAAGCTCTCTCTATCCGATAGAATTTACATAGTTGTAAAAATCCACCTCATTTGTATTAAGCCCCATGGAATAGATAAATCCTGTTGCTATTTTTGTACCGATTATGCTCTTAAGGTAATTTTCGGGCACTCTGCTCAAAATTTTATCGACCCCCACCAGGTCGAGCAGGGGTCGGGGCGTATATGAGAGAATAACCTTCTCCCTGATCCTTTTCTGCTCGGCCAGATTGGAAGCCACCACTGCATCTGTAATATTGTTTATCTTTAAACTGAGCCTGTTGGTAAGCTCGGTAAGAGGAAGTCCACTTTCTTCATGCTCCTTCCACAGTACTTCGAACTCGGCCCTGGCATTGGATCGAATTATTCTTAAAACCTCTTCGATATATTTTTCTCTGAATGGAGGAACCACTCCGTTTTTAACGGTCATATTTTCATCGAACTCTTCATCGGTCATCGCAAGTGATGCAAAGACTTCCAGAGAAGAAGAGGTTACACCCCCCTTGTTGGCTGAAGCGTCTTTTATAAGAATCACTCCGTTTTCTTCAAGACGCAGCCTTGCCTCCTCGGTTATGAAGAGGTTGGCTCCCTCTACTACGATCTTGAACTTGGGTCTGCCATCCCTATCCAGCACATGGCGCCAGTTATTGATATTAATCGATGCGGGTCTTCCTCCGCATGGCACAAAGAGGTCTGACTTTGCAAAGTGACTCAGGTGAAACTTGTTCCTGAAATCTTCACCATTGGCAACGAAAGTTCCGTCCGGAAGGTTAACCTCTCTGTCATTTATAGAGACAAAAAAGCCGTCTTTCGAGAGGAGAGTCCTGTTAAAATGTTCTACTGTAACTCGTTTCTCTGCAAGCCTTAAGAGCTCTTTGCGGTCGATTCCGTGTGGATCGAAAAGAACGCCGCTTCCATCAACTATACCTATTGTCTTATCCTTTGAGATTTTTATTTCGTTACTGCCCAGATCTCCGTCAGGTCCGCCGGTCTGTATCTTAACTATCTCTTCCTCTTTCTGCCCCAATTTATTGAGTATCCCCAGCACATACTCGTGAACACTGTTGGTCGTCATGCCGTAGAGATCGTGGGGTATCCCTCCCAGAGAAAGCGCTTTTCCGGTGGTAAAGGCTCTCCAGAATGGGTATTCCCGTTTTTTTGCATATTGAACAGCCCAGTTCATAAGTTCTGCTGTGCCTTCATCGGGACCCAGAAAGAGAATATCCTTGTATCCTTCAGTATCGAGTACTTCTTCCTCATCCACCAGAAGATCGAGCATACTATCTATATAACTTATGAATGCTTCCTCAGCCTCTCTCTGGTTGTTTAAATGAAGCAAAATGGTGCCTTTCGAGCCACCCTCGGGAATATCCTTGTTTTTTTTCTGTTGAGTGTTGGCAAGGTTGTAATTTTCAAGAAATATTGTGTTAACATTGTGTTCATATTCATTTTGATGTCTTGAGCGTACGATTCTGATTCCACCTCTGGCAATATCTCTAAAGCGTATATGAAATCCTATAAACTCCCTTCCTGTAAAGAAAAAAAGACCAAAGGGGGTCTCTGGAAAGTCTGTTTTCGGCAGGAACGATGTATCCAGTTTATAGGAGATACATCGTTTATTACGGATGAAGAAGTTTGTTTTAATAATTTTATTGTTGAAGAGCATAAAGTAATCCAGAATTATCCGGTCTTTGTCTGAAGTAACCTGCTTTTCTCGATAACTTTTTATTTCATCTTCAATTTTTAAGGTGTCCCTTTGGTTGATAAAAGGATGCAGCCTGGTTTCGAAATGTTCGTACATCTTCTTTATGATTTCAGGATAGCGCATTACCGTTTGTGTTATCCTGTCTTGAGAAAAAGTATCTTTGCTCATCCTCAGTTTCCACGATTCGAGTATCCCTCTGGCTTCTGGTTGGTCTTTAAGAGCATTGTTGAGCAGAGAGTACTCCTCTGTGAGCACCGATAGAAACTGATAGGTAAAGTTGACCGCAGATATAGCGTAGAGGGTTTGGTGGGGAGAGAAGACTTCGTTTTTAAACATACCTGTCAGAGGATGGTCCGGAAGCATAACCACACCTACAAGCTCCCGGGTGAACTCCTCTATCAAATTCGGATCGAGCCTGTCGAAATAAAAGGAGTAGATCTTCTTGCCATCTTTGAAAATTTCTCTGTATTTACGATTAGTGTATATATGATAATTATTGAAAAGGTGTGAAAACAGGGGCAAAAAGAACTGTGTTTTATTGGTGTGTATTCCTATCATGATTCTTGTCTCCCCTGTTTCTTCTTTTTCAGAGACGTGTACAACCGGAATAACACGCTCATTCATAGACTCCCAGACACCTCTGTATCGCTTCTTTGTTACATCCTCGGAGCGGGAGAGAAATACACTATCCGCTGCCTTCTCAAATGTGATTTTTTCTTCTCCGGCTACTCCCGGGAACATGGGTCTGGAGACTACATACAGGCGCAAAAAGTGTTTTCCTGATTTTTCTCTGGTGATATAGCTTTCTATTCTTGAGAGAGGATACTTTCGCTCGATCCTATTTTCGATCTCCTGCAGTCTGTCCGTATCTTCTTCGACAATGTAAACCGCCCGGTCTTCTTCTTCGTTTATAAGCTGTATGCCTACGCCGATTCCTCCATACCTGCTTACAAGCTCGGAGGCACTTATGGCAATAAGATGTCTGGCGATATCTTCTATACTAGTATTTTTAAAATAGTACTCATCGATTCCAAGCTCAATAAGGTACCATTCGATTTCCCGGCGGGTTCGCTCTTTCGACATGTAACCTGTTTCGAGGATTAACTTCTCAAGCTTCTCTATTTCTTCGGTCGACAAAAAGGATCTGGCCGAAATTTCTTCAAGATTTTTCATTCTTTTCTCCTGAACTTTGGCGGTATGACCAGTTGTTAGAATTGCTTTATTTTAACAACAGTCGATGTTCCTTTCAAGGTGCTCATCGAGTAATTGAAGTGTACGGTTCAGCATTATATTTATATATTTAAATTAAGCTATTATTGACATGTCTTTACATGATAGCCTATGGTAACTATATAAGATTATAGGAGAGAGGAGTGATGGATGATCTTCTAATCGTTGGTTGTGTATCCGATAATCCTACCGTAGCAGATATGGTGCAATATATGAATCAACAGGAGGATTACTCGGATATCATCTCTCTGAAGACTTTTCTCAACACTGAGTTCTGTCCGAGATTCATAGTAGATGAAAGCGACTGGAAAAATATTGGACGTAAGCTGGAGGGTAAAAAAGTCTTAATCGTAAGTACTTCTGTCCAGATTATAACCCGTAACGACCTGGCCATGAGAAACTTTCTGGTAGCCAGGGCTGCCAGGGATAACGGGGCGGAAAAGGTTATACTGCTCGAACCCGATCTTTTTTACAGCGCACAGGACAGAGGACCACGCCCTGAGCATGGGGTAACCGATTTTAAGAGGGATCTTGCAGACTACAAGAAGTTTGATGGTCAACCGTTCTCTGCCAGATTGTATGCAGATCTTCTAAAGGTTTCCGGTGTGGATGAGGTAGTCACCGTGCATAATCACTCACATTCGGTAAAACACATTTTCATGGATCGTTTTTCCGGTTATTTCCACAATCTTCAGCCTTCAGATGTATATGCCAGTTATATGAAAGATTCCGATATTGTCGATGAGAATAACTTGGTTCTTTGTGCTCCCGATAAAGGGGCGGAATCCTTTGTCTATGAGGTAAAAGAAGAGCTGGGAAATCCGGAGATCCCCGTGTTACTACTTTCAAAAGAGAGGATGGACGAACGGGAGGTAGAAATAGAGGTGGCTACAGATTCGCCAGCGAGTCTGGATGATGTGGAAGGCAGGGAAGTCGTCGTTATTGATGATATGGTTAGAACAGGACACACTGTGACAGAAGCCTGCAAACTCATAAAAACTGCTTCGCCCAGGAGGGTGGTTTTGTTCGTAACCCATTTCTACTCCAGCAGGGAAGGAAGGATTAACTTAAATGATCCTTCAATCGATGAGATAGTAACTACCAATACGATCCCTCAGATATTAAACAGGGATTCCCAGGGCAGGCTGAGACACAAAATGGTTGTTCTGATGCTGGAGAGATGGATTTCCCATTATATACTGGAGATGATGGGATATCCCATTGCAGGGCTTACAAAACCTCTTTACCGTGAGGATATGTCTTCAAAAAATCCCAGGTGGAAAGGGAGAATGGGGCCTCTATTTTCAACAACTTACATTCAATAATCCTATAGGTTAATACGATTATAATAACAGAATGGCAAGGATAAATAACAACGATAGGTTCAGGATTGGTATCGTAAGCGGAAAGCTGGGTGATGTGGACGGTGTGTCTCTGGAAGTGGAGAAGTGGATAAAGATACTCAAGGAGATGGGGCATGAGATCTTCACCATAACCGGGAAGTACACAAATCCCCTGGAGAGTGTTAAAAAAGAGAACCAGCTTATACTGGAGAAGATAAGTTTTACCTCCCCTGAACAGAAAGAAATTGAGAGACTCGTTTTCCCTCACTTAAAAAAAAATCCTCCTCATCTTGCAGAAAAAGAGAGGGCAGCCATAGAGGCAAAGCTGGAAGCAGAGGGGAAGGAAGTTGCAAATATCCTTTTTGAGTATATTCAGAATAAAAATATAGATGTAATTATTGCGCAAAACACCAATGCCATGCCCATGACCTTAATAGGTGGTATGGCAGTATTTAAGCTTGCCACGGAAAACCGGGTTGCAACAATTTTCCATCATCATGATTTCTGGTGGGAGAGGAGCAGATTCAGTCATAACCGAATAGAGAGCCTTTTAAGCAGAATCATGCCCCCGGCAGATCCCGGTTTAGAGCATATTGTTTTATCTACCTATGCTGAACATATCCTTAGAAGCCTTAAGAGGGTTCAACCCAAAGTAATTCCCAACTGTGAAGACTTCGATAATCCCGTATGGCTGGATGAGTACAATCGTGATTTTCGAAGCGACATGGGCTTCAGAGATAACGATATTCTCGTGGTTCAACCCACTAGAATAGTAAGACGGAAGCGCATAGAAGACTCCCTTCAACTGATAGGAAAGCTTAAAAGAAAATACAAATGTCTTGAGGACAGGATTCGCTTCATTATATCTCTCTATCAGGGAGATGAACCGGACATCGAGTATGTTGATGAGATTAAAAAGCTTGCAGAACATGAGGGAATACCCCTCTATATGATCTCTGGTAGAGTAAGTTCTATCAGAAAGATAGATGACAGGGGAAGAAAGATATACACCAACCGCGATATATTGGCCAATGCGGATATAGTAACCTATCTACCCAGATGGGAAGGATTTGGAAATGCTCTGCTTGAGACTATTGCAGCCAAAGTTCCTCTGGTTACCACCACCTACCTTGTATATAAAACCGATATAAAAATTATGGGGTTTAAGAATATAGAAATTCGCGATATATACGATGAGGAGGAGAGGCTGGCAATTCCGGAAAGGGTACTCGATGAAATGTACTATATAATTACCCATCACAGGGAAAAGGAGAGGATAGTAAACCGCAATTTTCGAATAGCGAAGAAAGAGTTTGGGATAAAGACATTGCGAGATAAAATAGCCTATGTTCTTAAAGACTATTCTGAGGAAATAAAAGCTTCCCGAAAGAGGATAAAAAAGAGCAAGCGTCTCTATTCGGTGTAAAAATAATACGATACAGATGAACGAAGATTGTGCTTTATGAAGGTAAGCATTTTTCGAGGGAGACTCTCCGCCTCAAGCTGCATTGCAGTCTCAGAACCCTGAAGCTTGTGGTGGAGAGGTCTCTCACCAACGCGCCTCTCTTTTAATAAAAGCACAATCTTCGTGGCATCCCATATTTTCTAAAACTGCAACCGAATGTTTACATTCGCCCCGAGAGATTTACCGAGAATATTGTACATAAGTGATATATCTGTTTTTAATACCCATAAATTGATGGAAAGCCCTCCAAAAGCCCTGAACATGAATCCAGGTGCACCCGATTGCACGATAATTCCGTCGGCAGTGAGATCGGGAAACTGCTGGGTCTTATCAATCTGCTGTGCTTCTTTAAAGAGCCTGTTTAACTCATCCTTCTCTTCCTCGGTTAAGGGCTTACCATCTTTTAAAATTTCTGTATACATTCCGCCTCCTGCTTTAGAAAGAGCAAAGGAAGCTCCTGCACCAATATAAGGAGTGAAGAGGAGTAGTATTTTCTTGCTTATCTGAGCCTTTAGATCGATCATGTGGGTCTGCCATCTGAAGGCGAGGCTTGGATCTTGAAGTTCAAGGGTACTGGTCTCATAGGTGATTTCTTCAGTTTTAATGGAGCTTTCAACGGGAACCTTAAAATCGGTTATGTGAATATTACTTCCCAGAAGACCGGGAATGGCGAACCCTCCTCTTATAAAGTTGTATCCACCGCCTACAGAAATGTGGGGAAGCCAGAAAGTCTGTTTTACCAGGTTAACCCTTATATCGCCTCCTGCCATGAAGTAATCGATATTCATTCCTGTAAGCTCTTTTATATCGAACTTACCCGGAATATAGGGAATGAAGCCTATCTTAAAACCTAGATCAGCCCTTTTGAATATAAGACCGAAACCTCCAAGGCGAAAATCAATGGAATATGCCGGAAAGGGAACCCCCAGAAGTTCTACAGGAACCTGTGGTGGGAGCTGATCGATGAGTGCTTTATCATCGATATTAAACATATCAAAGACATTGCGGAAATAAAACAGGGGTATTGTTCCGAAACCCACGGATGGGCCGAAACCGAGGTGGGGAAACTGGCCGATATATGCAGTTGACCACTGAAGTCCCACAGTGGAAGTCATTGGCAAAGCATCGGCTGCACCCTCGGCGAAATCTTTAAATGCTTCCTTCATTTCTTCGAAGGAAAAATCCTGTGCAAAAACCCCGGTAAGGGGAAGTGTCAGGATTAGAAGGATCATTATTGCCTTTCTCATGGTAATCTCCTTAAAGTAATGTTACATAGAGAAGTATAGCACTTTTTGTGGTTTTTTCATTAGTTCATCTGACTCTACCTGCAGATATGGATAAAATTTTCTTTTAATAAAATCAAATGAGGTGCTTCCCATTTCCCACGGCAGGTATTAAATTTATGTCAATAATATCAGGAGGTATGCAAGATGGATGAACAGGATAAATCGAAGCTGCAATCCTTTATAAGCGACCTGGAAGGGCTTAAATCGAGAAATCCTGAAGAATCCAAGTTTAAAGACTGGAAGGAGAAAGTAGAGAAAAAGTTAGAAGAGGTATTCGGCAAGAACTCGGAGCAACTGGGGAGATTCAAGAGAATAAAGTTTTTCGATTTCTCCAGTCGAAACAGAGCCAAGGAGGCTCCATTGAGCGAGGATGAAATAAAGAGATACGTTCAGGCTCTGGATGAAGCTAAAAGGCTGCTCTATAATTTTCTATAATTTTATTCTAAAAGGGCAGCCTGGCTCTTATACTCATCTTCCAGAACAATACAGCTCATCCCCTCAACAACGGGGACGAGGCGCGGACATATACACGGGTCATGTCGTCCTTTTACTATGATTTCTCGCTCTTTTCCGTGTATATCTATCGTTCTCTGAGGCACTGAGACCGAGGAGGTTGGTTTTACTGCAATACGAAAAACAATCTCCTCTCCTGTGCTGATTCCGCCCAGAATGCCTCCTGCATTGTTAGATAGAAAACCAGATGCATCCATCCAATCATTGTGTTCACTCCCCCTCATATCAACACAACCAAAACCTCTGCCAAACTCTATTCCCTTTACACCACCAAGTGAGAGCATGGCTGCTGCGAGCCTTGCATCCAGCTTTTCAAAAACAGGTTCTCCCAGACCGGCCTTTACCCCCTTGATTCGACACTCCACAATACCTCCAGTACTGTCACCCTCTTTGGCCAGAGCACCGATTTTCTCAAGCATCTTTTTGGCGGCCTGTAAATCGGGCGCTCGTAGGGGATTTTTTTCGATTACATCGGGATCGAAGGTACTGCACTCAACACCTGCTGCCCTGAGAGTATAGGCTGAAACCGTTACACCACGTGCTAAAAGAAGCTTTCTGGCCAGTGCACCTGCGGCAACTCTTGCAGCGGTCTCTCTTCCGGAAGCCCTGCCGCCTCCTCGATAATCCCTGAGACCGTATTTTTTATAAAAGGTAAAATCGGCATGCCCGGGGCGGAAGAGCTCCCTTATCTCTTCGTAGTCTTTTGGTCGGATGTCGCTGTTGTAGAGAATCATGGCTACAGGGGTTCCCGTTGTTTTGCCATTAAAAACACCGGAAATAATGTGTACTCTGTCAGACTCTCTCCTGGAAGTGGTAACTTCGGACTGTCCAGGCTTTCTCCTGTCAAGCTCTCTCTGAATATCTTTTTCACTTATAGATACTCCGGGGGTTACTCCGTCCACTACCACTCCGATTGCCTTACCGTGGGATTCTCCAAATGTGGTTATTCTGAAAAAATTGCCGAAACTATTACCGGACATAGTAACCGTCCTCCTTGCAACTGTTTCTGTTTAACTCCACCACAAGGTGAGCATTATTAAAGAGAACCACATGGTGCCGGATTTAGCCATCACCTTTATCCGTTATTGCACTGAAGAATCTGAAGTCGGCAGCGGAATGGGAGAAACCTGCATCGAGAAAAGAATCGAGAGATAAAAAGAAATAGGGGCGTAAATCCCGGTAAATGTTGAAAGTTCTTTCGAATGAAGGATCGAACCTTATGCTCACACCCGCACCCAGAGGCAGAATTCCCCCTACGGGAGTTCCCACATTGAAGATCAGCTCTACTCCTGTATAGATATAATCCATGATTATATTGAGCTTTTCAGGGTCAAACCCTGCCGTTCCCTCAAAGTGTATACCTCCTCCTATACCCTGCAGGTTAAAACCAAAAGGAAGAGGAACATCGAGCAGAGCAATTGAGTATAGATAATCCAGCGCTCCGAGAGCCCTTACGGTTGTTTCCTGTTCTTCCGGGTCGAATATCCCCCTTCCGGTTATTGTTTTGTAGCCGAGAAGATTTGGGGTGGTATAGGAGATCTTTATTCCCGGTTTAATCACATGGTGTGGAACCGGTGAGGGGATAGAGAGGGAAAAGGTTCCTCTCAGGCGATAGCCCGGTTCTGTTCCGGGAAAAACAGGAATGGGGAAATCTCCATAAAGAGAGATGAAAGCTCTCTTCAGGGGAAAGAAATCTTTTGGAGCCCTTGCTTTTGTCATGGAGAATCTTGCAGTTCCGAATCCGAACAGACGATTCTGCCTCTCCATACCCGAAGAGCCGAATATCTGGGGAAAGGAGAAGTCCCTCTCAGATGAAATGAGGTACTGATGCTGTATTCCCGGATGAATTGAAAATGCTGTACCCGTATTAAACCAATACTTCTCTACCAGGGGAATACCCAGACTGAAGGATTGAGCCATCAGTTGATAAGAACCCGATTGTTCTGTGCTTAAATACGACTGGGAGATGCGATACGTCAGGGAAAGGATCCAGGGTTTAAGGTAAATGCTTAAATCTATTCCGGGTTGAAATACATCAAATCGGGATGTAAGTGCCATACTCCACGATGCCTTACCTAGATTGGAGTTACCGTAAGAGTAGATCCCTGCACCCGGTATAAGCCCCTGCGAGAAGAGAGGATCAAAGTAAAACGGTACGGGCAGCCAATAGAGGGGTTTGGGGAAATCGAGGTAAGCACGGCTCTCCAAATCCCCGGCAGGAACAACATTGGCCTGGGAATCTGTGTATCCGTACACGGATCCGGTAGGATTTTGCCTTACCGAAATACCTGAAATATTTGCCGCATCAGATTGTACTGCCTTTAACTCGGGTAGTTCATCTTTTGAAACACTCTTGAGTAAGTAACCCATGGAAGAGTAGGAAGCATAAACAAGGCTTTCGGAAGAGATATCTCCTGCATAAGCCGCCACCGGATCACTCCAGAGAGGGGTGATTTTATTCTGTGATATATCGAGAGTGTACAGAGATAGACTCCCATCCCTGTCGGAGGAGAAAAGAATTGTATAATTATCTAAAAATGTGGGAAAGTATTCCCCGTGAGTATCGGGTCCGGTTAATGGCCTAGCCCTATCCGCATTGAAGTTTTTTGGAAATGAAGCCGGATCCGGCTCGGTGATCGCCCTGTCTGGTCGGGAGTATTCAATTATCCATATATCCTGTACACCCTTGTGGTTAAGAACAAAAGCGATTTTCTCCCCATCGGGAGAAAAAACAGGATTATACACGTTGGCCTCTTCCATTGAAAATAGAAGTTTCGGTTTTCCCGTTTTAAGATCTACCTCCACCAGTCTGGAGTAAGGACCGGCCTTTTGTACCGCTACGAGCTTACCTCCGTTTTTTGAAATTGCAGGTTGCCAGAGGTGGGCGCCTCTGGTGATCCTTTTTATTTTTTTTGTTCTTAGATCATAACTGTAGAGATCGGAGGTAAGAATCGATCCTGCCGGATGAACACTTTTAGATTTATACGTAGCAAATACTATCTGCTTCCCCGCTGCTACCGTATAGGATGAGTAATCCGTAAGACTGGTTTCTACAAGTAGATCTTCATCTCCGGTTTCCGGATGAAAGAGAACAAGAGCCGGAGGCTTATCGAGGGTGCTTCTGTACAGATACCATCCATTATCCGTTATCCTGGGTAAATAATAATTTCCGATTCCGGCGGGAGATACGATTTTACCCCCGGATGCGCTGTATTCTTTTAAGTACTTCTGTTCGAGCTCCCATTTCATCCCACCGAATATCTGCCGTACCGTCTCTCCGGTAACTTTCCTGATCGAATAGGCAGGGCCGAGAAAAGGAAACCTGGCAAACTCCCGGGTAATCCTTAACAATACATCATCGCCGAACCTCTCCATCATGTAGTTAATAAGCAGATATCCGGCTACATAGATCCTGTTTTGAGGGGGATATGATGATGAATAGCCGGCCTGTTTCAAAGTAAAGAGATCACCTTCCATTATGAAGGCTTTATAGATCATCTCGAAAAAGGGATTTCTGCCCCTTCCACCCTTCGTAAACATGGTCTCGAAATTGGTTGCAATACCCTCTACCATCCATCCCGGCATGAGAACGCTGTCTATAACCCTTAAATGCCTGCCGAATATTCTGGATAAAAACTCAACCACACCCTTCTGATAGGTTAAATGGATGTAATGTGTAAGCTCGTGTATTAAGAGGATTTTTAGCCAGTTCTCCGTTTTTGAGCCGATCCACGGTTCGGTGGGAGAGGTTACATAGAGATGTAAGGCCGAGGGGAAAGAGGAGAAATAGCCGTTTGCCGTATCGATTCTGCCATGGATTATGCAGACAACTTTCTTCGGATAAGATTCGAAATATGCTGTAACCCGATCATAAACATCTTCACAAAAAGAGAGAAGCTCCTCCACCGATTTCCTGTCCCGTTCCTCGAAGATAAACTTAAAGTGTTCGCTCTCTGCTGTTTTCCATCCTGAATAGACTTCTTCGGATGCCAGGAGCAATGGATGTGCCATAAAGATGGCAGTTAAAAAAATCAGTACCCGAATTAAAGATTTTACTAACATCAATACGCTTTTCCTTCCGATAACAGGAGATTTTTAAGAGGTTGCGGTTTTGCTATTTCAAAACCCTGGGCGTAATCCACACCCAGTTCGATCAATTTTTCGATTATCGAGGCGTTGTTCACAAACTCGGCAATTGTTTTTATGCCTATTATGTGTCCCAAGTTGTTGATTGCCTCTACCATGGCACTGTTTAACGAGTTTATGTGCATATCCTGGACAAAAGAACCGTCTATCTTTAAGAAATCTACCGGTATATTTTTAAGATAACTGAAGGATGAAAATCCGCTTCCGAAATCATCAAGAGCAAAGGTGCATCCGATCTCCTTTAATTCGTGGATAAACTTGCTTGCCTTAATCATGTTGCTGATGGCGGCGGTTTCTGTTATCTCGAAACAGAACCTCTCCGGTTCAATATCGTAGGATTCCAGTTGTGTATAGATATAGTCTAAGAAATGTTCGTCGGTAACGGACTCTGCCGATAGGTTCACTGTAAACATCATTTCCGGATTATTTTCTCCCTGCCTATCTTTTATCTTCTGGTACATCATCATGGCTGTTCTTACAACCCATCTATCGATTGAAGGCATGAGATTGTACCGTTCTGCGGCAGGAATAAAATCGGCAGGGGATATTATTTCTCCTTTCTCATCGATCATTCTCAAAAGGATTTCACATTTTTCCTCTCTTCCGGCATTATTTTCGGAAAGGGGGATGATGCTCTGGAAATAGAGTTGAAACCTCTCCTCTTCGAGTGCCCTGGTAAGTTGTGTAATCCACTGCCTCTCACCCTTGCGCTGGAGAAAGAGAGAATTGGAGGTTTCGTATACTTTAATTCTTCTACCACCCTCTTCTTTTGCAAGATGCCAGGCATCATCGGCTGCAGCCAGAATGTTTTGAATGTCCTTTGTCTCGGAGTCGATCATAACGAGTCCAACGCTCGAGTGAATGTTAAATGTTTTACCCTCCCACTCCAGTTTCCGCTCGCTTAGTTTACTGTGCAGCCGGGTGGCTATGTGGAGAGCCTGCTCTCTGTTTGAGTCTCTGAGTAGAATTCCGAACTCATCTCCGCCCATACGGGCACAAATATCGCTCCCCCTGAGCACTGTTTTTATGATTGATGTAGCTTCAAGGAGTAACTCATCTCCTGCAGCGTGCCCGCATGTATCGTTTATCAGCCTGAACTGATCTATGTCTATAAGGAGAAAAGCATGCTGGCGATTTTCCGTACGTGCCGTCTTAATAAAATACAGGAGGGACTCGGAAAATTGTGCCCGGTTTAAAAGCCCGGTTAAGGCATCGTGGCTGATCTGGTAATTCAGCTTCTCCGACATCTTTCTGCGCTCTGAAATATCCCTTAGAACAATAACATACCCCTCTACTTTATTGTCCCTGTTTCTAATCTGTGAATAGCTGCCTTCTACAGGAACCTCTTCTCCATCCGGTTTTTTTACAAGTACATTTTTAAAGATACCGGAAGAGTTTTGGGTTTTATTAATTATGAAGGGCAGGATGAAAGGTTTTAAATAATTTTCATCTATGAGAGTAAGTACGTTTTCCAGGGGCTGGCCTTTTATCTGATCTTCCCGTAAGCCGATTATTTTTGCTCCCACAGGGTTCATGAATTGAATTTTGTTTTCCCTGTCTGTTGCTATGATCCCGTCTTCTATGCTGTGGAGTATGGCAGAGAACCATCTCTCCTGAGTTTTTAACTTTTTATCGATACTGTGCTTGTAGAGGGCTATGTTTATAGTGGAGTGTATCTCCTTCTCTTTAAAAGGCTTGACTATATATCCGAACGGCTCTGCTTCTTTGGCTCTTTCTAAAATTTTCTGATCTGCATAGGCGGTGATAAAGATGATGGGCAGTTGTAGTCTCTGATTAATAATCCTTGCGGCATCGATCCCGTCGATATCTCCCGCAAGCATTATATCCATAAGAACTACATCAGGCAGAAGCCTTTCGGCCTTCTCGATTGCCTCGCCGCCTGTTGCAACTACCCCGATGACAACGTAACCGTATTTCTCAAGCCTCCTCTGGAGATCGAGGGCGATTATTTTTTCATCTTCTACGATTAGAATCTTTTCATACACTTAAATCAACCTCTAGTTAAAACTGCTGTATATTCCCATAGATTTTTTTTAGGATTTTACTTTATAATTTAGAGAAAATCAAACACTTAAGATTGAATATTAGTTTAGTAGTTATTGAAAAATAATTGTCTGTACCGGTAGTGAGAGGCTTTATGTCTTTTGAAAATCCCCTGCGCTGTGTCGAAATATTTTCCTCATATCTTTCTGATGCAGCACAAAACCTGGCCTTTGAAGAGTATCTCCTCGAAACACTTCCCAAAGCTACTATAAGGCTGCTCTTCTATAGGAACAGCGATTCTGTGGTCATTGGCAGGCACCAGAACCCCTGGCTTGAGAGTAATGTCCCCTTCTTAAAAAAACATGGAATAAAGCTTATAAGGCGTATATCCGGCGGGGGAGCTGTGTTTCATGATGCAGGTAACCTCAACTTCTCATTTATAATGGAGAAAGAAATCTTTAACCGGGAAAGAAACTTGACCATTATACTGCGGGCACTCGATAAGCTGGGCATAAGGGGAGATTTGAATAAAAGGTTTGATCTGATGTATGGAGATAGAAAGTTCTCGGGTAATGCCTTTTGTTTCAGAAGGGGGAAGGTGATTCATCATGGCACCATTTTGCTGAAAACTACTTTACACAAGCTAAGGTTGTCTCTGCAGGGAATGGTGGATAATATAAACACAGCAGCTACTCGATCAACTCCTTCGCCGGTTTTAAATCTCTGCGATGTATCTCCCGCTCTAAATCCTGAAGAGGTAGAAGATGCCGTAAAAGGCACTTTAAGGCAGGTATGGGGTAAATCTGCTCAAATACAAAAAACTGCAGTGTGTGATTTTCCAGACTACAATAACGACAAAATAGAAGAGTTATACAGAAGAAATTTAAGCTGGGAGTGGAACTACGGGAGAACACCCGATTTTTATTTCTTTCTTCCCTCCTTTAATGGTCTTAAAGGAAGAATCGATTTAAAAGTAAAGAAGGGCTTTATTGTAGATGTTTATACAGAGTCTCAAGAATTAAAATCTTTCCTCATCGATAAGTTCAAAGGCAGCCCCTTTGAACCCGAACTTGTAAATGTTTTCTTCATAGGGATAAGAAATGAAGTTTGAAAACAAGATAGATCAAAAGATTCTTCAAAGGAGAGAGCGCCCGAGAGAGGAAGACCTGAGAGGATACTATTTCAGAGACACCACGGCCATAATCCACTCCTATCCTTTCAGAAGATTGAAACACAAGACCCAGGTATTTTTTTCTCCTAAAAACGACCATATCTGTACGCGGATAGAGCATGTCATGCACGTAGCCACGATATCGGCTACTCTCTGTAAGGCGCTGGGGCTGGATGTTGATATGGCCTGGGCTATAAGTCTGGGGCACGATCTGGGGCATGCACCGTTTGGGCATGTTGGAGAGAAGATTCTCGATAATCTGCTTAAAGAGAGGGGGGGTAGATTTATCCATGAGCTCTACTCGCTGAGGGTTGTGGATCATCTGGTTAATTACGGAAAGGGGCTTAACTTAACCTATGCTGTAAGAGACGGAATAATCACCCACTGCGGCGAGCAGTTTGAGCAGGAAATGAGACCCGATTTCGAGTATAAGAATCTTAAAAAAATAAAGACGCTCGGCAGCTATCCTGCCACTTGGGAAGGTACGGTGGTAAGAATGGCCGATAAGGTTGCCTACCTGGGTAGAGATATGGAAGATGCCATCCAGCTAAAGCTCATTCGAAATGAGGATATTCCAGGTATTGTATCGAAGCGTCTCGGAAGTAAGAACAGTGAAATTATAGATACACTTGTAAATGATATAAGCTCTGTATCTCCTAGGAAAGGAGCGATTGCCCTTTCCGATCCTGTTTACGAGGCAGTTATGACCTTAAAGAGTTTTAACTATGATCATATCTACGAAAATCCAACGCTGGCGGGGTATCACAAGTTTTTCGAAAGGATTTTAACCACTCTGTACGGCTATCTTTTAGAATGCTTCGAAAAATACGGTTTTGATTTTCAAAAGTACAACCAGGAGAGAAATATGCTCTCTCTTCGTTTTGCCGATTATCTTAAGAAAATGCACGATTTTTATAAAAACATGAACGGAGGGTTTGATAACCTGGTAATCGATTATATTGCAGGTATGACTGACGACTATGCGATAGATTCTATCAAGGAGATAATGATCCCGCGGAATCTGGAGAGCCAGCTTGAGAAGTTTATTATTACCTGACGGCATGTGTGAAGTACATATTGTTTATGTAGTATTCGTTGAACCTTGCCGAGGAGGAAAGCTCGATATAATCTGCTTTTGAAACAATTTGCTCACATTCCCGAAGAGCCTTCTCAGATATCAAGGCTGCGGCCGCGCCGGTTCCGGCTGCATTTCCGATGGCAATTATCCTTTCTCTCAACTCGTGAGGCAGTAGACCTATAATAATAGCGCTGTTTTTGTTTATGTAACTTCCGAATCCGCCTGCCAGATAGAGCAGATGGGTCTCTTCTATGCTCTTACCGGCATGCTCCATCAGAACCTTAATACCTGCAGAAACGGCGGCTTTAGCAAGCTGTATCTCTCTTACATCTTTCTGAGTGATAAGGATAGAATCACCCTTTGCGGTCTCTTCTTCGTAAGCAAGAATAAAAGCAGGTTTTCCATCATCTTTAATCAGCCGGCTTGAAAGATTTTGTCCCTCTCTCGTGGGAATCTCTTCTTTTGTTAGAAATCGTCCGGTCTTATCCACAATCCCGTATTTAATAAGCATCGCCATGGCATCAATTATACCTGAGCCGCAAATACCCAGAGGTTTCTCCTGTGCAATTGTGGTGTAGCGTAGTTCTCCCTTGACAACATCAACCGTATTGATTGCGCCTGCCACACCTCCCATTCCGTTTCTGATCTTAGCCCCTTCAAAGGCCGGACCTGCTGCGGTTGAACAGCACAAGAACCCGTCCCTGTTGCCCAGTACTATTTCTCCGTTGGTTCCCACGTCAATAAAAAGGTTCAGCCTCCTATCCCTGGTAAATCTGCAGGAGAGAAGACCTGCCACAATGTCTGCTCCTATATAGCCTGAAACACAGGGAAGAAGATATACCTTTCCGGTTTCTGCTATTTTAAGCCCCAGGTCACAGGCTGTATAGACAAGCCTGGAAGTTGCCACAGGCACGAAGGGTACATTGGCAATATTTTTTGGAGGAAGTCCCCCTGCAAGATGCATCATTGTGGTGTTGCCCGCAAGCACACAACTGTAAATCTCGGACTGATTTACCCCGTTTCTACCGGCAAGTTTTTGAATCATTTCGTTTAATTGATTTATAATGATTTTATGCAGGGTCTTAAGTCCGTCTTCTTTCTGGATGGTATGGTTTATCCTTGAGATAACATCCTGACCGTAGGACTTCTGTGCATTGAGAGCCGACAGAGCATCTATACGCTTTCCCGTATTCAGGTTAAGCAGGTAAGCCACCACCGTGGTTGTCCCGATATCCACTGCTATACCGTAATTTTCCGACGAAGTGTCTCCCGGCTCCAGATTGATAATTTCGGTATCGTTGTGTACAACGGTAATTCTATATTTCCTTTCTCTTATGGTTTGAGGAAGACTGGGGAGTATCTTGAGATCAATTTTCAAATCGGGCTTTCCAATTGTTTCACGTAGTCTTCGTAAGTCGTCCCTCTGATCTTCAAGAGATGGTTCAGGCAGGTGGAGATATTTTTTCTTTATCCACGGTGAGACTTCAGTAATGTATTCAGTTCCGTCCTCCTGTATCTCCACATGGTAGCTTAATGGAGCAAGAATGAGTCTTATATCACCTTCTACCTGAACATTGCAGGCCAACCTGACGCCGTTTTGTTTTTCCCTATCAGAAAGGATTTTATTCTCAAAAGCGGTAAAAGGCGAAAGGGCGGCGCCTTCGATTTTTACCTTACACTTTCCGCAGGTGCTTTTCCCTCCGCAGGGAGTATCGATATGGGCCCTGTGTTGTTCACCGAGGGCATCGAGAAGGACTGTGCCTTTTTCGCATTTAATTGTTTCGGCTTTTCCATCAAACTCTACAGTAATTGTGCAATTTTTCTCATTCATCGTAAATACTCCGTGATACCGTCTGGTTTATTTGGGAATTGAACAATTCGCCTTATTAATTGATAATACAGTGTCGCTTAAGTATTATCATCCGCAGCACCAGGGGCACGCTCTAAAGTGTACGTGCCATAAACAGTAATATACATGAAATAATAAAGAGAATAAACAGAGGAGAGTCACTCATGCCTATTAACATTCCTGATGGATTACCGGCCTACCAGATACTCAGTCAGGAAAACATCTTCGTGATGACCAAATCACGAGCTCTTCATCAGGATATTCGTGCTTTAAAAATAGCCATCCTTAACCTGATGCCTGTAAAAATTACAACAGAAACCCATATACTCCGTCTTCTCTCTAACTCTCCACTGCAGGTAGAGGTGGAACTGCTTCATACGAGAACTCACGTTTCAAAACACACGCCCATAGAACATCTGGAAACATTTTACAAAACATTCAATGAGATAGAACATGAGAAGTTTGACGGGATGATTATAACCGGAGCGCCTGTTGAACAGATAGAGTTTGAAGAGGTGAATTACTGGGAAGAGCTTAAGGAAATTATGGACTGGTCTGTCCACCATGTAACCTCGGTAATGCATATCTGCTGGGCAGCTCAGGCTGGTTTATACCATCATTTTGGTATACCCAAATATCTGCTTAAGGAGAAATTATTTGGTGTTTTTGAACATACAGTTAACAATCCAAGAGTTCCACTGCTAAGAGGGTTCGACGATGTGTTCCTCGCTCCTCACTCAAGGTATACAGAGGTAAAGAGAGAGGATATTGCCGGAATACCCAAGCTGGAAGTTCTCTCGGAATCGGAAGAGGCAGGTGTGTATATAGTCGCATCTAAAAACGGAAGGCAGATATTTGTTACAGGACATTCTGAGTACGATCCGCTGACTTTAAAAGAAGAGTATGAGCGTGACATAAAAAAGGGAATAAAGATCAGCATTCCCAAAAATTACTTCCAGGATGACAACCCGGAAAAAGTGCCTGCCGTAAAATGGAGGAGTCATGCACATCTGCTTTTTTCAAACTGGCTAAACTATTATGTGTACCAGATTACCCCATACGATCTGAATGAAATAAAATAAAATAGCTTTAAAAGATTGAAAAGTTAGGTGGCAAGGGCTAAAGTTAATAAATAAGAAATAATAAAAAAACAGTTTAACAAGGAGTTAAGTTTATGAGGAAAAAATTAATCGTTCTCATCCCTATTGTTATTGCAACTGTCATTGTGATCACAGCATGTGCGTCGGGTCGGGGGGCGGCCGGAAAGTCGAGCGTACCGAAAAAAGCGGATATTCCTGAGTGGTATCTCAATCCGCCTCAAGCAGATGATGCTTTTTACGGGGTAGGTTCCGCCAGAATGTCAAAGCTCGATACTTCCAGAAAAATGGCAATTGCCAGAGCGAGGGAGGATATTGCCTTTCAGATGAATGCATCGATAAAAGCGGCAATAACAGACTATGCACAGGAAGCGGGGGTGGATGATAACAACCAGGTCATCTCATTTGTAGAAACAGTATCCAGGCAAATTACTGACACAACTCTTAAGGGAGCAAAAACAGAAAAAGTAGAGCTAAGCTCGGACGGAACGGTTTATGCATTGGTATCATATCCTATGAACAGTTTCCTCGAAGAAACCGAGAAAGAGTTTGTCAGAAACGAAGATGCTGCCTTTGCAGAGTTTAAAGCTCAGCAGGCGCTCGAGAGGTTGAATGCAGAGCTTGAAAATAATCCGCCAAAGGCAGGTGCATCCTCCAAGTAGAAAAATCAAGGGACAGGATGAATTAGCCTGTCCTTGCGAAAATGGTTTTTTTTAATGTAAATAAAGGCTCGTTGGGGAGCTCCTATGACCTCATGCTTTAGGGTTCGCAAACTCACATGCAGCATGAGTTCAGGGAGCTCCCACGATAAATGCTTTTTCTAAGAAATCAGATATAAATGATTTGTATCACAGGATATAAACCACATATTATTTCGGCCATATTTTCGATAATCGCATGTCTTATTTTTCTAGGAGGTTGTGCCTCTACCCATAATACAGATAAGAGATGGGGCAGCGGCATTTCTTCCTCTCTTTCGGAAAAACTTGCACTTATGGGGGATACACGACCTCTTAACGGAAAACCAGTTTTCTTTGCAGCATCATCCCGTTATCTGGAAAGGGAGAGAGAAGAAGAGATATGTCTGGACAGGGCTGCCTCCCAGGCAGCAAAGTATTTTTACCTTAAAGGAAGGGCGGAGCTGCTCCAGGAGAAAACAACGGGTAAGATAGGTTACCTCCAGGAGATGGATATCTATTACAACAAGGAACTGATACCCGTATTGCGGAAACATCTTAAAATTCTGGATAAAGTTCAGGATGAGAGTGGTACATATATTCGTGCTCAACTGGATGGGGAGATTTCTCTGCACATTCCATGGGAGCCGAAAGCACTTCCAGGGAAAACGCCTCGATGGATAACCGGTACCCCGGATATACCCGGCTATCACAGCGCTGTGGGTGTGGCACACAGAATGAGACTCTTCCCCGATTCCGTAGAGGCAGCCGACCGGAAAGCACTGGAATCACTGCTGGGTTTGATCTCCATGAAGATAAAGTCAATACAGGATAGAATAACTGTGGATACTCTCGGCACTGCTCAGAGAACAACCAGTATTGAAGTAGCGGAAGCCGATATGGAAGGTTTCTATATTCTATCGCG
>QNBH01000005.1 GCA_003645645.1 Spirochaetota bacterium | reverse complement strand
GAGTGGGTAACGGCATGAAACAAAAGACCGCCAGTAAAAAGAAGAGTAAACTAATAGTACGCTTTATACAACACCGCATAATATATCAAGTATACGAAGAAGAAAAAGTGGTAAAGATAATTCAGATGTGGACGTATTTCGAGTAAAAAATAATCAATACGAAGACTTATCAGGAGGAAGCCGTTCATCTTCGCATAAGCCGGCCGCGAAGCGGCTTACTTGAACAACGGGTTGCAGCGGACACGCTACAAGCGCCGACGTTCAAGCGCTAGCCTTTGATAAGAGACTGAATTAAAATCCACCAAGCGAAGAAAAAAAACCGGTACCAAGACTTTTTACAGAAAAAGAAGGAACCCCTCTTTCTATAAGTATGAGTAGTTGAAAACCCGATTCATCCGAAATAGGAGTTACCAGTTTTCCCCCCACTGCTAACTGCATGGTGAGATCTGCAGGAACAGAAGTTACAGCGCCGTGAATCAAAATAATATCGAAAGGAGATGCTTCTTCCCACAAACTAAAAGCATCTCCTGTTTTCAGATTTATATTCTGGTAACCCAGTGCTGCGAATATCTCTCTATTGCGATCACTTCTATCTTTATTTGCTTCGATCACATAAACTTCGGAGGTAATTCTTGCGAAGAGGGCTGCAGTATAGCCCGTATTTACTCCAACAATTAAAACCCTGGACCCGCGTTCGGGAGAAAGGTTTTTTAGAATTACTGCAACATTACCGGGAGAGGGAAGGATCTCTCCCCTGCCTAAGGGGATGGCAGTGTCTTTATAAGCCAGGTTTTCAACATAATTCGGTAAAAAAATATCTCTGGGTACACGTTTAAAGGCTTCGATGATATTACGATTATTAATCCCGTATTTTGCAGCGATCTCTTCGGCGAGTCTTTCCCTCAATTCCGTGCGGACTGTGTTATTTCCGTCGGTTTTGTTCTGTTGGGAGAAACCCGGGTAAATTATAACTAACAGAGAAAAAACCAGGATTAAAGACAGCTTCATCTTCTATGTTACCTTTTTAAATATATCACGAACAAGTCTCTCCTGTCATCGTGCTGGGCATAGATACTCTTTCTTGAAGGTTCTTATGCAATCTGCTATTATTCCATCCTATGAAAGCAGTGGAGTTACCAAAGTCATTCAATCCTGCGGATTTCGAGAAGTCCATTTACGATTTCTGGATGAATAAAAATCTATTTATCCCTGTAGATAACGGAAGGGAACCCTTTGTAATAGTTATTCCGCCACCGAACGTTACCGGAATACTTCATCTCGGGCACGGGCTCAATAATGTGCTTCAAGATGTACTTATAAGGTATTACCGAATGCTGGGAAGACCCACACTGTGGGTACCGGGTACAGACCATGCGGGTATTGCTACTCAGAACGTAGTGGAGAAAATGCTCAAGCAGAAGGGTACCTCCAGAAGAGAGCTTGGAAGGGAGAAGTTTCTCGAAGAGACCTGGAAGGTAAAAGAGAAACATCACAAAACAATCATTGAACAACTTAAAAAGATCGGTGCCTCCTGTGATTGGTCAAGAGAGAGGTTTACCCTGGATGAAGGCTTATCCCGGGCGGTAAGAGAGGTATTTGTAAGCCTTTACGAACGGGGTCTTATCTATCGGGATAACTATCTTATAAACTGGTGCTCAAACTGTGGTACTGCAATTTCCGATGACGAAGTGGAACACTACGAAATACCGGGGAAACTCTATCATTACTACTATCCCATGGCTGATGGAAGCGGGAAGATCGAGATTGCCACAACCAGGCCGGAAACAATGCTGGGCGATACGGCGGTTGCAGTGCATCCCGACGACAGAAGGTACAAAAATCTGGCAGGCAGGATGGTAAATCTTCCACTGACCGGTAGAGCCATTCCCATAGTAGAGGATTCCTACGTAAATATGGAGTTTGGCACAGGAGCGGTCAAAGTTACTCCCGCCCACGATCAGAATGACTGGGAGATAGCAGAACGGCATGGACTGCCCAAAATTAACATACTAAATCCCGACGGAACTTTAAACGAGAATGTGCCCGAGAAGTACAGGGGTCTGGATGTTATTACAGCTAGAAGAAGAGTAGTAGAGGATTTAAAGAGCGATGGATTGTTTATCAAAGAAGAGGACCATCCCCATCAGGTAGGACACTGCTATCGATGCAACACATTGATAGAACCGTACCTCTCCACGCAGTGGTTTGTACGGATGAAACCCCTTGCTGAAAAGGCCCTTAAAGTCCTGCGGGATGGCGAGATAGTTTTTTACCCCAGAAAATGGGAAAACACCTATACTCACTGGCTTGTAAACATAAAAGACTGGTGCATATCCAGACAGCTCTGGTGGGGTCACAGGATTCCCGTCTGGTACTGCGAAAACTGTGGCAAAATGACTGTAGCCCGGGAAGACCCCTCAGCCTGTTCTCACTGCGGAGGTAACAATATCCGGCAGGACGAGGATGTGCTGGATACGTGGTTCTCCTCGTGGTTGTGGCCATTTTCAACCCTTGGATGGCCGGATGAGACCGAGGATCTTAAAAAATATTTTCCCACTTCCGCTCTGGTTACGGGATACGAGATCATATTTTTCTGGGTTGCCCGGATGATAATGGCCGGTATGGAGTTTATGGGGAAAGCACCATTCAGAGATATTTATATCCACGGCATAGTGAGGGATAAACTGGGGAGAAAAATGTCCAAGTCTCTGGGTAACGGAATAGATCCTCTGGAAATAGTGGATGAGTTTGGTGCAGATGCGCTTAAGTTTACCCTGGTTTTTCTTGCCGCCCAGGGGCAGGATATTTTGCTCGATAAGGAGGATTTTCGTTTCGGTTCAAAGTTTGCAAATAAGATATGGAATGCATCGCGTTATCTTTTGATGAACCTTGAAGGAAGAACCTTACTCTCTCTCGAGGAGATTGAGCCGGAAGAGATAGACAGATGGATTTTTCACAGGTTGAACGAGGCGGTAAAGAGAGTCCGCCGGGGAGTGGAGTCTTACAGGTTCAACGATGCGGCACAGGCGGTTTATGAGTATTTCTGGAACGATTTCTGTGATTGGTACATAGAAGCGTCAAAGCTTGAGCTTTACTCGGAAGACGAAAATCGAAAAAACAGGGCGGTAACCCTTCTTATGTATTTGCTCGAAGAATCCTTAAGGCTCCTGCATCCCTTTCTATCCTTTATAACCGAAGAGATTTACCAGAAGTTACCCCTGCATGAAGAGACTATCGTAACCGCACCTTTCCCGGAGCCGAGGGAGGATAGGGAACACGGAGAGATAGCGGATCAATTTGCATCTTTACAGGAGTTAACCGTCGCCGTAAGAACCTTAAGAAGCGAGTTTACAATTCCTCCGTCAAAGAAAATTAAGGTCAGGGTAAAGACGGAGAAGGATTTCGAGGCAAAGGAGTTTATAAAACGACACACCGATCTTATCAGACTGCTCATAAACGCTTCGGAGCTCATAATCTCCGATGAGGAGAAACTGACCGATGGGTGTATTCCGGTGGTCGGCAGGGGGTTCGAGGCTTATGTCCATATAAAAGAGCTCATCGACGTTCCCAGAGAGGTAGAGAAGCTAAAAAGGGAGATATCAAATTCGGAAAAGGAGATAGCAAGAATACAAAAAAAGCTCTTAAGCCCAAGTTTCAGTGAAAAAGCTCCCGCAGAAGTGGTAGAGAGGCAGAGAAGGATTCTATCGGAGTTTCTCGATAAAAAAGAAAAGCTTAAAAAGCATGTAGAGGATCTTCAGAGAAGCTTATAATAAAACGGGCTACTGGATCGGTTCCGTTCCGGATATTCAATGCTTCGATTCTTCTCATCATCCTGTTGTAACGGGAAGGATTTTTTAAAAGATATTCCGTCTTCTTTACCATTCCCTTCGGGTTATCAATGTAGTATCCTACGCCGTTTTTAAGGAGAAAATCCACATTTCCCCTCTCCTGACCGTACACATACTGAGTTACTATGAGAGGTTTTTTTAATATTAGAACTTCCATTACCGTTGCAGGACCACCTTTGGCTATTATAATGTCTGCCATATTCATGAGTTCAAACATGAAATCTATATAACCGTAAACCGTTACTTTTTTATGGGGGAAACGGGAGCACAACTGCTGAATCCTCTTCTTCTGTGAGATATTGTTACCACATACAACGGCAATTTCTGCATCGATGGAAGATCGAAGGAAGGCTTTTACATATTTCTCTCCCTTTGGTAGTCCCTCGCCGCCACCCGCGAAGAGGAGCAGAGGTTTCTCCGTTGAGAATCCCAACTCCCTTCTTTTCTCAATCCTCTCATTGTCAGAAAGGGGTGTTTCGAACTGTCTGCGTAGAATAAGGGGAAACTTGTATATTTTTTTTGGGGAAATATTGTAATTCTCAACACCCTCTCTAATTGCCTGATCGGAGAAAACAATTCTTGGAATTTGTGGTTTCCCGAACCAAAGGCTGTGAACGGAGAATGGATCTGTTATTACTATAAGTGCAGGGATCTTTTTATCAAGCTTCTTTATTGCGTGATGTGCGGGATATATCAGCAGAAAGTGAAGAATGACCACTTTTGTTATACTGTGTTTTTTTATTTCACGGGCGATTGTATTCCCTGAAAGAAGGGTCATTGCCGTGTTTTCGAGTAACCTTATCCATTTAGACCGGGATATTTCAAACAGAAGAATCCAGGAGGGGGAAAATATATTGGAGGCGAACCTGTAACCATCTTCCAGCACTGTCCTTGCCCAGGCTTGTCCCGGAGGAATCGGATCCAGAAGGAAGGTCTCTGCATTATTCCCGTATAGCTCTTCTATTCGCCTCGAAAGTGCCCTTGCGGCCGAAATGTGCCCCCCTCCTGTCTTAAGAAAGAGAAACAGGATTCTCTCTTTGTGCATTCGGTTATCCTCTTTTTCATGCCGATTTATTTAGCAGTTGTCTCCTGGTGTCTGTGGTCCTGTAGTACTCTCTCGCATTTATGATCAACATCTGCAACCTGTTTTCTATATTTGCGAGGCTTGTATCGGGGTCGTAATCCAGGCATAGAATCTGTACATGGGGATACATATCTTTTATGGCCTTTAGCACTCCCCTTCCCGTGATGTGATTGGGCAGACAACCGAAGGGCTGAACTATTATAAAATGATTTATTCCTTCCTTTATCATCTGAATAATCTCTGCAGGTAACAGCCATCCTTCTCCTACGATGTAAGAAATATCTATAAAACCCCTGATATTTTCGATCAATTTATCTATGGAAGCCCTTCTTATATCTAACCTGAACTCCTGCAGAGCCCTATCAACCTTCGTTTTTATCATTCCGATGATTCGATTCGCCAGCGAAGCCGTTATTCCCGTTAAAAAGGGATTCGGAACAAGCTTTCTCCTGGCTTTGTCCATTTCTATCAGGTAAGAGCGTCGGAAAAAATCCAGCATGGGCGGTATTACCACCTCCATCCCATGGCTTTCAAGATACCTTTCCAGAAAGAGATTGGATGAGGGGTGGTAGTTAAGAAGTATTTCTCCTACAATACCTATTTTTGGCTTTTTAATCCTCCTATCTACAGGGATCCTGTTAAACTCATGCACTCCCCCCCTGAAGGCTTGCATAGCCTCCTTTGTACTCACGGTTAGAGCTTCGCATACATCATCGAGCACACAATTGAAAGTTCTATCCACATCTCCCTGGTTTAATTCGTATGGGCGAAGTGTTCTTCGCATTGTCTCCAATCCGTCTATAAAACATAATCCCCAGACCATGTTCAACTGAAACTTAAGACCAAGCTTAAAGCCCGGATGCATGTTCTTTGTATCTGTTCCTGTAGTAACAATTGGAATCTGCGTATAGCCTGCATCATCCAGAGCTTTTCGAGCAAGAGCTGCATACTGTCCCGCCCGGCAGTCTTCGCAATTCTTTGCAAGACCCAGAGCGACGGAATCGGGATGTACAAGACCCCTTTCCAGGGCTGCCAGTGCCTCTCCAATATTGATCTGAGCTGGATAGCATATATCGTTATGGACGTACTTCTTACCCAGTTCTATTGCCATTTGATCGGCTATGGGAATCTGTAAAACCTTGTATCCCAATTTCCTTGTTACCGCTGCACTTATTTTGGAGAACGACGGAGATAGATTGGGTGCAAGAATCGTTTTTCTTTCTCTGTCTTTTTTACTGAATTTAGTAGAGAACGTCTCTCCCAGCTCTCTGTAGGAGGATTTTTCCCCGGCTTTTAACCTCAGTTGCCGTTTCCTTTTCACGGTTTCGATGAAAGATTTTATCCGGATATTAAGAGGACCGGATATCTCGCTTTCATCGAGTTTGAGTACAAGTAACTCCTTACCCGCAGTCTCTCTCAATATGCGGGCTATTTCATCGGTCAATACAGCATCGTGTCCACACCCGAAACTTACAATTTGCACCATTTCGAGGTTGGGTTGTTTTGCAGTGTAGAGGGCACCGCCTAACATCCTAACATGGTAGGGTATGGTGGTCTCAAGACGAACTTTGCTTAAATCCTGCCTGTGAATCCCGGGTAAAGACTCAAGAGTAAGTACAGGAATGCCAAGAGCTGTAAAATAGGTTGATAGATTGTGATTAACCAGCTCATCCAGATGATAGGGTCTGCAGGCAAACACAACGGCAAAATCCTCTTTGCCTTTAAGCGAATCTATCACTTTCTTCCCTTCAAAGACAACGGTTTTTCTGTATAAAGAGAGTGCCCTATCGGCTTCACTGAAAGCTCTTTGCGCTTCCTTATGAGATACTCCTAAGGTATTTACCAGAAAATCTATTGTTTGTCTTTTTTTAAGCTTACTGTTGTACCAGTGGAAACAGGGGGTATCCAGAGTGATACCGTTTATATTATCCGGTGCATCCGTTTTGGCTACCACCAGGGGATAGCCCTGTACGATAGAGCATGTATGGGTACCTCCTGCAGTCCTGTTCTCTTTTGGGATTCGAATCATCATGGGCATGAAAATCCTGTCTACCCTTTTTTTTACGAGCTCCTTTACATGTCCGTGGACTATCTTTGCGGGGAAACATATTGTATCGGATGTAATCGAGGGAAGACTGTTTTCAAAGATTTCGTAGGTGCTTCGAGGAGATACTATCACCCTAAATCCTGCAGCACTAAACAGAGTTTTCCAGAAGGGTAAACTTGCCCACAGCTCGAGAACCCTGGGGATACCGATGGTGCCTCTATGGGGGCGGGAGACGTTTCCCCTTCTGTTGTAATCGGATAGGATCAACCTGTTCTGAATCTTCACCAGGTCCGCAACTTCTCTACGGCTGAGCTCTTTTCGGCGAATCTTCTCTTTTACCTCAGGGTCGGAAGGCTCACCCATAATCTCTCCCCTTTCGCACCTGTTGCCAGTAATATAGCGAGTCCCGTTTGAGAATAAAATCAGAGTACGTTTACAGCTGTTCGAGCAAAAGGGACAGATAAGCTCGGGTTTCTTCTCGTAATCCAGATTTTTAAGCTCTTCAAAACCGATGAACCTGCTTTTGTTGTTACCATTGCAGTTTTGTTGCATGTATTGCATGGTGAGGAGAGCTATTCCTATTGCTCCCATTAACTCGGGATAAGGTGGGCGAATTACCTCTCTGCCGATGTACTGTTCGAAGGCTCTTAAGACTGCGTTGTTTTTAAAAGTACCTCCCTGTACGACTATTTTGTCCCCGAGAAGATCGGGATTTGTTAACCTTATAACTTTTGTAAAAACATTTTCTATAATCGATCTGCTTATACCTGCAAGGATATCCTCTACGGTTTTACCGTTTTTCTGTTCGGTTACAATAGAGCTGTTCATAAACACAGTACATCTGGATCCAAGGCGGGAAGGGTTCTCTGCCCTGAAGGCAAGCTCCGAAATCTGGTCGGCTTTAATTCCCAGAGATTTTGCATAGGTTTCGATAAAAGAGCCGCAACCTGCAGAGCAGGCTTCGTTAAGTACAATACCCGTAACAATCCCTTGTTTTAGAGTTATGGCTTTCATGTCTTGCCCCCCGATGTCGAGAATAAAGTTAACATCGGGAGAATACTTACGGGCTGCCTCTGCGTGAGCAATTGTTTCCACATTGTGGTAATCGGCGTTGAATGCTCTGGCAAAGAGGAGTTCTCCGTATCCGGTGGTACCTGCACCGAGTATATTAAGTTTTATCCCTCTGTTTCTATATTTTTCTTCTATTTCAAGGAGTGCATCCCTGATAATCTTAATGGGCTCGCCGAAGTTGCCGGAATAAAAGGAATCTACCACACATCCCTCTTCATCGAGAAGCACGAGCTTGGTGGTTGTGGAGCCGGCATCTATGCCTAAAAAAACTTTCAGTTCCGAGCAGGAAGATATTTCCCGCTCGGCAGGTGTAGATTGATTGTGCCTTTTAAGAAACTCTTTCTCTTCTTCGGGGGAATCAAAAAATCTTAACTTAACACTGTCTTTGGAAAAATCCTTAAACTTTAGAGAATCTTTTAAGGCTTTTAGAGAACTCTCCTGCTTATAGCCGGAGGTATGATCGGCAAACATTACTCCGATAGAAAGTGCTGCACCCTGAGCTATAAAAACTTCCGGTTCTTCGGGGATTATAATTTCTTCTTCTTTTAAACAGAGGCGGCCGGAGAATACCCTCCTCAGAGAAGGATAGAAATTAAAAGGCCCTCCTTCGAAAATTACGGGAGGAGATATTTTTTTCCCCTGAGCGAGTCCGCCGATGGTCTGCTTCGCAATGGCGTGAAAAGTTGAAAGGGCAATATCTTCGATTCTAACACCCTTATTCAGGAGGGGTTGTATGTCTGTCTTTGCAAAGACTCCGCATCTGCCCGATATTTCATGGACATATTTGCCTTTTTCTGCAAGTCTTCCGAAGTCTTCCGGTTTTATGTTTAGAAGCTCGGCTATCTGATCGATGAATGCTCCCGTCCCGCCCGCACAACTGCCGTTCATCCGCATATCCTCTGCAATCAATTGACCGGTGGAAGGGTTGTAGCCGAAAAAAATTATCTTTGCATCCTGACCTCCTATCTCAATGGCAGTGCCGGCATTCTTATAAAAAGTTCTAACCGCTATGGAGTTGGCTACCACCTCCTGAATAAAAAAGGCGCCAAGCTTTTCTGCAATCGGTATCCCCCCGCTTCCGCAAACCGCCACCTTAAACGGTATATCGGGAAACCTTTCGTGTGCTTCTGTTAGCATGGATAACAGGGTTTTTGCCGGTTCTGCATAATGTCGTCTATACAGTGAAAAGAGAAGATTTTTTGTTTCAGGGTCTACTACCGCAATCTTTACCGTTGTAGAGCCTACATCCACACCGATCCAGTAATAGTGAAGACTCATAGGGAGAACCACCCTCCGCACGATTTAGAGCAAATTATATCAGAGTATAGTCGGATTGTGCAATAATTCTGTTTGTTTTCCGATCCAGGCACTTGGTTTTTAAGGTTGGTTGCCTCATGGGTAAGTAATTCAAAATTATTGTTGCATGTCGGTTGTCAACAGCATTAAGTAAACCTTATAATGAGAGCTGTTAAGGTCACTGATCAAAGAATGAAGGAGGTGATGAGATGATTCGTCCTATTGTTCCTAAATCCATGCCATCGCCGGAATCGCCATTCAACTGGGTTGTTGTTGACGATAGATATGCCTATTTGTCCGGGATTGTAGCTGCTGATGTTCCGGAGGGTAGGGAAGTACTCGGTGATGTGGAGAAGGAGACCCGGGTTGTGTTGAATACAATCGGCAATATTTTGAAAGAAATCGGTGCCGACATAAGCAGTATAGTAAGGGTTGATATCATCTGTCAAACTTCGATGATTTCGACTCCATGGATTACGCCTACTCTTTGTTTTTTAAAGAATCACATTACCCGGCCAGAACGACGACCGAATCACCGAGGCTTTACGGAGACAGTAAAGTCGAAATCACCTGTATTGCAAGACTTCCCGATTAATAAAGAGAGTGGAGTTGCACCATTCGGGTAAGACGATGACCTTTTAGCCTTTCCCATCTTCTTCTTCCCATAATTTACGAAAAATAGCATCCATCCATGGTTTAGTCTGTGTGTAATACCTATCTCTTACGAGAAGAAACTCCATGAAAGCCTTTCGGTATTCCTCAAGGAAATAGTAGACCTGCCCGAGATAGTATCTTGCTCTAAGCTCCACATCCTCGGAATGATGTACGCTTAAAAAGTTTTTTAGAAGTCTCTCCGCATCCTTCCATCTTTTTTCCGCAAACTCATGTGTAAGGATTGTTTTAAGCGTATACTCCTCTCCTCCGCTTTCCTCCACTGCCTTATCCGCCTCAAGAAGTTGAGGCTCCTGCTCGGGAGGTTTATCAATCGAAATAGAGCTGAGAATGCTGTTAACTGCTTTTGTTGTGGCAGGGCTTAATTGTTTTTTCTCATCGGAATGTAAAATCGGAGAAGGGACAATGGCCCTGCCGCTTCCCACTGCAATGGAAATGGGCAGAAGGGGAAGGGGAATCGATCGGGTAGAAATAGTTCTCTCGGGCAGTCCGACTCTGAGCCCCAGAGGCAATTCTACGGGTTTTTCGGTGGTGTTTTCCCCGGGTGTAAAACTAATCTTACCAATCCTCACAAGTCCTGCGTCGATTATTCCGTAATGGCAGGGGATTCCCGGCACGGGAAAATCTCTGAAACTGTTCTTCGTACTATCGAGTGTACGAATAGGGTATGCATTAACCAGGTCTTCCTTTGATCTCAATTGAGATGTACTGCGGTATACTATCAGGTTCCGGTTCTGTTTAGAAGATATAAAACTAACAAGAACCGAATCGTCAACCACCTGTGTGCTAATATCTGTTATTACAGCGGCAAGCTGCTCCTCCGTTGCCAATGTCTTAACAGCAACCCCTTTAATGGTTTTATTACGGAAGGGGATAAAGAGTTTATATATTTTGCCTGCGCTGTTCTGTATTAGTACGGCGTAAAAGTAGTTTACTCTTTCCAGAGGATGATCCACATAATACTCTACACCAGGTTCAACCTGGGCCATTAGTACTGCAGTTTCGAAATTCTCTTCGGTTATCTCTTCGGTATGTCGATATATAAGGTATTTTTCTCCTTCCACATCCTCGGAATCTTTCCACGTTAATTTGATGCTCGAATCTTCTACCGTAACTTTAAGTCGGGATACGAATGGTGCAAACACCTCCTGTGGACTGGAATAGAGTAAAAGCGTTATATTAAATAGTAAGAATGTGATTAATAAAATTTTTTTCATACCTTTTTATAATATTCGGTTAGAAGTTAGATAGTCCATAGAAAAAATAGGGTTTGACAGAAAAAAAAGATGATTCTACACTGTAACGAATGTTTGTATCTGTAGTTTGTGATATTGCAAATGAAGATCACAGGAAGGAGGTTCATACTCTTTTGCTTCGATATGGATTCAAATCCATTATGAAAGATGTATTTGAATCCGTTAGAATTGGAGAAAATACGCTGTTAAGGCTCAAACGGGATATCGATCGTGCAACGGATTACTACGACAAGGTACGCTTTTACCAGTATCCCCTGGAAGATGCCTTTGCAATCTCGTTTCTTTCGGAGAAAAAATGGAGAAAAACCGTGGTAAAGCCTTAAATAAATCAGATGGAGGGAAAATATGTTAACCGAGCTTGAACAACAGATAGAAGAGCTGGATTCTAAATTCCAGGAAACCTGGAGGTATCTTTGAACCCGAAAAGACCGATAAAAAAATAAAAGAGCTGGAAGCGAAAACTCAGCAGGCCGATTTCTGGAACGATAGAGAGAAAGCAGCAAGCGTGTTGACCGAGTTAAACCGTTTGAAAAAGCGCTTCGAGCCCTGGAAAAAGCTTGAAAAAGAGTTAAAAGAATTAAAGGATCTATATTACCTTGCACAGGAAGAAGATGATGAGTCTCTTGAGGAAGAGCTAAAGCATAACATAAGGGAGCATAATAAACGTTTCAATAGTTTACGAAACCTGGAACTCTTAAGTGGTGAAAATGATGAAAAAGATGCCTTTCTCACAATCCATTCGGGAGCAGGTGGGACCGAAGCCTGTGACTGGGTTAGCATGCTCTATCGTATGTATACAAGATGGGCGGAGAACAATGACTATTCTTACGAGATTCTCGATTTTCTGGAAGCCGAAGGGGGTATCAAGTCTGTCACCATGCAGATAAGCGGCAGTTATGCTTACGGTTATTTAAAGGGTGAAAGCGGAATACACCGCCTTGTGCGTATCTCACCCTTCGATTCCAGCAGGAGAAGGCACACATCCTTCGCCTCTGTTTTTGTATCGCCTGTAATTGAGGATGACTTAGAGGTGGAGATAAAACCCGAAGATATACGAATTGATACTTTTAGAGCGCAGGGAGCCGGAGGTCAACATGTAAATAAGACCGACTCTGCAGTTAGGATTACACACTTCGAGACAGGAATAGTGGTTCAATGTCAAAACGAGAGAAGTCAGCATAAGAACAAGGCTACTGCGATGAAAATCCTTCGCTCCAGGTTGTACGAATACTACAGAGAGGAGAGGGAAAGGGAAAAGGAGAAGTTAAACAAAGAGAAAAAGGATATTTCCTGGGGTAATCAGATTCGTTCCTACGTTTTTCATCCATATACCATGGTTAAGGATCATCGCACGAAACTCGAAACAGGAAACATTCAGGCCGTAATGGATGGAGAGATAGATTCTTTCATCCAGGAATACCTTAATAAATTTAATCTGGATAAATAGTTTCCCATGCCCTTTCGTGTATTGATCGCAGACGACCTTAAATTTGTAAGAGATGCTGTCAGGGAGATACTGGAAAATGCAGGATTCTTGGTGGCAGGAGAAGCTGAGAACGGATATGAGGCTGTTAGGATATACCTTAAAGAGAGACCCGATATAGTGATCCTGGATATTACCATGCCGGTAATGGACGGACTTAAGGCGCTGGAAAAGATAAAGAGACTGGATCCCCATGCTAAAGTGATAATGTGTTCCGCCCTTGGTCAGCAAGAATATATAATTCGCTCAATTCAGCTTGGAGCCAGAGATTTTATCGTAAAACCCTTTAAACCCGAACGTATTGTATCGGCGGTAACCAGAGCATGTGCTTAAACACGAAGGCTATATTAAGAAGATTCTTACTCGACAGGGGGTAAGGAGTATACAGTTGAAAAAAAAGACATTATTTTTTATTCTATTTTTTAGCACGGCTCTATTCCCGGCTTTTCCCTATAATGAATCTCTCTGGGTTCCCCGGGATCATAAAAAGGTATGGACGGTAGGCATCTCTTCTTTGAAAGGGGTGGGCATATCACCCGAAAACAGCTATCTATTAAGAAGTCTTCCCCTTTTGATGCTGGAGAAACTGTCCCGCTGTGAACAACACTTTTTCTCGGAAGAAGAGAAGGAAGGGTATAGACAAAGTCTAATGGTTAAAGAAAAGGAAAAGGTAAAAAAGGAACTCTCACTCCTTTACAACGCCTTCGATAAATTGTTATTCAATGTGTCTGCGAAAAAGCAGGAAGAGCGTTTAAGATTATCAAAAGGAATAGAGGAGATGAAAAGCAGGCTGGATTTTCTCAGTAAGGTTTCTTTCGGAAAGATAGAAATACCTGAGGTAAAGCCGGTACAATTTTTTAAAAAAACCGAGAGAGAGGAAAGAACGCTTCTCCCCCCTCCCCTCGTATCTGCTAAAGAAACTTCAGAGAGGATGGAGCTGGATTTTTTAATATGGGGGGTAATAGAGGAGATAGAGGGTTATTTCTACCTGGAACTGAGGTGCTACCAGGCTGCTATGGACAGAGAGGTGTTTATCTACCGTAATGCCGCCTCGGAGAGTGAGATAAACTCGCTCGCAGAGGAAGCGGCAAAAAAAATCATAACCCATATTCTGGGGAGGGATTGGGCTAACCTGAATATAAGTGCGGAACCGGAAGAGGCAGAAATCCGAATCGATGGCCGGTTTTACGGGATCGGTGAGGTTGATGTCGATCTGATAGAAAGGGGCGAACACCTGGTGGAGGTTACAGCCCCCGGTTACAGGAAAAGATCGGTGAAAATTGATCTATTCCCTTTAGAAGAGAAGGATCTTAATATAAAACTGGAAGAGAAAGAGAAGGAATGGGTTTCCGTAACAACCTATCCTTTGGATGCCGAGGTATATGTATCTTCGAGATGGCAGGGCAGAACACCGATTCAGTTGGAAAAGACGGATAGGATGGAGGAAGTAAGGGTAGGAAAAGACTCTTACTTAAATTATTCATTCATTATTTCAGAAAAAACCCCAAAAGATATTAAAATAACTCTTCCACCGGATATAATTAAACGGAATGAGCTTATTCGGGAAAAACGAAACAAGTTTTATTCTGCAGCAGGTTTGTTTGTAGCTTCTGTCCCTCTCCCAATCATTTTCTATGGTCTTGCACTCGATAATGGCATAGGCGGTTATGTAGCTTATGTAAAAGGCGATAAAGATGAGCTTGTAAGGCTATGGGATAGAACCACTTTCTTCTATAACTCCTATATAGGCAGCATGGTGGTTTGTACTTCTCTCTTTGTAAATACTTTAATACACCTGATAGATTACATAGCATTAAGTGATAAAACGAGCAGAACCACAAGATAGCAGGAGCAGTAATTTGAGAAAAAAGAGTCTGGCAGAGAGGATAAGAGCTCTTTTCTCCCCCGGGAAAGGTGGGAAAGAGATTCTTGAAGAACTGGAAGATTCACTGATAGAGGGGGATATAGGAGCAAAAACCGCCATGGAAATAATAGATGAACTGGATAATTGCGCAGAAGTACACCTGTCTACCAGGGAAGAACTTCAAAATACATTGAAAGAGCTTCTAATAGAGTATTTAAAGGAAGCCCCTCTTGTTCCGGAGAAGGGGAAAATAAACTTCTTCCTCATACTGGGAGTTAATGGTACTGGGAAGACCACTACCATAGCAAAATTGGCCTATTACTTCTCCCGGGAGCTTGGAAAAGAGAAGATACTCCTGAGTGCTGCAGATACATTCAGAGCAGCAGCAATAGATCAGTTGAAACTTCACGGAGAAAGACTTGGGATACCTGTAATAAGCCAGAATCCAGGAGCCGATCCTGGAGCAGTCATTTTCGATTCCATACAGAGCGCAAGAGCGAGGGGATGCGAGGTAGTGCTTGCAGATACGGCAGGGAGGATGCATAACAGGGCAAATCTGATAAGAGAACTTCAAAAAATAAAAAAAATTGTCGATACGAAAGTACCTGGAATAGTCTCCAAGAATATACTGATTATAGATGCAACTACCGGACAGAATGGGTTTCGCCAGGCGGAGATATTCCATCAGGCTGTTGGGATCGATTCGATAATTCTTGCAAAATATGATGCAACTTCCAAGGGAGGTATAGCTGTATCCATATCCAGAAATTTAGGTATTCCCTTCTCCTTTCTCGGTACAGGGGAGAAATACACAGATCTTGAGGAGTTCAGGATCGATACCTATCTCGATTCTTTAATTGGCGAGGAATGAAATCTCTCTTATTAGTTATTCTGTTTAACCTCTCTCTGTTTGTTTGCTCACAAGAGATATACTATCGTTCTAATGAATTGGGTATGACCCTTGAAACGATAGAAGAATATAGAATAGATGAGTTTCCCTATGTTCTATTAGTGATTAAAGAAGGAGAGAGAGAAACCAGGGTGCTTACAAAAGATGGAGTTGAGTACAAGAGATGGGAGTTAGAGACAGATCGAGGAAGACCGTTACGCAAAAGGGTCGTGGAAAGTGATGAGGATACGGTTACTCTCTACAATTATGCAGGACGGGTTGAGGAGGAACGGACATATCGGGAAGGGAATCTCATAGAAAAAAAAGAGTTCTCCTATTCTGGTAACCTTCTTTCTGAGGCCAGGGTATATGACGGAGAAGGACATATTCTCTATAGAGATATCTATTACAGAGATAGGGATGGGAGATTAATGCGTATTGTTCGCAAGGGCGTTGAGCAGGAGAGGCAGGTATCAGCCTATTCCTTCTGGGAAGGCAATATATTGGAAGAGTGGCACGGGAGCAACAATTCGGGGCTCCTCTTCCGTTTCAACGAAAGGGGGGATGTGATTGCAAAAGAGAGATGGGTGGAAGGTGAATTACAGGAGCGCGAAGAGTTTTTCTTAAGAGACGATAAACCGATTCGAACCGTAAAAGATAATTATAAAACCGGTAGAAAAACGGTGACCACTTTTACACCGGATGGTGATATGACCGGTTTAATCACCACGGAAAAGGGGAGGCTTATTGAGGAGGTTGAGTTTATCTATAGAAATGGCCTTCTGAAAGAAAAAAGGCGCAGGGTACCCGGCATGAGAGAGACCTGGAGATACGAATATGATCAGGATGATGAGCTCGCTATAGAGGAGTATTGGGCTGATAATACTTTAAGAAAGGTCATAGTTTACACCGGCGAAAACTCTTACTACGAAGAGCTTTACAGAGGGGGGAGCGCCTTTCTTCGTATCTATTATAAAGATGAACAAAAAGTTAAGGAGGAGTTTTTATTAGAAGAATAAAACAATCTGGGTCTAATTCGGACCGCTATTACACCACAACACAACTGTACTGGATTCTATTTATTGCAATGCGATATTTCCGTGCAAAGAGGAAAAGCAAAGGCCTTGCTCCTTCAATTCTTTCGGTAACAGGAATAGTGGTAGGGGTAATGACTCTCATCTCTGTAATCTCGGTGATGAACGGTTTCCAACTCGGCTTCATTGAAGACATACTCGAGATAAGCTCCTATCATGTAAGAATTGAGACTAAAAGTGTCTCCCTACCTCCCCCCATCATCCGGGAAATAGAAAAAATTAAAGGCATAAGGGCCTTACTTCCCTTCAAGGAAGCCCAGAGCATGATACGGGGGTACTTTTCAGAACTGGAAGTTTCTTTAATCAGAGGGGTACCCCACAATGCGGGAGATCTTGATCCCTCTCTACGGGAACAGCTCAACATTATAGATGGTGAGTTTGACCTCAACACACCGGGCTCGATTGTTATTGGCTCAGAGCTTGCCCACAGGCTCGGTACGGGAGTTGGGGATCCGGTTTTCTTAATAGGTATGGCAGGTCCATCTTTTGCTACACTACAACCGCAGGAACTGGAGTTTCTTGTTACGGGAATCTTTCAGAGCGGATACTATGAGTTTGACAGGCGTATGTGTTTTATTCCCCTGAGGGAGACAGAAAAGATTATACCTGGAGAGAGAAACACAATATACGGCGTAAAACTGGAAGACAGATTCAACGATCTTCCCATAATCGAAAGAATAAAGAGCCTTGTTAAAGAAAATCATATAAAAATTGTATCGTGGAGGGAGTATAATGCTTCTTTCTTCGGCGCGCTTCGAATGGAAAAGTTGATTATGATGATCCTCCTTGCACTTATCTTTCTTGTAGTGGCTGGAAACATATATCATTCCTTGAACAGAGCTGTTTATGAGAGAAAGGAGGAAATAGGACTTCTGAAGTCTGTAGGAGCTTCTCCAGCTTCCATTCAAACTATTTTTGTGCTTGAAGGCATGCTTATAGGCTTTATAGGTGGTTTGATAGGCGTTGTATTCGGTCTTGCAATCTCACAGAATATCGATGGTATATTCTCTTTGCTCGAACTGATCATAAACGGGCTTGTATATTTTGCAGCCAGATTTATTGCACCCTTTCTGGGAGAGATATTCGAGGAGTTTGCTGTTTTCTCTCCATCCTACTATTATTTAACGAGCGTTCCGAGCAGAACTCTCTTTCCTGAGGTGCTTTCGGTATTCTTATTTGCCCTTTTCTCAAGCATTTCCGCCGCTTTTATTGCATCCAGAAAAGTGGCCGAAATTAAACCCTTCGAAGTCTTGAGGTACGAATAGCATGGAGTTGCTTAAGCTCTCGGAGGTGAGTAAAACTTATATAACCGGATCAGAGTTTCTGCCCGTACTCAGGGGAATTAATCTTTCGGTAAAAGAGGGAAGTACGGTAGTTATTACGGGAGAAAGCGGGTCGGGGAAAAGCACACTGTTAAATCTTATCGGCGGACTGGATGTACCCACAAGTGGAAGCATAATGGCGGGAGGTTACGAAGTAGAAAGGTTGAGCGAAAAGGAGCTTACCGGATACAGGAGCCGTGTTATAGGGTTGATTTTTCAGTTTCACTATTTGTTGAAGGATTTTAATGCCCTGGAAAATGTGATGATCCCGGCGTTTATGGCGGGAATGCCAAGAAAGATTGCAGAAAGAAGGGCAGAGGAACTTCTTGCGCAGGTGAATATGTATAATCGTAAGGATCATTACCCTTCAGAGCTTTCCGGAGGGGAGAGACAGAGGGTGGCAGTTGCCCGTGCACTTATAAATGATCCACCTATTGTACTGGCAGATGAGCCAACCGGAAATCTGGATGAACGAAACTCACGTAACGTGGAAGAACTTCTCTTTTCACTGGTTAAGAAGTTCGGTAAAACCCTTATACTCGTTACCCATGACAGTGAAATTGCAAAAAGAGGTGATTGTCATTTCCAGCTTGAACTGGGGTTGTTGGTAGAAGAATGAATATAAGACTTGCACTCTTCCTCTGTTTTAGAAACATTTTTGGGAAAGAAAGCAGAAAAAATGGAGACTCGTCCAGGAGGAAATTGAGAACCGCTGTTGCAGGAATCTTTTTAAGCCTCATCCCACTTATCGTAGTACTGGAGATGGCCAGCGGGATGATAGAAGGGATAACCAGAAGATACCTGGAGGTGGGAACTTTCCACTTACAGGCCAGAAATTATTCCGGTAGGGTAGGGGAGGAGGAGATTTTTTCTCTGGCAGAGAAGATTTCCCGGATTCGGGGGGTGACACAGGCTGTACCAATCATACAGGGGTTGGGACTCGCCTACTCAAAGAAAGGAACTGGTGGGGTGGCTCTTCGCGCCCTTCCTGCCGATCTGTATATCCGTGATAAGGCAATTAAAGAATATGTTGAGTTTCTGCAAGGAGAGTTTAATCTGGAAAGTCCCGAGGACTTGCTCATAAGCAGGAGTATAGCAGAGAAATTAAACGTTCGGTTAGGAGATAGGGTTAAAATACTAACTGCAATGATTGTCCCCGGAAGACCCTTTATTCTACGCCCCAATATTTTTACCGTTCGCGGTGTTTTTACAACCGGCTACCACGAGCTCGACTCTCTTGCCGTATACATACCTTACCAGAGGGGAGAGAGACTATTCAGAGAGGCAGGCAGCAGGTTTATAGGCATAAAAGTGGAAGATCCGTACAGCTCTTTATCCGGAATGATTAGAGAGATAAGGCAAGTTCTTCCTGGAGGATGGATCGTATACACCTGGTATGAGCTTGAGGAGTCCATGTATCGGGCCTTTCAGACAACCAAGAGTCTCCTGATTTTTATAATGATATTGATTGTTTGCGTAGCCTCGGTAAACATTTCTTCGGCATTGATAATGATGGTGATCGAGAAAAATCGTGAAATTGCCATACTAAAAAGCACAGGAGCAAGCCCTGAGACCATATCTCTATCTTTTGTGTTTACAGGTTTTCTGATAGGTACTATAGGTACGGTTCTGGGAACCGGAGCAGGATTACTTGTCTCTGTAAATATCAACGAGGTGATAGGTGGACTGGAAAGCTTTATTAACGGTATTCTTAAAATTGTCTGGTCAATATTTTTTTCGAGGGCAGAACAGGAGTTTTCTCAAATCGAGATACTTAACCCCTCCTTTTATCTTCAAACTATACCTATACGCATAGACCCATGGGAGCTCTTTGGTATTGCAGCTCTTACAATCGCTCTGTCCACTTTCGCCTCCTATTTTCCTGCCCGCAGAGCAGGCAGAATTCGCCCACTGGATATCCTTCGTAAACATTGACACAGGTAAAAAGAAATTAAGTTATCGACTTTTTGAGAAAAATTGTGTAAAATTAGTATGAGATGATTTGTGAGTTTTGCGAAGAAAGAGAAGCCGTTATACATGTAAAACAAATTGTGGGGTACGAATCCTTCGATGTCCACCTGTGCGAAGATTGTGCACATAAGAGGGGTATTTCCAACATAACCGATAAGAGAGAACCATCCCTTTCCTCCCTGCTTTCTGGACTCATTAGCTCAGATTCAGAGAGAGATAGAAAGAGCTGTCCTAAATGCGGATCCCAGTACTTCGAAATCCGGGAGACAGGGAGGCTGGGATGTACCGAGTGCTTTGTTATTTTCGACCGCGAGATAGGAGCTTTTCTTGAAGAGATGACCGGTAGTAAGAATCATATGGGGAAGTACCCTAAAAAGCTTAAAGCGTATAAAACCCTGTTGATAGATAGGCAACTCATGAAGGAGAAGCTTTCCAAAGCTGTAAAGAATGAAGATTATGAGCTTGCAGCATATTTAAGAGATAGAATCAACGAACTGGAAATTTCCGAGGAAAAGAATGGGAGCATTTGACCCGATAAATAGAATATGGAATATACCGCTGGGAAAGTGGTTTCACAACGCAGGGGCGGAGTACGATACTGTGATTTCCAGCAGGGTGAGACTCTCGAGAAACCTGGGAGGATACTGTTTCCCATGGAAGATGCTAGAAAATGAGAAAAAAGAAGTGGAAGAAAAGGTGCTTCGTGCACTATCAGGATTTAAGAACAATAATTCTTACCAGGCGATCCTGCTTAAAGAATTAAACCAAACGGAGCGTAAGATACTGTTAGAAAGAAATATGATAAGCAGTGATTATTCCACACGACCCGAAAAATTTATCATTATAGACAGGACGGGGAACACATGTGGCGTAGTAAACGAAGTTGATCATTTACGCATAGCTGGTTTTCGCGGCGGTATGGATATACTCGGCGCCTATGAGGATGTTGATAGGCTGGATTCAGAGCTTGAACAAGAATTGGATTATGCTGTATCATTGGAGTGGGGTTATTTAAATGCGGAAGTCGTCAATACCGGTACTGGTATGAAAGCCTCCGTAATGCTTCATCTTCCATCGCTTGTTTCAACATCTCTTATTGGTAAAGTCTTTAACGAAGTGAATCGAGTGGGGTATTCAGTAAAGGGTTTCTGGGGTAGTAAAGAACACTCGCTGGGGAATATCTACCAGATCTCAAATTCAGCAGGAATGGGGGTGAGTGAGAAAGAAATTATAGAAAAACTTGAAAATATAACCCTACAAGTAGTAAATTATGAGAGAAAGGCCAGAGAAGAGATGTTAAGGCAAAGAAGGGTAGAGGTAGAAGACAGGGTTTTTAGAGCCTATGGAATACTTACAAATTGCAGATCCATCTCTTCTTCTGAAGCCATAGAGTTGATTGGCGCCCTGAGGGCGGGAGTAGCTCTGGGGATACTGGACCTCCCTTTGGAGTTAATCACTTCTTTACTCATATTAACTCAAAAAGCACATATCCAGTATCTTCTGGAGAGCCGGGAGGCCGGGGTAGAGACAGGTGATATAGACTTCGTAAGGGCGAAGATGATACGCGAGTCAATCGGAAGTTTATCCGTGTAATGGAGGATAGATATGTTCAAGGGATTAACTCAAAGAGCACAAAGGATATTAACCATACTGGCACAGGAAGAGGCAAAGCGCTTCCATTCCGACCAGTTGCTCCCAGAACATATTATACTTGCTATGTTAAAAGACGGGGAGGGTTTGGGATATAAAGTGCTTAAAAAGCTTAACATCAACCCCGGAGAGTTGCAGATGGAGGTGGAAGCGAGCATTCCCAGAAAGGGTGGTGGTTTTATTCTAGGAGATGTACCTCCTTCCAAAAGGGGTAAGAAAATACTCGAGGGTTCCGCAGAAGAAGCGAGAAATCTGGGTCATGAGTATATCGGGACCGAGCATCTTCTCCTGGCTTCTGCAAAAGAACCCGGTTCAGTAGTTGCAAGATGCCTTTCCAGGCATAACATAACTGTGGAGAAATTGCGGCAGGTAATAATCGAATTGAGCGGAAGCGGGCAATCTCCCTATTCATCCTCAAAAGGTAATAGAAACATGAACATACAGCATCAGAAACGGAAGCCTCAGGGGCCTATAAAAAAATCAACTCCCACTCTGGATGAGTTTTCTAGAGATTTAACAGCCTATGCAAGAGAAAACAAGCTCGATCCGGTAATCGGGAGAGAGAAAGAGATTCAGCGTGTAATACAGATTCTCGCCAGACGGACCAAAAACAACCCTGTGCTCATCGGGGAACCGGGTGTGGGAAAAACGGCCATAGTAGAGGGTCTGGCAGAGAAAATTGTAGAAGGGAGTGTACCTGAGGCCCTGATAGACAAGAGAGTGATGACCCTGGATCTTGCATCCCTTATAGCCGGAACAAAGTACAGGGGTGAGTTCGAAGAACGCCTTAAGCGGGTAATGAAAGAGATTTTAGGTGCAGGAAACATCATCCTTTTTATAGACGAACTTCACACAATTATCGGAGCGGGTGGAGCAGAGGGGGCAATAGATGCTTCCAATATGCTCAAACCGGCGCTTTCTAGAGGAGAGTTGCAGTGTATAGGTGCAACTACCTTGAATGAATATAAAAAGTATGTAGAAAAGGATGCAGCTCTGGAGAGAAGGTTTCAGAGTATCTATGTTGATGAACCAAGCGTAGCTGAGAGCCTGTCCATATTAAAAGGCATAAAGGACAGATACGAGGAGCATCACAACGTTTGTTATACAGACGAAGCCCTGGAAGTAGCTGTTGAGTTCTCTCATCGTTATCTTCCCGAGCGTCATCTCCCCGATAAAGCCATTGATCTGATAGATGAAGCGGGTTCTTCAAAGAAGATCAACAACAGTGTGCCTCCCAGAGAACTTGCGGAGCTTGAGCGTGAAATTGATAATCTTACCGCGGAGAAGATAGCTCTGGTTAACAATCAGAACTACGAAAAAGCGGCAGCGGTGCGAGATACCGTTCGTCAGCTTAAAGAAAAAGTAGAAAGCATGAAGAAGGACTGGAAGGTCTCTCTCAGGAACGAGAGAAATGTGGTAGATGCGCAGGATATAAGGAGAATAATATCCGACATGACGGGCATCCCACTCGCCAGATTGGAACAGAACGAATCCGATAAGCTTCTTCACATCGAGGAAGAACTACATAAAAAAGTTATCGGTCAGAATGAAGCCATCAATGCGGTAGCTTCATCAATACGCCGCTCAAGGATCGGGCTTAATTCACCGAGACGACCTATGGGTTCCTTCGTCTTCTTGGGACCAACCGGTGTAGGCAAAACCCTTCTGGCAAAAACGTTGGCGGAGTATCTTTTTGGAAACGAAGATGCTCTGGTTCGTATTGATATGTCCGATTTCATGGAAAAGCACAACGTCTCCAGGTTGGTCGGTTCACCACCAGGATATATTGGTTATGAGGAAGGGGGGCTTCTCACAGAAAGAATAAGAAGAAGACCTTACAGTGTTGTCTTGCTGGATGAGATAGAAAAAGCCCATCCCGATGTGTTCAACATTCTTTTACAGATACTGGAGGAAGGTGAATTACAGGATAACCTGGGGCACAAGGTATCCTTTCGCAACACAGTAGTTATTATGACATCAAATGCAGGTGCAAGAGAGATATCAAGAGACTCCACCCTGGGATTCCAGGCTCAAGAAGGAATGATGAGCTATAGTGAGATCCGCCATTCTGCCATGAATGAGCTAAAGCGAATCTTCAGGCCGGAGTTTATTAACAGAGTAGACGAAATTGTGGTATTCCATGGTTTAACCACAGAAGAGGTAGGGAAGATTCTAGAGATAATGCTTTCAGAGGTAATGCAAAGGCTTGTACCGATGAATATAGTCCTTGAAGTGGGCAAGAAAGCTAAAGATTACCTTATCGAGAAGGGATTTGATATCAAGTACGGAGCAAGACCCTTAAGAAGGGTTATTCAAAAAGAAATTGAAGATCCCCTCTCCGAGGAGATCCTGAAAGGTCGATTCCAGTCAGGAAGTCATATAATCGTAGAACTTCGGAAAGATAAGCTGTTATTTAAAGAAAAGAATAGGCAAAAAAAACCTGTTGCTGCTGGTGCAGCAGATTAAAACAGCAGTAGAGTTTATCATATTTGAATTTAGATGCCTTTCCTGTTAAAAAGGGAAGGCATTCATTTTTTTACTAGATGAGTATCTACAGCACAAATTGGAATAGCCATGAATCTGGAAGTATTTATTCTTGGTTGTGGTGGGATGATGCCTCTTCCGGGGAGATATCTAACTTCAGTTTTATTGAGAAGAGAAGGAGAAATTTTTTTATTCGATTGCGGTGAGGGTACTCAGGTATCTCTAAAAGAGCTGAATTTGAGGTGGAAGAAGATTACGGCCATATTGATATCCCACACACATGCCGATCACGTCACTGGAATACCTGGTATGTTGATGCTCTCTTCTCAGGTTGAAAGGGAAGAGCCTCTATTTATTATCGGGCCTCCCAGAATAAAGGAATATATTCAGGTAAACAGAAGAGTTCTCGATATGTATATCAATTATGAAATAGTGGTTAAGGAGATTACCTCTCCGGGGGTTGTGTTCTCAGGTGACGGCTTTGTAATTAAAAGTTTTTTTGTAAAACACTCCAAACCGTGTGTAGGTTATTCCCTGGAGGAAGATCCCAGACCGGGGGTTTTTTATCCAGAGAAAGCTATACAGCTTGGTGTGCCCAGAGGCCCACTGTGGTCCTCCCTGCAGTCCGGGTTTGAAGTTAAACTCGAAGATGGAAGAAGTATCACTTCTGAGATGGTAATGGGACCTCCCAGAAGGGGGAGGAAGGTCAGTTTCATTACAGATACAACTTACTCTCCGGAAATTGCAGGTGAAGTTACAGAATCCGATCTTCTTATCTGTGAAGGAATGTTTACAGAGGAACTTCAGGAGAGTGCAAACGAGAAGAAACATCTAACTGCAAAACAGGCAGCTCAGATTGCACGTGATGCGGGAGGGGTAGGAAAACTGGGTTTAATCCACTACAGTCCTCGTTATTCGGAGAGAGAGTTGAAGAAACTCTTAAAGGAGGCTAGAGAGATTTTTCCGGAAACCTTTTTAAGCAGAGATGGACAGATTATTCCTGTTCCGAATATAGATTGAGCCATTGAGTTCGGAGGTATCTTGCATGATAGAAGTAAAGAATTTAGGAAAAAAATATGGTAATCTGGAAGCCGTAAAGGGAGTTACCTTTACTATTGGCAGAGGGGAGATCGTAGGACTTCTGGGGCCAAATGGCGCAGGCAAAACCACCATAATGAAGATATTGACCGGTTACCACTATCCAAGCTATGGAGAGGCATTTATCAATAATTACAATATATACACCGATACACTGGAGGTAAAAAAATCAATAGGTTATCTCCCAGAAAACACTCCCCTTTATGCAGACCTTACAGTATACGAATATTTGGATTTTATCTCTCATGCCAGAGGATTAGCAGGAGAGGCGAGAAAAGAACATCTCGATCGGGTAATGGAAGAATGTGCTATAGGCTCTGTAGTTTACAAGGAGATAGATAAACTTTCAAAAGGTTACTGTCAACGTGTAGGTCTTGCACAGGCAATTCTTCACAATCCGGGGATTCTCATTCTCGATGAGCCCACCACAGGTCTCGACCCGAATCAGATAATGGAAATAAGAAAATTGATAAAGAAGCTTGGTGAAGATAAAACGGTGATCATCTCCACTCATATTCTCCAGGAGGTGGAAGCTGTTTGCAACAGAGTGTTGATATTAAACGAAGGTTTAATTGTGGCAGAAGGAGCAACAGATGAGATAGGCAGAGAAATGAAGGGCGATTCCATCTATGTTTTAACAATAAAGGGGAGTGATATAAGGAAGGCGGAAAAATCACTTTCTTCGCTTACTACAATAAAAACCATAACAGAAGCCAGATACTTTGACAACGATAAGGCAACTCTACGAATATCAATATCCTCCGATGTGCCGGGAGGAGAATTGCTTTTTGACTGGGCGGTTAAAGAAGGGTATAAGATTCTGGAAATGACACCCAAACATCTCAGTCTGGAAGATGTTTTTGTAAAGCTTACTACCGAAGAGGGGGTTAGATAGATGAAAGGGATTATACCGGTTGTAAAAAAAGAGTTAAGAACATACTTCAACTCACCCATTGCCTATATTGTAGCACTTTTCTTTCTGGTTTTTACATCTGTATGGCTTTATTTTATTCAACAGTTTCTCGTTCAGAATACAGCCTCCTTAAGGATTTACTTCGGGATTATTCCCACTGTTTTTATAATTATTCTTCCCGCTATTACAATGAGAAGCTGGGCAGAAGAGAGAAAAACCGGGACAGAGGAGATACTGCTTACCTTACCATTTAAAGAGATTGAGGTGGTTGCAGGCAAGTTCTTCGGTTCTCTAATGCTTCTGTGCATAATGGTTGTACTTACAATTCCGGTACCTCTTACTCTTACTCCTCTAGGAGATTTTGAAACTGGAGAGATCGTGGGGCAATACCTCGGAACGCTCCTTCTTGGAGCTGCAGGCCTGGCTCTGGGGCAATTTGTTTCTTCTCTCTCCGTAAACCAGATATCAAGTTTCATTTTCGGTGTTGTGGCCCTCCTTGTTGTTACATTGATAAGACAAATTAACTTTTTTCTGTCTCTGCCCTCATGGTTGGCAGATTTTCTAAATTATATTTCTCTGGACTACCATTTTGAGAGTTTTAAAAAGGGGCTAATCGATACAAGGGATATTCTCTACTTTTTAATATTGGTGGTATCTTTTCTCTATTTTAACATGAAAGTTCTTGTTTTAAGGAAATGGAAATAGACTTTATTTATAAACACAATAACGGTTGAGGTTGATTATGAAAAAGAAAAGTCAGGAGATAATATTACTATGTTTGATGGTCGGCATTCTTTTCTTTACCGCTTTGAACAGCAACCTCTATTTCAAGAGATTCGATGTAACGGAGAACAGGGTTTATACAATTTCTGATGTCTCCAGGAATCTCTTTAAGGAAATTCCGGAGCAGGTTCACATGACATACTATATTTCCGAAAAACTCGATAAGCGATCGCCCATACCGGGGCAGATTGAGGATTTGCTCAATGAATATGCGGTATATTCCAGGGGCAAGATAACGGTTTCTGTGGTTGATCCGGTAAAGGAAGGGTCGGCTTCTCAGGCTGAGAGGCTTGGAGTTATTCCGCAACAGATGGAAGTGGTAGAACAGTCAGAGAAATCCGTAGCTGTGGTATATTCGGGGATTGTTATCCAGTATCTCGACAGGTTCGAAACACTTCCGTTTGTGCTGCAGACGGAAACCCTCGAATATGAGCTCACCTCAAAGATCAGGAAAGTAGTTAAAAATGAGGAAAAATCGATAGGAATCCTCGTAGGTGATGCCGGAAGGACACTCTCCCAGGACTACGCTCTTCTGCAGGATAATTTAAGCGGGGATTATACGGTAAGAGAGATTAAAAGAGGAGAGGGTATTCCCGACGATATATCAGTGCTTTTTGTTCTGGGAAACAAGGATTTCAGCAAAGAAGATTTGCTACCCATCGACCGCTATATTATGAACGGAGGCCGGGTGCTTTTCTGTGTAGAGGGAGTATATGTAGATATGATGAGAAATCTGGAAGCCAGAAAAATCGAAGATTCACCTCTTTACGATATGCTTAGAAATTACGGCGTAGAGGTGGAGCAAAAGCTGGTTCTGGATGAATATGCCAGGGATTTCCGAATCCCCCAGCAATTTTTCGGGAGCATAGCCTGGCAGGTAATCGGAAAATACCCGCACTGGGTTGCAGTAATAAGACAGAATGTCTTAAGGGATAATCCCCTTACAGCCCGTTTCTCCGGGCTCGATCTTCTATGGCCTAGTCCTCTTAAAAAACTTGATGTAGAGGGGGTAAAGGCAGAGGAACTTTTAAAAACTTCCCCTAGAGCATGGACCATGGAAAAAAACTTCGACACGAATCCGTATAATGCACATGTATTCCAGGCTACCAGGAGCGAAACAGAAGGTCAGTATGTTCTGGCCTATGCTCTTACCGGGATGTTCCCCGCATATTTCGGTGAAAATGGGGATTCAAACCAGGAAGAGGAGATCGACCGAAAGAGCCCGGAAACCAGGATGCTTGTAATAGGTGATTCTGATTTTGCTTCCAATTTAATACAGTTCTCGGCAAGCAGGTATAATTTGACATTTCTTGAAAATATAGCAGAGTGGCTTGCAAGTGAAGATGATCTTCTGCGTATAAAGACGAGGGTAGCCAGGGACATTAGACTCAACACCATTCAGGACCCGGATACCGAAAAAGCCGTTTACTTTTTCTCTCAGATTGTTAATGTCGTACTCATTCCGCTTCTAGTAATTTTATATGGTATAAACAGGTTTCTAAGAAGAAGAAAGAGACGCTATCTCGAATGGGGAGGAGCTTAAAATGGAGTTTAAAATTAAAATATGGACACTCTCTTCTCTACTAGCCTTACTGATTGCTGTATATGTAATCGGGACGGTTTTCTCCTATCAAAGCATTCAGAAAAGACAGGAAGAACAACCACTTCTCCCGGGAATTAAATTAACAGATGTCTTCTCATTTGAGATAAAGGCCGGAAAAGAGTCTGTATCCGTTAACCGAAATACAGACGGCTCATGGTCGGTTATAATTGAGGGTCGGGCATTTCCTGCAGAGAGTACAAGAATAGAGAACTTTCTCTCGAATGTGCTGAACCTGAAGAAATTCAGGGAAATAACCAGAAATCGCGAAAACTGGAAAGACTTTGATCTTTCTCCGGAAAGTGCTAAAAAACTCATATTAAAGAATGAAGAAGGAGAGAAAGTCACAGAATTTATGGTGGGAAAAAGAGCGATCCACGGTGAGGGGGATTACGTAAGAGTCGAAGGCGATGACACAGTTTATATGACCGACAGCACAGTTGCCTTTTATCTGAATCAGGGTACTGCTTACTGGTCACATCTCTCTGTGATGCCCGAGGAACTTACCGGAGAGGAGATCGACAGTATACATTTAGAGTGGCGGGATGAGGGGCAATGGGGAAGGTATCTTCTTGTAAGGAGAGAGGGAGAGCAGATGGACAAATGGGTGATTGAAGGAAAAGAAGAGAAGGAGCTCGACCAGACAAAGGTGGATTCTCTTGCAAACAGTATTGCAACCCTCAGGGGGGCGAAGTTTATCCCCGATCCGGATAACACTGATACCGGATTGGATTCTCCTATGTTGATTCTCGTGGTTACTACAGGTGGCGGCAACAGGTATGAGCTTTCAGTAGGCAGAGTGGGCGATGGAGAGGAGAAGAGCTATTTTTTAAAAAGAGCGGATATACCCTTCGTTTACGAACTTGAAGAATGGAGTTTAAAAAGGATAAATAAAAAACTGGAAGATCTTTTAAAATAGCTCATTTTTGTATGGTTGAGGCAATGTATTGGCGATACTTCTCCGGATCCGACCGAAATGCAATAATAGATCTCGCCGGGTCTTCCTCTGATTTAAGGAGTGCTCGGTGTGCCTCGGTGATAATCCTTTTTCCCGTAAGCAGTCTTCCACTTCGTGAGCTTAATCCTATGGCAATAGAAAGTTTTTTTAAGCTAAAATGCTCACGTATCCTTTTACGGAAGGCTTCCATTTCGCTTATTCCCCTTTCCAACTCGGTATTGGGAAGAATTATTGCGTATCCACCCGAACCGTATTCAAAGGCCATATCCTGGAAGGGAAATTGCTCTATCAATAGCTTTGCTATTTCTGCATAAAGAGACTCTTCTCTTTTTAGCGGCTGAACTTTAAGAAGAGCAAGAGAGAGATCCTGATCAAAAGAGGCAGCTCTTCTCAGTTCAAAGTCAAGCCTCTTCTCGAGATATTCTTCCCAGCCCAATCCGCTTTGAGGGGAGAAAAGTCCTCCCGAATCGATCTCGGAATCTGAAAGAGTGGAGGAAGTTACCCTTTCTTCTTCCGGAGTTGAAAGCTCAGGCTCTTCTGCCCTTCTACTTTCCCCTGTCTTGATTTCTCCTTTTTCCTCTGCGATTGTTTCCTCCTCAGCCGGTTTTCTTAAAATACGAGGATAAAGAATGATTAAAAGAGTAAGACAGGCTGCAAGAATAGATATCGGAATAAGTGCATTACGAAGAATCATGAATATATCGGCTTTTTCAATTACTCCGTAAACACAATCAAGTCTGAGCTTTTCTGTGGATGGCAGTATAATAGAAGAGCTCAGTTTCTCTTCAAATACCGGTTCGATCTTAAAAAGGTTCGATTCTTCTGTAGAAGAAAATGTTTCAGGCCTTTGCAAAAGATATTCCGAGTTTCTTGCATAAAGGTATTCTACATCAGAATTATCTCTCAGTACTACAAGTGCTCTAAGAGAAGGATCACTCTGAAAAGCCCTGTGAATATTGGTCTTGAAAAAATCGGAATTAAAGCTCCCCTTTGCCAGGTATGATGTGGCAATGGAATCTTTAAGAGATTCGAATTGAGTACTAACTCTTGAGAGATTTGTTGTTCTTATACGGTAAAAGGTAAGAGCGGCATATCCGATTATAACAAGAGCCAGGAGGATACATAAAAACGAAAAATAGTTAATAAATTTTTTATTCATGTTACTATTATAAAGTAAAACCGGATTTTGTGAATATATTTTTTTCTTTTATCTACACTATAACACATTTCTTTATTAAAATTATAAATGGGAGGTATATGATGAAAAAGAAAATACGTAGACGCTCTCTCCCCCCAGGCTGGTATCCCGATAGTGAGAGAGCCGTTCGGAATATGCTTGAAAAATGGCAGGAAGAGCTTGCCCTTGAATCTTTAAATGCAATTGCCGGTATAGTTCCTCATGCAGGATGGGAGTTTTCGGGGAAACTTGCCTTTAGTGTATTTAGAGCTTTAAGAAAAGATGCAGACTCTGTGATTGTGGTTGGGGGGCATTTACCAACCGGTGGTGGTATTTTTGCTGCTCCGGAAGGAGGATACGAAACTCCACTGGGATTGATAGATGCAGATTTGGAATTACTGGATTTTCTCCGTAAAAATATTTCACTCAGAGAAGATATTTACTCAGATAATACGGTAGAAACACAATTACCCTTTATTAAATACTCTTTCCCCTCTACAAAGGCACTCGCTTTAAGGGCATCACCTTCCGAAGAGGCGATTGAGCTTGGCGAATTACTTCATAGAGCATCGGAGGAACTCAATAAAAAAATGGTGGTTATCGGCTCTACAGACCTCACTCATTATGGGATATCTTTCGGTTTTACTCCAAAGGGTTACGGTAAAGAAGCAGAAAAGTGGGTAAAAGAGGTTAATGATCGCAGAATAATAGATGCTCTTCTAATGTTCAGGCTGGAAGAAGCTATCAGGCTGGGTGTGAAGGAGAAGGCCGCCTGTTCGGCAGGAGGGGCTGTAGCAGCAGCTAACTATGCAAAATTGAAGGGTGCAGGTGAGGGGCAACTCCTTGGATATTACACAAGTCTTGAGATTCACCCGGCAGAATCTTTTGTAGGCTATGCCGGAATTGCATATGAGTAAGGCTATGAAGCCGGCCGAGAACTAATACTTGTGCAGGCTCAGAGGTTCGGAGCATACAGCCACTTAAGTAATTTCTGCAAAGCGGAAATTACTTAGCCCTTGCAGGGCTTGCCCTGTGGAATAATCGCCTCCTGCGATTAAGCTAAAGCTTATTCCACAGGGCTTGTAAAGCCTTAGGCTTTGCCGGTGGTTGTTTACCGGGCTCTAAAAAGGAGGGATAGAAAATGCATTTTGCCATATTCGGTGTTGGAGGGATAGGCGGATATCTGGCAGGTAAACTGGGTATTCTTCTGCAAAAGCCCGGATCTCGAGTAAATAACCTTTCTCTGATCACCCGCGGGGTTCATCTTAAGACAATAAGAGAGCATGGTTTCATTTTTGTCGATACCGAGGGTAGGGAAAATCGGATAGATCCTGCAGCAGTTTCCGATGATTTTAAGACGGTTGCACGTGCATCCCCTGTGGACGTGGTTTTTCTCTGTGTAAAAGGGTATGACCTGGATGAAGCAGTCGGGGCGATTAAATCCTGTATTGGGGGTAATACCTTTGTCATACCTCTGTTAAACGGTGCGGATATCTACGAACGTGTACGGAACGGGCTTGAAAAGAGACTACCGGAGCCAGATAAAAACGGAACCGGAGGAATCGTGCTTCCCGGAGCCATATACATCAGTGCTGAAATAACGGGACCCGGACAGGTTCACCACAAAGGAGGATCTGGACTGGTGATTCTGGGCAAGGGTCGTGGTCAGGATGCGGTAAAGCCCGATTCATTGCTTGTGGTCTTTGAAAAGGCGGGCATCCCCTGCGAATGGCACGAGGATCCATTCCCTGCAATCTGGACTAAATTTCTCTTTATTGCACCGCTCTCTATTGTAACCGCTGTAACAGGGAAAACCTTTGGGGAACTGCTGGCAGATGCCACGCTTAAAAGCGATGTACGAAGTATGATGGAGGAGGTTGAAGGGGTTGCAAGGGCCAGGGGGGTGAAGCTTCCCCCGGATGCGGTGGAATCGACAATGCAAAAGTTGAAATCCTTTCCTCCGGAGACAAAGACATCCTTCCAGAGGGATGTTGAGGCCGGTAAACCGAAGGACGAGCGGGATATCTTTGGCGGAACCGTGATTCGGATCGGCAGAGAGCTTGGTATTGATACCCCTGTAACCGAAGAGTATTTTAACCGGTTGTAATAAAAAACCACGAAATTACTTAACTCCGCATAAAGTTCCGGAATAAGCTGTACAAATAAGTCGGCTTGCATTATTTTGGCTTTTTTATTAGTCTACCTGTTCAAAAAAAAGGATTAAATTATGATGGATCGTAAGACAATAGGAAAGGTTAGCTTACCGAGGGAATTGGCAGAAGTACTTGAGACGTGTCCCGGTTTCAGGTTCTTTGCGACACTGGAAGAGCTGATTGAAGCCGCTGTTCCTACCGAAAGAGAGGAGTGGTTTGATGTAACCTTTTCGATAGAATGGAAGGGAGATGTTAAAGAAGCACAGGTTTGCAGGGTGAAAAACGGCATAGCTATAAATTATACCGAGCCGTATATGCGAAGGCGGGATCCTGAATGTATGTTAATCGGTGATGATTTACCTACAGATAAACCTCGCTACAGAGATCGATATGGCACACCTTTCTCACAGTTACGTAATGAAACACTTCAATGGCTGAGAACTCAAAAATTGGCCTGCTTCACCTTTGCTGTAGGACATGAAGTTGTAGGAAAGGATGCTTTTGTCGTTGCTCCATGGAATGTGGGGTTTTTTGCATACGCCCTTGCTCTTCTTCAGGGAATAAAAAATATCAATACCGCCGGGGAAGTCATCACCCCTTCCTGTATTCTTTATGTTGCTCCAACGTTTCGTCATACCCATTTTCATGGGAAACAGGTGGTGATACACAACAGATCGGAAGAACTCTACGAGATCTTCAGTTACAATCTCTATCCGGGGCCCAGTGCAAAAAAAGGTATTTATGGGGCATTGATTCACTACGGCGAGAAAGAAGGCTGGATAACAGCCCACGCTTCTTCAGTTCAGGTAGTCACTCCCTATGATAATAAGGTAACAATCATGCACGAAGGAGCAAGCGGCGGGGGAAAGAGTGAGATGCTTGAACATGTACACAGGGAGGAAGGGGGAGAACTGCTTCTGGGCAAAAATATAATAAGCGGAGAAAAACACCATATCGTTTTACCCCGCACATGCTCACTCCATCCTGTTTCCGATGATATGGCGTTGTGTCATCCCTCGATTCAGCGCGGGGACGGTAAGCTATACATAATTGATGCAGAAGATTCCTGGTTTATACGTGTAAATCATATTACCAATTATGGCACAGACCCGGATGTAGAAGCACGCTCCATCCATCCCAAAGATCCTCTTCTTTTTCTAAATATCGATACCAAACCTGGTGCAACGGCTTTGCTGTGGGATCATATAGAAGATGCTCCTGGAAAGCCCTGTCCCAATCCTCGTTTCATCTTCCAGAGAAAGAGCTTTCCCCAAGTTGTCTGCAAGCCGGTGGCAGTTGATATAAGGAGTTTTGGTGTTCGCACGCCGCCCTGCACGAAAGAACATCCCAGTTATGGGATAATCGGTCTCGTTCAGGTTCTCCCTCCGGCACTTGCATGGTTGTGGAGATTGGTCTCCCCCAGAGGACATGCCAACCCAAGTATTGTTGGAGAAGAGACGATGGCCTCGGAAGGGGTAGGTTCATACTGGCCCTTTGCTACCGGAAAGAAGATAAACCAGGCAAACTTACTTCTTAAGCAAATAATGGACACACCAGGGGTACGCTACATTCTCTGCCCGAATCAGTTCATCGGCGCCTGGAAAGTGGGGTTCATGCCCCAATGGATAATGCGGGAATATCTATCGCGCAGAGGCGGAGCTTGGTTTACAAGAGAGCAGATCGAGCCGGCTCCTACTCCCCTCCTCGGTTATTCTTTAAAACGTGTTGTGGTAGAGGGTGTGGAGATCCATGAAGAACTGCTTCAACCAGCCAAACAACCGGAAATTGACGATAAAACTTATGAAAAGAGTGTTGGTATTATACATGATTTCTTTAAAAGGCAGCTTGATCAATATATGAGTGAATCTCTTATACCGGAGGGACGGAGAATCATCCAGTGTTTCCTTGACAACGGTACATTGAGCGATTTCGAAATTCTTATCGATAGTCAGTCAATCGTAGTGGAGAAATAGTTTTGTTTTAAAGCCAAGCTTCTCTGCAACAGCGAAGCGTTTCTCTGCTCCAGGAGTGTACCATTTTAAGGAGCTCTACTCCGGGTTTGACGGATCCGATCTCTCTTCTGAATGCTGCAGCCGCAGGCAGGAGAGTCAACCATACATCTTTCCGGTGTGGCTCGAGTTGAGAGAAGTACTTTACGAAAGGTTCGGTAGGCTTGGGCAGAGAAGTTAACTCTTTTTCGTAGGAATTAAGAAAGTCTCTCCAGTCTGTAAGCGGTTTACCTGCCGCTATCATGGTATAGATCTTCCGCTCCTTTTTATTATAAACTTTCCTGTAGATGGCAGAGACGGGTAACCCTTTACCGGGAACCGATATTATTTTACATGGAGAGTTTTCAAAGGCCTTCTCCAGCCTTCTTTTGTAGCTTATCATGGGTTTTGTGGTGTACCTTATAAAATCTTCTGTAAACTCCTTTTCGATATTGTTGTTCCTCAGAAGAAAGGAGAAGAATTGACTCTCCAGAGGAGTTGTTCTAACCTCCCTGGAACTAAAGAGAGGATATATGTATGTACTACGAGCGTAGGATTTGCCTTCGGGGTAGGAGAAGTCCGTACCGAAAAGATAAATCTCTTCCGCTCCGAGTAAATTGGCAAGGGATACGGCCGAATGTGTCACATTTCCACCGGAGGTATCTATGTAGGGAAACCTCCTCCAATTGTTTGATACATATTGTGACAGCGGGTGTCCGCTTGAGAAAAAAATAAGCTTGGAGCTAATCCGGGTAAGATTTGCCGGAGAAGCAAGATCGAGTATCAGAGGTACATCCGGAGGATAATCTCCCATAAAATGATGGTAGGTAATATGTTGACAATCTATCGATATAACCATATCCGGGATTATTCCGAAGGCGGAGAGGGCAGGTAAGGCAGTATCTGTTGAGATGAGTGTTCCCCCTTTTCGAAGGTTCCTTAACTCGTCAATTTGCACTTCCAGAGAAGGGCCGGCCCCTGCAATCAGTGCTTTGCGAACAGGTTTAAGGGTGGATGTGGAACTTCCTGCTGCCTTAAGATTGAACAGGGTATTTCTGTACCATTTCTTGCCAAAATGGGACTGTACCGTATAGTCGTCTGCCAGAGTGCTTATAAGCTCCTTTATAAGAGCTATTACCCTTGTAAAATAGAGTTTCTCTGTTTTTAGTCTGGATTGTAGTGGAAGGGTTTTAAGATCACCCGTAATAGCCGGAAAATAACTTGAGAGGAAATACTCGGTTATCTGCTCCGGTTCTGCATCAACCATAAGATGGACCCTGGGATCCAGCAGGATTTCGCGAAGATCTTTTACTGAGAAGAGGGTTTTAAAAAGGGAAACATCTCTGTCTATTATAAGAATATTTGAAACATCCTTCCTTTTAAGAAAGGGAAAGATATGATAGCCGGCACCAAATCCAAGAAATACGAGATACCCTCCCGATGAGTGAACCTGAAAAAACCTTTCTCCTTCCTTTCCTGGATCGAATCGCGAATGGAGAAAATACTCCTTGCCGTCTTTTAAAATGATCGGAACCGGCAAGCCGGTTTGTGATTTTACAAACTTTAGAATATCCGAGGAATGTGCTTCTCCGATCTTTCTGGAGAGAGAAGCATTTCTGGAGGAGAGAGCAAGAAGATTTCTTTCGAGAATTGTATTATCGCTCATATCGTTTCTATTTTTGTAAGAAGTGTTTCCAGAAAGCTTCTTGCTCTCTCTATGAGGTTCCGGGCAAGATCAATTGTAAAAGATTTTTTGAGCTTAAGAAACATGGAAAGTTCTATATAATAGAGTATGCTCATAACAAGAGGGTCTGAAGTAAATGTATCGAGACTATTATCTCTTTCAATCTTCCCTGATACAGCTTCTAACCGATCCAGCCAGAAAGATAGAATCTTTAAGGAAACATCTCTTCTAACCGACAGGGGAGGTGAGTTTTGCCGGATATCATTGTGCAGTTCTGGTTTCTTAAAGCCTCCGTTTCTCCTGCACATCGAAAAAAGCTCGTCTCCGGTAATATTTTTTATTCCTTCCAGTTGAACCGCCGATGGTTCGAGCCTGAAAACTCTTCCCGCAGGAAGGGTAAGGGATTTTCTACAAAACCACTCTGCATAGGTTCGCAGAGTTCTGGAAAGCCTGATTATTTTACCGCTATCCAGGGAATTGAGGTTTTCTCTGTAAGGCGCAAAGGATAGGGCTCTCTCGAACATTTTGGTGTAAGCAGGAGCTGTTTTGTATTCACGCTCCCTTAGGAGAAGTTCAAAAGAGTTTGGGCTTATGTGCGAGACTATGTCATCCCAGCAGAGATCGAGTCCTGCCAGGATAATGGGATTTTCCGATATTGCAAGGGAAAACTCCAGTGCAGTGCCGGACACGGTTCCATTAGCCGGTAATCTTAAGGCTTCCAGGCCGGATGTTTTAATAATGGTCTCTTCGAAGAAGGTGGATTGGGACAGCAAGAAAACTGGATTTTCCGTTCGCCATATACCCCGCGCCGCAGAAAAGGGCATTGCTACAGGAATATTGGCCTTGCCTTTGAGAACCTGTAAGTGGTAAGAGGCGTAATATCCGGCATCCGTGGTGATTACAAGATCTGGTTGAAGCCCTTCGGAAATGAGAGCCCTGAGAGATGAGGGAAGAGCAATCAGGAAAAGGTTATCCTTTAATGATTCTATCAATTTTAAAGTTTTTAAAAGACTGACCCCCGATGCAGCAACAAGAATAGGAACGGAGAAATTGTGTTTTGAGAAGGAAACGTGTTCCGGGGCTAAAAAGGAGCCTGTAAAAAGAAAGTTAAAAAATGTATTCTTTATCCATTTTTTACCGAAGACAGAGGTGGTGAGAAGGTTACCGTTATATTCTTCAAGCACCCCTTGCAAGGTTTGATTTGCTTTATGCGAGATTTCGGGCAAAGCTGCAGCAGAAGGAGGCCACTCAATAACCATAAGATCACTAAGATCTGTTTCTTCAATTGTACGAAAGAAGAAAGAAGAAAGATTTTCTCCGATTCCGGGGTACCAGTAGTAATCATCATAGAAACCGGAATACCGGTAAAACAGTTTTGAGTAAAAAACAGAAATAAGTTTAACTTCCGGAAGACGTTTTTTTATTTCCCTGTTAAGATAACCCAGAGCAGGCCCAAGAAGGATCACCGTTGACGGGTTTTTCGTGCCCATCTGTCTGTCCAGAAATCGAATTGCCTCTTTCTCAGGGTCATAGGCGGAATTAAGTTGTCTGTTACCGAGTACAGAGTAGATTCTTCCCGAGCGAGAGGTAAGAATTTTTATCATTTTGATTCTGGAATGATTCCTTCCAGTAATTCTGTCGAATCCTCTCCATCATCCGGGTACATTCTAACAGCAGGTTGCACCACCGGTAGAGTTCCTTTCAGGTGAAAATAGTCCTTCATCGCAGTATTGATCTGATGAAGGAGAAGTTTTTCGTTAAGGACCGATTTACCCGCTATCATTAAAAGAAGATTATTCTTATCAATAACCAAAAGCTTACCGTTATCGGGAGTCATGTTAGAGATAATTCGCACTATATCCCGCCATATTCTGAAGGGATCCGCATCCGGAGCTTCTCTTAGTATTTCCTCTATCATGCTGTCTACAGAAAAAACAATCAGCAGGATTTTTTTATTTGAAGATGATGCCGCTTCGATCATTTTTGAGACTTCCTCATAAATCTCTTCTTTCTCGGGAAGAGGTTCTTCCTGATCGAGTCCATCAAACTTTTCTTCCCTTGAGGAGTGAAGAATAGGTGATACTTTAAAGGCAATTTGTTTGAATACCTCTATGAGGTTTGATTTTTCCGTGCACAGGGGAGATTCGTTAATCATAAACAGTGCAATTACCTCTCCGTTAAATACAAACGGGCAAATCCAGGATGCAGATATAAGGTCGAACTCCCTTATAGAAAAAAAGGGCTTAAGTATATTAAGCTCTTCTTTTCCCATCAACACCGGGTCTCCCTCCAATAACTCAGGATACTTCCTTACAATCTCTCCGGGTATTCTTAGTCTGTGAGAGGTAGTTTTATCGTAGCCTGTATGAGCCCACGGATAAAAGGTATCTTCATTTCTATCGAGAAGGAGAATTGCCCCCTTTTTAACGCTAAGATGCTTTTTCAAGATGGGAAAAATTAATGCAGGAGTTTCGACACTTCTTTCAAGAGATAACACTTCCGTTGTGATAGAATCTACATCTATTTGGTTTGGAGTTTCTGTAGATTCTTCGTCAGATTCGCCGAACCGTTTTAAATCATCGTAATCGAGCCAATCGTCCTCTTCTTTCAGGTCGGATTCAATAGTTTTTTTTTTATCTCCCCATCTGTATCTTCGGAGAATGGTTTACCTTTATTTTCTCTTAATGCTCTTTCCAGAAGTCCCATTACTGACTAAGCCCCAGTTCGTCGAAGAGTTTCTTATAGACTGCAAAGTGTTCGGATCTGGCGAACTCCTGAATCTTATTCTCCGGTAGTGATTCAAGTAGTTGATCCATATAACCCAATACGGATTTTATTTCTGTTTTTAACTCCTCCGGCATGTCTGCAAAGGATGCCTCTTTTTTTGCAGCATGAACCTCTTCGGCAGGTTCCTCCACTGCTATCTCTTCGGCCTCTTCAAGTGGAGCTTCCGAAAGCTCTTCTTCAGGTTCAAGCCTTTCCGGTTCTGGCCCTGTTTCTAGAGACTCAGTTTCTTCAGATTCAAGTTCCTGGGGTTGAACTTCGCCTTCAGCCGGCTCGACTTCCTCTGAGAGACCTTCTTCGTGTTCTGCAATCAGGTCGGGTTCCTCCACGGGGAGCTCTTCTTCTACGGGCTCTTCGATAAGCTCAAGCTCAAACTCTTCTTCTTCGGGAGGCTCCGCTTCGGTTTCGATCTCCCCGATTTCTTCCTCCTGAGCTTCTTCGGGAACTTCCATCTCGAACTCAACGGCCTCTTCTTCGCCTTCTTCGGGACCTTCAACTTCCGGCATCTGCTCTTCGGCCGGCTCGGCAGGTTCTGTCTCCACGGTTGGTTGCGGGGATATTCCTTCCCCGGAGAGGTCAAACTCCTCGGGAGTTTGTACTTCTTCTTCATGTTCAATTTCGAGCTCGGGTTCTTCCGGTATAAATTGCTCTTCTTCCGCCTCTTCTAGCTCCATCTCCTCTTCTTCAGATAGAGGTTCTTCTTCCGGTGGTTCTGCTTCTTCGATTATTTCGGGGACTTCACTTTCCTCTTCATGGGCAGCAGGTTCTTCTTCTGGAAGCTCTAACTCTTCGAACTCCTCCTCTTCTCCAACAGGTGCTTCTTCATGAGGTTTCTCCAGTGAAAACTCTTTATCCTCTTCTATTATCTCGGGAATCTCAAGTTCTTCTTCTGTACCTGCTTCGAGAACGGGTGGCTCTGTCGATGTTTCCTCTTCTTCTGGAAGCTCGAGCTCGGTGATCTCTCCTTCCTCTTCAAGGGAAGGTTCTTCCTCAAGAGATTCTGCACTTTCCGCAGAGGCTTCTTCTTCGTATTCTTCTTCGGACGATTTTGGAGGAATATCGATTTCTATTTCGTCGATAAGTTGATTTTCTTCCAGGGGAGTTATCTCTTCTTCTCTCATCCTTGGCTCTTCTGGTTGCTCTTCGCCTTCTTCTGCAGGAGCTTCTTCTTCGAGTTCTATAATATCTTCTCTTTCAGATAGCTGTTCGGAAGGGATTTCCGCCTCTTCTGGAGTTTCTTCCTTTTCTAACTCTTCTTCAATTTCTTCTGGTAGTTCTGTTTCCACTCCTGTCTCTTCTGTAAAATCTGCAGTACTCATTATATTGTCTAGCTCATCTCCAGTAAGAGTCTCGTCTTCTTCAGGAACTTCCGTTTCCGTACCTGCCTCTTCGGTTATTTCGGCAGTGTTAAGTATGTTATCCAGCTCATCTCCGGTAAGTGCAATGGTTTCATCCTCTTCCTCTTCAAAAAAACCACCACCTGCTGTTTTTTTCTCTTCTTCTGAAGCCTCTCTTTCGGCTGCAGGGATATGTAGGGAGGTAAGCTCTCTTTTAAGAGATGCAAGCTCCTCTTTTATCGAGGAAAGCTCATGTTCGATTTTCGTGAGTATTGTAGTTGTATCGTCCCTTTTTGACTCTTCTGCAGTTGAAGGCTTTTCCGCTTCTGTCTTTACCGGTTCTTCTTCTGTTTCTTTTGCATATTCTTCTTCCGCTACAAGTTCCTCTCGAGGGGCTTCCGGAATTTCCTCGACCTCCAGTTCCGGAAGCTCTTCTCCATAGTCTGACTGTTCCAGATCCTTGAGGTCGATTTCTTCAAGATCTTCCTCGGCAGTAGGCATGCTTGTGGCTTCTTCCTCTAAAAAAGGCTCTTCTTTTTCTTCTTCAATATCTTCCAGGGGAATCTCTATAAGCTCTTCCTCTTCCTTTTTTTCATCTTCAAGGGATGCAAGATCTTCATCTGTTAAAGGTTCCTCTTCCGGAATCTGCTCTTCGCCCTCATCGAAATCAAAATCCATCTCAGCCAATTCCTCCAGCTCATTTTCTTCGGAAGGTGACTCTTTCCGACTCGTTTCCGGAGTTTCTGCTTGCTCCTCCTCGAAAAAAAGCTCCTCATCCGGCATTTCTTCTTCCAGAGCACCGAGAAGCTCCTCCTCCTCCTCTGTGAGGGAAGTTATTTCGGGAGTTTCTTCGGTTTCTAAATCTTTAAGAGGATATTCCCCTTCCTCTCCGTAATCCTCACCTACATCTTCCGGTTTGGTCTTTACCCATACACCATATTTTTCAAGTTCTGAATCTTCATTTGACGAGGAGAAAAATGTTCCTTCCTGAGGCTCTGTCGGCTGTTCCTGACCAAAATCTTTCAATTCATCACTGGTCATCACTTGCTCCTCAAGTCAATACTGTATAGATCATTTATTTATCGGCAAAATATTCTTATGTATTGACTTCTTTATAATGTAATTCATGCTGTTTCAATTTGTCAATATAAACATGGGGTTAAGATATTGCGTAAATTATCCGTATTAACAAGTATGAAGAAGGGAACACGTCTTTTTCTTGCTCTTTATACAGGTTTTGCGGTATATTCGGTACTTACATTTTTTTTTGGAAATACGGGCATTCTGGCAATGAAGGAGCTTGAGGAATACAGAGATAAATTATATGAGAACAATAGAGAATTGGAAAAGATAAACAGACAGTTATCCGTTGAGCTGGATGCATTGCAGAGCGATCCTAATCTAATACGACTTCATGCAAGAAGGTTGGGTTATTTCGAGGAGGAAGAGAGGGTAATTAAATTGCGGGGTTTTAAACCAGACGCCGGTTACTATACAATAGGAAAGATGATAACGTTCAGGAAATCGGGAATCGATTTAAGACCCCTTTTCAGGGCGATATCGGTAAGTATGGGTATAATCTTCTATCTTCTTACTTCAGGAGGGGGAAGAAGAAAAATTGGTACTGAAAAAAAACACGCTGACTAAAAAGATTTTGATTTATGTCCTTGAATCCGGCGGAGTGGCAATTATTCCCTGTGATACAATTTACGGTCTGGTTGTATGCTCCGAAAGAAGGTAGACGGGCTTAAGCCCGTCTCTCCACCGAGCTTTCGACCGGTAGACCACCACATAGGTGGTAGCCTTTTTTCGTAGTAAACCGGAAGAAAGAATTAAAAAAATTAAAGGTACTTTCCTCTGTGAAAGCCCCATCGTATCAACAAGTGTCAACAGAAGCGGGGGAGCGCCCCTTTGGCAGATTGAGAAAATTATAAAGGAATTTGAAAAAGATGTAGATCTGATTGCAGATACGGGAGATCTCCCGGGAAGGAAACCTTCACCAATTCTGGATGTTACCTCCAAACCTTATAAAATCTTAAGACAGGGCGCTTGCAATATTCCCTCCGAAGTTTTATAAAGACACTATGCCTCATTGTATGAGAAAACCCTTTCTTATTTTATTAACTATCTTCTTTATTGCCTCACTTGCATTGTTTGCAGAAGAGAGCAAGCTTGAAGATGATTCGGTTGATAATGGTTTAAATGAGGAAGAGGCAATTCCGGATTATGGCAAAATGATGTTCTTAAACTCGATTATCCACGGTACAGCCCAGATGAAACTTGGGAAGAGGGAAGAGGGTTTAATATACCTTACCTCCGTTCCTCTAACGCTTGCAGGCGAGGGGATCCTTCTCTATACACTTTTTGCAAGACTTGAAATAATCTTTAATATACGCCTGAAAGATGATAAAACTTTTTTAACCGAATACGGAAAGAAAACCCTCGATTCTACCGACAGCCTGCTTCTTTTTACAGGAACGGCGCTCACCCTTTACGGCAAACTGCTCTCTTCTTACAGTCAGTATGCAGCCCACAGGGATTTTATCGATACTTACGGCCAGAGGCTCGGAATAGGTAGTGTGAGAGAGGGTAGAGAATCTTTAGCATATCTTATTGCCTCTCCCTTTCTACCTCGCAATGTTTTCAATTTTGAGGTAATTCCCGTACTTGCTTTAACTACAATCGGCTCTCTCGCTGGAGAGGATCTCGGCAAAATCGGAGACTTTTTCAGGAGAGATTATGTCAACTTCATGGGTATGAATCTTGCTCCCATTGGCGCTCTTGGTTTAAGGCTTTCTACGGCTCTCTTCCTCGTTCTGGCTAATGCAACCTGGGAAGAGATCGCCTTCAGGGGCCTTTCTCTGGAGAGGGGAGGAGTTTTCTTCTCTTCCGTGAGTTTCGGAGCAGCCCACCTGCCGAACATGCTTCACCCCGATTTTTCAGTCGAAGATACAATCCTGCAGACACTTACAGCGATGGCATTTGGTTTTTATACCTCTCACCAGGTGAAAAGAGGCGGATATATGCTGGACAGGGCAATAGCGCTTCATTTCTGGAACAATGTGCTTGCATTAACCCTGGATTACATGCTGGAACCGGATAGACAGAGAAGTTTTACCGTTGGGTACAGGTTCTCTTTTTAAGGGTGAGTAATACCTGACCTCGCACTTCTGTTATAGAAGGCATTGGGACTGCACTAAGAGATAATTCTAATTAAAGCCTCCCTTAAGGTACTATTTTTCTTGCTTCGACGTAGAAGCGCTTCTCATCTGCCTCTCCCATGGAAAAGGTTTTTCTGGGAAGGGCACCATCAACCATTACGGTTTTAAACAGTTTGGATTTATCCAGGGCAGGCAGAAAAAACCCCATGTTGCCGGGTTTTGAAGCAAGCTTCATGGTAGCCTCTTCGCCGTGGATATAGTCGATGGAGATATTGGTGTGACTGCTTTTATATGAATCCAGAAAGTTTTGTATAGTGGGAGTAGGCAGAGGTGAAGAGGGGTTTTCTGATATTAGAACTCCATACTTGTCTTCTGCCATAAATCCGATACTATGGGTATCATCCTTTCTCTCAATTTCTTTAAACATATCCCGAGGATTATCAAAATACTCGATTTTATCGAAATCTCTTCCCGCTTCGAGTTGATGGAAAAAGTCTGCATAATCGATATTAAAGACTACCCTGTGTATAGGTTCGAAATTCAATCCGGTATCATAAAGATTGACCAGTTCCACAAGTGCCCAACGGGCAGGATGTTCCATGATGCCCGGATCTTGTGAATGCTCCTTCTTTAAATCTTCCCATACAACCTTTGCCGTGGCCAGGGAATGATTCCCATCACCTATAGCATAGAGAAATACATCCTCCGTACCGTATCTTTCTTTAAAACGTCTCTTATCTGCCAGCTTCTCAAGAGCGCCGGCTATATTTTCCAGTAAAGAGGGCTCTGTTATCATATAACCGGTAACGTGTCCGCTTCCCATCATAAGATCGAAATCGTAAACCTTTTTTAACTCTTCTTTTTTACCGACAAGTGGCTCTATTACTGTTTTATCGGGGTCATCTATAAGTACCATTATGTGGGGTAGCTCCACGGGTGCTCCTTCCCTGATCGCCTTTCTGGGAGGTATTCTCTCCAGTATAGTTCTCTCTGTTGCTCTTATGAGAGTTTTAGCCCCTTTTGTAAAATCGTAGTGTTCCAGATCGAGGGCAACCAGTAAACCGTAACGTGTCCTCGAATGGGCGGTGTCCCTCTTAACAAGGATAAATCCCCTCTCCTGTTCTTTAAGTATTTCTTTTTCTATATATTTTCTCATGGAAGACTGTATATTTTTTATTCGTTCCTCCTTATCGGTATCTTCCAGATAACATTCGGGAAAAATAAGCCTTAAGGT
>QNBH01000004.1 GCA_003645645.1 Spirochaetota bacterium | reverse complement strand
GTAAAAATGATTTCTCTATGCTGGTCTCTCCCCTTAAAAATCCCTTTAACAATACGCCGGCGTCGAGCTTGCTTAAAAGTTTTTCCGGTAAGGGTACACGAAAGGAATATCCTCCACATAGGGCTATCTCTTCCTGTGCCGTAACAGATATTGTGAGAGGCTTGTTGTTTGAAAAAACGATGTTGGAATTGTTTATAAAGCCAAAACCCAAACCCCTGCCGACATAACCAAAAGATATTGGACCCTGAACTCTCATGGAAGAGTACAACCCCTGAAGGAGCGCAATAACATCGGGAGATGTTATCACACTGCCTATATCTCCCTGACTGCCTTCGATTGCTACACCCGCTATATCAAAGATCGGACCGCTTACACCCATGGTTATTTCCGAAAGGCTCATAACAGGTCCTGCTTCCTGGAATCCAGCCGGATTGTTGAGAAGAGTTGTAAAATCGTCAGCCAGGGCGGCGTGCTTACCTCCCAGAGCTTTTATTCGGGGTGATGGTGAGGAGATTCTTTCTTCGATTCTTCTTGTCTCCGGGAACAGGGTGGGGTTTAGTAGTGTAAATATAACAATTAACAGCAAAAAAGAGTTCTCTCTCCTCATCTATTTACTCCGTAATCAACCAAAATAACTTTCCAGATCTACCCCTCCCTTCTCTGCGAAATCTTTTGCCTGCTCAAGCTCCTCACTCGAGCTTTCCCAGTCTACCTTATCGAATCCCCCCGCCTCTATCGCCTCATTAGCAATTATTGCAACGCCTGCATTTATGTATTGTGATTGAGACACATTACCATCATTGTTCTCTGCAACAGTTACATGAACAGGTATAGAAGCGAGCATTTCGGGATTAAGAGATTCTAAAGCCTCGTTTAACGAATCCAGACCACCTTCTACATCAAGGGAGCTGATCATGGAGTTAAGCCCCGATGCGCCCGATGCCAGATCCGCGGCTAGCAGATTTAGATCGGGATCATTGGGATTATCTTGAAGCATTTGGTTTATAGCTTCGTAAGCTTCCGCCATCTGTTCACTATCACCACTGGCAAGAGCATTTCTGGCATAGGCTTCCTTCTGCTCATCCGGCAATTTTGACGGGTCTCTCTGCAAAAATTGAAATGGGCTGAAGGTAAAAACCGCCTGACAAGAGATAAACAACACTACCGTTATTATCGCTACAACTGTGAAAATTACCGAGTATTTATTTTTAAAAAGCTCTCTTTTCATTTCATCCTTACCTCCTGTAATCTCATTTTAAAAACTCAAAGCGGCATCGATTACCAGCGCAGAACTGGAGTGTTCCCCCCTCCTGCTTCCAAGCTCACGGGTAAAGAATGCTGCATTTACATCCAGAGCGATAAATCTGAATCCTGCACCCAGGGTCAAATGCCCCTGATTGATTCCTGCTCTTGCTTTCAGGAAAGAGAGTAATTTTACCTCCGTACCTGCATGTAGCATGGTTAGAATCGAACGCTCTTCTCTTAAAGGTGCAGTTATATCCTGTATATCGATGTAGAATGCAGGGTCGATAAATATTCCGGCAACTCCCAGGTCGGGATGGAATGAAGCACCTGCATTGATCTCCATGGGGATCTGTGATTGTGCATCAATGGCACCCCCTTCTGGAAACCTTCCCTGCAAGACTCTGCCAAAATCATCTCCGAATGTCCCTCTCGTGTAATTGAACCTTGTACCTCCAAGGTCTCGCACATTTATTCCGATAGAAAATGGTGAGATATCTGCGATGATACCCATATCTATTGCCAGTCCCACTCCGTGGTAAGAAGTTTCACTGTTTAAAGCGGTTAATATATCCCCTCCATCGGCAAGTGTGGTCAGCATATTTGTAATTCCACTGCTTTCAATTGGGGAGTGAATTCTTACCATCGGACGAACATCGCCGCCTATAGAGACTTTCATCCCAATAAAATTCAGAGAAAAACTCAAACCTCCGATAAAAGCGAATGTGGCCACCACGTCTCCGCTGGCACTGGTAATGTCCGATCCGTGAAAATAGGAATCCAGAACCCCCAAAAAACCAAGCCCTAAACCCCTTCCTGCATATCCTATACCTGAAGCAGCTCCCCAACCGAAACCTTCCGATGTAATCTGTTCACCCAGGATATTCAAAGAGCCCTTCAACCCACTGTTTGATATACTGCTTGCCAGAGGTAATGCCTTGTGCGGTTCTATGTAAGCCCAGGAACCCGCAGAAGCTATGGTAACAGTGCCTTTCTCCGAGCTAAAACCTGCAGGGTTTGTGAAAAGGGAGTTGTACCCTTCAGGTGAAGAGACATAAGCTCCTCCTCTTCCCATTATTGCAGAACTGTAATACTTGAATGGAATTCCCGATATATCTAAAGCACCTATATTGAATTGGGGAATAGCGAAAAAATAGAGTAAAATAGCTAAAATAGTCGGATACAGGCTTCTCATAACATTCTGACTCCTGCCTCAAGCAAAGACAAATAGAATCACCATCCCCACTTCTCTATCTCATATCGACAAATAGACAATTTCAATTAATCCTTTATTACTTTTGGATCTCCTTACTGCGGATAAACAGCAATCGGAAATATGAACTTACACCTGCCGTGGATTGTCTGTTTCATCCGCAGCATCGATGGCACGACGTACATCGTCCATGCCACCTATAATTATACAGCAGAAGTTAAAAAAAAACAAACTTACTTTACATAATAGAAATAAATCTGGTAATGCATTCAGGTTCTACTTTCTTAAGTCTTGCCCTACACAACACTCCCCTCTCCTGGTATCTTTTGGGAATACTTTTAACAACCACCTTAAGATAGTTCTCCGTTATTCCATACCATACCTTTTTACTTTCCGTTATTCTGTACGTCTCGAGTAAAGGAGAGACTACCTTCTCCTTCCACCGCTGTTTATAATTATTTAAAAGCCTATCGGAAAGCTCTCCGAGTTCCTGAACCCTCCTCTTTTTTACCTCGTCGGCTACGCTATCCTTGAGTTTAGCAGAAGGTGTACCTGGACGCTTCGAATAGGGGAAAACATGTAGTTTTGAAAGCTCCAACTCAAGAATAAGATCCTTTGTCATCATGTAATCTTTTTCTTCCTCACCCGGAAATCCCACTATTATATCTGCTGCTATAAATGGGTCGCCTTTGCACTCTCTCAATCTTTTTACGACCCTTTTTACCGTTTCTCTGCGATATCTTCTTCCCATTGCTTTTAGAATCCTGTCCGACCCGGATTGAACAGGTATGTGGAAATTAGGGCATACGGTGGGCTGTGAGAGGATCTTTGCGAGTCTCGGAGATACCATCTCAGGCTCCAGGGAGGAGAGGCGTATTCGGGTATGAGGCAGACTGCAAATTAGTCTTTCAATTAAATCCTCCAATCTGCAATCGTCCCACCTGTAAGAGGATATGTTGACACCGGTAAGAACAATCTCCCTGTATCCCTTCTCGGCAAGCCGGGTGGCTCTGGAGATCACCTCTTCTGTATTCAGGCTTGTTGAATTACCCCTTGCAAGAGGTATCCTGCAGTAGGAGCATCTCTGATCACAACCATCTTGTATTTTAAGGAAAGCTCTGGAGTGAAAGGAGAAAGCAGAGGGAAGGAATTGAAATTTTTTTTCTTCGGAAAACAGTCGAGAATTGTCTGACAGTTCGGCTAAAAGAGCCTCAATTTTCTCGTAGAGTCTCTCCTGCGGAGATTCACAAAGATGGGCTGGTAATTCCAGGAGTATATTTTTTCTTGATTGTGAGATAAGATACACATTTTCACCAAGAGTTTTTAGTATTTCAGGGTCCAGTTCTGCATAACATCCGGTTACAATAACTACCGATTCGGGATTCTCCCGGGATATTTTTCTTATAATTCTCCTGGCTTTTTGATCGCTACGTGAAGTTACCGTACAGGTATTTATAATAAAGAGCTCCGAATGCTCTTCAACAGGAACTATGATAAACCCTTTTTCTTTGAATGAAGAAGCTATAGCTTCTGTTTCGTACTGATTAAGCTTGCAACCTAAAGTATAAAAAGATACTCTCATCCGCCTTGCAACATTTTCTCCACACGTTCTTTACCTCTGCGTGCCTCTGTGAGGGTGGAGTTAAGCTGCAGTGCTTTATTGTAGGACTCTACAGCAAGATTGTAATTCTTTGCCATTTCTCTGGCATAACCGAGTCGAGCCCACCACTCTGCTCTGTTAGGAGAATGATATAGGGCCGTAGAAAAGGCTATATCCGCATGATTGTATTCGGCAAGACGAATAAAAATCTCACCCATAAAGTAGTATACCATATCGATTCGATCACCGGTAGGGGCAAGTACTGTGTATTCTTCGAAACATTTTAGTGCATTTTCATTATCTCCAAGAAAATAATGAATCTCTCCCATTATCTCGATAACCCGATAATCACTGGGAGAGATGGTGTGTGCCTTTTCTGCGTATTCCAGCGCTTCCTGGTATCTTCCCAATCTGATAAGACTCCATCCCAGCACTACATAGGAATCCATCCTCCTTGGCATTATTTCCAGTTCTTGAAGACAGACCTTTACAGCTTCCTCGTATTGTCCTTTGCGGTATAATTCCAGAGCATCTTTCTCTTCGAGTTGAGCAAATAGGGGGAACACAACAGCAATAAGAAGAAATACCACTATTATTAATCTATTTCTCATTATCTTTTTCATCTTCACCGTTATCTGATTTCATTGTACATATTCCGTTAAAACGACACCCGCTTTCCATAACAAGATTTGGCGTCGATATATCACCATCGACACACGATGTTGAGAAAAGCTCTACTCGAGAATTTGCCAGTATATTACCCTTTACCCTGCCTTTAAGAGAAACCACGTTTGCCTCTATTTTTGCATCCACAAAGGCATTTTCTCCTATATATAAATCTCCCGTGGCTTTTATCTCTCCCTTGAATCTTCCTTTTATCATTAGAGGTTTGGTAAACTTAAGTTCTCCTACAAAATCTATATCCTCGGCAAGAACCGTATCCAGTTCCGATTCATCAATGCTTTTAATTCTTATTTCCGCCATTCTACTCTCCACAATTTGAAAAATATCCTAACTCTGCTTAAGGGTACTGTCAAGCATCGGTCTTAAGCTTATCCATAATTTTCTGTAGAGAGATGTTTAAGTTTCTCCGCATCTCTTCGGTATAGGGATTGTATCTCTGAAGATCTAGAAAAAGCTGCCATGGATCGTTACAGGTCTGCTCTATTACTTCGAGGATTTTCTTAAATCCCAGTGTTCCTATTCTACTCTCTGTAAGTTTCAAATCTTCTAAGACCCTTCCTATGAAATGGGTTATTCCCTGGGTATAGGCTGCTTCACGATCATGTTCTTCTGGTGTCAGTATTAAAACTTTAAGCCCTAAATCATGAAAAACCCCTCTCCAGTACTCTATCTGGTACTCCTCCGCCCTCACCGGGGAGAGTACCATGGGTAAGTGTTCGAGTCCGTGCTTTACGGAATCGGGCCCAAACATAGGATGGGTTCCTATTATGTTAACATTTTCCGGTAATAGATCTCTCATTATCCTGGCAGGATACACCTTTACAGAACATGTATCCATAACCAGCGTATGTTCTTTAATTTTAACCGAGATCCTCTTAAGTACATCTTCCATCGAAGATATGGTCACACAGAGGAAGATAGTATCGCAGTGCAGTAATTCTTCTTCGCTAACTCTGATAACACCCTGTGGGGTCTTCCTCTCCCCAGACCTGTTAAAACCTTTCACCGTAAACTTTTTTGATAGGATCTCCGCCCACAGATATCCGAATCTACCAAGGCCGTATACTCCTACTTCCATTCCTGTAAATATAACTTTTTCTATCCGACCTCACAAGTGGAGCAAATTTAGAAAAATGAGCTTAAAGGGCTTGCAAAATATAATGTTTTTTTCGTATTATCAGTACCTATTAAAGAAGAAAGTGAATAAACTTCCAGTGGAAGGAGGTATTAAAATATGGTTTTAGAAGGTGTCTATACTGCATTGATTACTCCCTTTAACAAGGATGAGTCAATCGATGAGCCAGCATTACGGGAGATTGTAGATTATCAGATCAATGAGGGAATATCCGGTCTTGTTCCGATGGGCACTACCGGGGAGAGCCCCACATTGAGCCATGAGGAGCATATCAGAGCAATTGAGATAGTTATAGATCAGGCCAACGGCAGAGTACCGGTCATTGCAGGAACAGGGTCAAATGCAACCAGCGAAGCATTGGAGCTGACCACTCAGGCCATGGAATGCGGCGCAGATGCGAGTCTCCAGGTAGCCCCTTATTACAACAAACCTACTCAGGAGGGTTTTTACCGCCACTTCATGAAAATTGCCGATACGGTAGATATTCCTCTGATTATTTATAACATTCCCGGAAGAACGGGTAAAAACATCGAAAATGAAACTATGCTCCGAATGGCAAAACACCCCAATATAGTCGGAGTAAAAGAGGCAAGCGGAAACATCGATCAGATGATGAATCTGATTATGAACAAACCCGATGATTTTACGGTACTCTCCGGTGATGATAATATGACCTTCCCCCTCATAGCTCTCGGCGGAAGGGGTGTTGTCTCTGTCGCAAGTAATTATATCCCCTCGCTTATGGTAAAATTCGTAAGCTCCATGCTTGGAAATAAACTGGAAGAGGCTAGAGTGTGGCATTATAGGTTACTTCCCTTCTTTAAAGCATGCTTTATCGAAACAAATCCCATCCCCATCAAATACGCCATGGTCAAAAAGGGGTTTGCCAAAGAAATCTACAGGTTACCCATGTGTCCGATGAGTGATGAAAACAAAAAGAAGTTTGAGAAAATCCTCGAATCTGTAGATTCTATTAAAGCCTGAAATATAAAGTCTTAATATAGACGGTCTTTATTGACCGGAAAGAGCAGGTAGATACGAAAAAGCATCAGCCTCCTGAATTGACTTCTCCTATCCTTTGAGCGAGTACCACCACTTCATCGACGGATAGACTTTCTCCTCTTCTTTCAAGATTAAGAGGGCTTTGTGAAAGGGCCTTTTTAAGTGTATTTATTCCGTAATTTCTCGCTACTTTTCCTGAAAAAATGTTGTTTCTTATGGTTTTTCTTCTGGAGGCAAAAAGATCATCTACGAGTGAGAAAAATATCTCCCTTTCTTTTAACTGAGTAAACCTGTTGTGGGGAACCATTTCAATTATAGAAGAAAATACATCGGGTACAGGATAAAACGATCCGGATCTTACATCTCCGTGATGTTTAACTTTATACACAAATTGGCATATAAGAGAGAATGAAGAGTAGGATTTGCTTCCTGGCTCGGCTATGAGCCTTCGGGCCATTTCCCTCTGGAGGGTAAAAACCATTTTATCGGGAATGCAATTCTTTTTAATAAGAGAAACTATAATCGCCGAACCTGAACTGTAGGGAAGATTGCCACATATAGTATCAGGAACTCCCTCTTTTTCTCTAACCTCCTGCCACCTCTTAAGAAAATCCCCTTCTGTGATATACAATCTATTGACAGAACCGAAAGCCTCTTTAAGGAAATCGATCAATCCCGGGTCTATCTCAAAAATGAAAAGCTTTCGCACCTTCCCGGTAAGCATACTGGTAAGCGCCCCTAACCCGGCACCTATCTCCCAGACCACATCCTCCTTTCCCGGACCTATCAATTTTATCAATTTCTCCCTCACACCGGCAGATACAAGAAAGTTCTGTCCCCATCTTTTTTTAGGCACTATCCCCCTCGATCTAAGAACCCTTGCAACCTCGGCTGCAGAATTGTAATTTATCATACTCTTTTCTTAAAATTTTTAATCACAGGGTAAAATAAAGCCGTAAAGAAACAGAGAAGAGAGATAAAATAGATAGTATATTCCCAATTTCTCTCTATTCGGAGACCGGGGAAAAGAGAAAAAAGCTTTACAAGTTCAATAACCCATTTATATATAAAGAAAAGCAAAAATCGGAGAATCTGATCCATCAGTGGTACCTGTATCAATACAATATAGAGCATCCCCAGAGCAATAAAGACGGTTATTAAAGGAGCAAGCAGGAGTGAGGCGATTATCCCGACCGGATAGATAACTCCGAAAACTGGTATCACCAGAATAGAGGTTAATGCCTGAGCACCAATTGAGGCGGAAATGGAAAGCGCAACAGCCCTCGGGAGAAAGGGATTAAGATAGAAAATAACTCTCTTACTTACAACAAGGATACCAAATAGAGCGAGAAAAGAAAGTTTAAAGGATAGGGTATTTACCGAAGAAGGCATTGCTATTGCAAGAATAATAAATGCCAAAAAGAGAATGTTTAAGGGTGAAGTCTCCCGGGCAATTAGCCTGCCAAACCCGAACAGGAAAAACATAACACCTGCTCTGAGAAGAGAAGGCTTAAGTCCCGTGGTAAGAATATAGCAGGAAAGGATCACCAAACTTATAAGAAAACTGTATCTTTTCCCGGCTATGGGAGACAATAAAAAAAATATCAATCCGGCAATAATTCCCAGGTGCATTCCCGATAGGGCGAGAATATGCATACTGCCGGCACGCCGAAAATACTCCCTCTCCAGTACTCCCAGATCATCCCTTACACCGAGGAACAGGGCACCGAAAAGCCCTGCCGCCGGCTTGCCCATCTTTTGAATTGATCGAAGAACCTTTTCTTTCATGAGATATCTTAACTTTAAAAGAGGTGAGCTCCAGTACAAAAATTGGATATCCTCTTCTCCGGGATAGGAGAAAAAATCCTCTTTGCCGCTATCCTTCTGGCTCTTTAAGGCAGAATCCACCCGTATTTCTGCCCCCCACCCGTAAGCAAGGGTACCTCTGTAATAAATAACTACCTTCCCCGAGGCGCTCGCTTCAGTGCCATGTCCATCCGAGACTCTCTTAAGCATTAAAGTAAAAAGCGACCTGCCGTCGGGAAGACTTTGAGCATCTTCGAGAATAGTACCTTCGAAGCTTTTTACCTTTATATGAGGAATACCCGTGCTTACTTCGGAAAGGGAGAACTTCTTTTTAACAACAACTGAGGCATTTAACCCCAGTGTAATGGCAAGAAAGATCAAACCGAAGTCTCTTAAACTCTTGTACCCTGCCCCGGTAATGGAGATAAAGGTTATACCAACAGCCGATATGATGAGGGAGAGAAAAATTGTAATCGTAAACATCAATTTTACGGGAAAATATAGAACTATTGCCAGCGGCAAAGCGAAGAAAAGGGGTATACCCGGGAAATACCTGAATCTATCTTTTAAGATTATTAAAGGCCTCCCTGGCAGCCTCTTTTACGGCATCACCATAATCAAGATAGGAAATGTAGAGCAGATTATCTGCTGCAACCCTATCCCCAAGCTCTCCCAGATTCTGGATAACCCTTAAAACAATTCTTTCGTTTACCGCATTCCCGCTTTCTTTTAAAGAGTTCATCAACCCTAAATACACGTTGAGTCGCTCTGCTGCTTCATGAGTGCCCATGGCTCCAAGGCATTCTATAGCTTCTATAAGACGTTCCAGCCCGGATACTCCTCTCTCAAACTCCTGGACAGTAGTATTGAAATGTTCTATTACAGATTCCGTAGCTCTGGCCCATCTCCTCTGATTAAGCGCATTGATTGATTCAAACCTCATCTCCCTCAGAACAGCTCTCTCCTCGGTGCTGTTTGTGGTAGTTCTTAAACCCAGGATCAATGCTCTTTCGGCGATTTCTCCTTTCTCATTATCGTTTAGTCTTTCACTTGCAAGAGCCATTTTCAGGGCCTTTATTTTCTCAGGTATCGGGTTGTTGTTTATTACACCTATAAAATTTTCTTTTAAATCCCCTCCTATCTCGAAAAGCACCTCTTCGGCTTTATCCTGTATTTCCTTTGAATATCCTAGATTCATGATTGTAAACAAAATGGGAAAGGAGCTTACATCTCCCAGTTTCCCCAGAGTAACAACACACTCCTTTACAACCTGGGGATCGGGTTTCTCTCCGGCTGCAAGCAAACTGTTTGCCCGTGAAAGCCAGGTATTAAGACTATCGATTAGATCATTATCGTTCCTTGCGATAATCCCCAGTGCATTCATTATGGCAATTCTAAGAGTAGTATCCTTGCTTGTATTGAATAATTTCCATACCTTATATTTTGCCGGGGTATATTCTGATTCTCCTATAAGTCGAATGGCCAGAACGGCCAGTTCTGTTGCCGTCTGGTCGGTAGCTATCAATTCGGCGTTGTTTAGAACAAACTCAACTGCCCTGAGGTAAAGAGGCCCCATCTCCTCATCTTCAATCTTTGCAGCGTCCTGAAGGATCTGAACTTTTGTGCCCAGGCTTGCCCTCACGAAGTTACGCATATAAATGTTTACCATGGAACCGGCCTCCTCTGAACCGGTTTCATCCTGAGCAAATATTCTCGAAGACAAAATTATAAATACCAACAGCAGGGTAATTAGACCTTTTTTCATTTAAAACTCCTTATATTCAAGGCTATAATTACTTTCTCTTCATTATATTATTTGAAGCAATCTTTTTCTCTGCTTCCCGTTCGCCGAATAAATCGTAGACATAAGTAAGAACTTTATTTCTGTTTTTAAAGCTTAAGGGTACAGCTTGAATATGAAGAACAGACTGATTCTTCTTCTGATTAAAGGAAACTCCCTTTACAGTACCGCACATTACAATGGTATTTTTCCCCAAAGAAAATTGAATCTTAAGTGGAAGCCCCACTTTTGCCTTGCCTCCCACAAGTACCGCCGCTCCACCTTCTGAGATATCCATGAGTCTGCTTCTAAGCCCCGCTGATTTTTCTTCAAACTCATTGGCAGATTCTATCGTTTTAAGGGGATAGATATATGCGTTTTTATTGACCTGGGCTCTCACCGACTCCCTCTTCTGACTTCTCAGGAGTGAATCCGAGTGAGCTATATGCAGTATGGGGTACTTTCTATCGTAGAAGTCTTCCAGAACCTTCGTCTCAAAAACATAGCCTGCATCATCCGGCCGCCAGAAATAAATTTCGATTTTCTGACCCTTCCAAGAGAATCCGGGCGGCATTTTGGGCCCTTCCGGGTAGGAGATTGCAAGATATTTTCTGAGATTCTCTACCACCGTGGAAGTAAATGTTTCCCCGCCTGTTAGAGTTAGCTGGAGTCTCTGTCTGGGTACAATTTTACGGCTTGTCTTTATTCCGAGTTTGTATTTTGGAAGCTTAAACTCTACCCTCTTTCTGAAGTCGAAAAGCTTTGAGAGAAACTGTTCATTTTGGGGATCATTTTCAGAACCCTTGGAGCGAAACTTTAACATTATTCCTCTTATCGAACGATCCAGTTGTTTTATTGACCAGAACAAAGATACCGGATTTTCCAACCTGTTTTCTACAGCGACCTTTCTTAAGAGATTGACTTCTTTAAAACTGAATCCCGACTCTCTACCTTTAATATAAAATTGAAACCAGGGGAAACTCCCACCACCGAGTCTTCTGAGGGTTATGATACCAACAAGCAAGAAAAAGAATATAATAATTAAAAGAATTACTAACCACATATTTAAATATCCTTTTCAATATTATAATTTATTATATATGTAAATATCTATTTACAATACTATTATATTCAGTTTTAACTGTATAAGTATGTTTTTAAATTATAAGAAAGGTATTTTCAACAGTAAAGAGGGGAAAAACTTTTTAGAGCTCGTACTGCTTTTTGCGGTCTTCTTTCTCCCCTCGTATCTTTCACAGAGAAGTGACATCGATGCAACCCTCTTTGGTAATATAGTTTTCCATATCAATTATATACTTTTAAGCTTTCCTCAGATCTTTCTCCTTCTATATATAATAAAGAGGATACATACAGATGATTTTTCGGAATACGGCATTACCGGTTTTAAAATCTCTGTATTTATTCCCTCCTTACTAACATTTGTCGGCACCTATGGCGTTCTTCTTTTTCTTTTTTTCTCAGTATCGATTTTTACGGGTAAAGCAAGGGAGATACTCATAAATCCTGTTAACTGGAAAATTGAAGATCCCCGTATTTTCCCTCTGATTTTTCTCACCTGTATAGTTGCCGGCTATCGGGAAGAGCTCTTCTTCAGGGCTTATCTTATTACCAATTTTAAGAGGTCGGGTTTAAACACCTATTACGCAGTAACAATCAGTGTAGTGCTTTTCAGCATGGGACACCTTTATCAAGGAGTAGTAGGGTTCTGGGGTACTGCATTGATAGGCCTTTATTTTTCTCTTATTTTTCTTCGCTGCAGAAATGTTCATATAATTGCAATTGCCCATGGATTGTATAATTTTACAACCCTTCTTTTAATTTATTTTTACGGAGTAATGGCGTCTTAATCCTTGCAGTTTTTTATTGAATTTATTATCTTTTTACAAAAGATAAGGAGTTTACTATATGAGGAAAATACTATTTACCGGTTTTATTTTTTTGCTAACGCTTTCTACACCTATCTGGAGTCGCGGAAGAAGTGAAGAAGAGGCATCTGCAGCCAGCAAGAAGGCCAATCCCACAGCTCCTTCCCCAGAAATAGAGGTCAATCTTGAAAAAATAGGCTTTCAAGTGTTCGATAAGCCGATCCAGGCTCCTGATTTTACACTCAAAACACTCGACGGAGAAAATCGTTCCTTGAGCTCTTACCATGGTAAACTCGTTTTTTTAAACTTCTGGGCCACCTGGTGTCCTCCCTGTAGAGAAGAAATGCCTGCCATGGAAAATCTTCACAGGCAGTTAAAAGAAGAAGCCTTTGCTATGGTTGGGGTAAATCTACAGGAGTCATTGCAAACGGTAAAAGATTTTATAAAACAGAACGGCTATACCTTCGAGATACTCATGGATAGCAGCGGAAAGATTGGAGGCACCTACGGTGTAAGAAGCATTCCTACTACTTATCTAATCGATAAAAATGGAATAGTTCTTGCGGGCATTATAGGCGGAGCAGAGTGGGATTCTCCCGAAGTTTATTCACTTTTAAGACAGATAATGTAGATGTAACACATGCTTGATACAGATTTGTGTTATTAACTATCAATTTTTACAATGTATCTACGCAATTTTTTAAAAATTTCACTTGTTCTACAACAAAAATAGACTTATAATTCTCCTTAAACCCAAATACAAGGGCAGGTGCCATCATGAAAGATATTAAAGAGCTTCTACCTCATAGAGAACCTTTTCTCTTTGTAGACCGCATAGAAAAGGCAACAGACGAAGAAATCATAGGCTATAAAAAGTTCACCGATAAAGAGTTCTTTTTTAAGGGGCATTTTCCGGATTATCCTGTGGTTCCAGGGGTAATTCTTACTGAAACCCTGGCGCAATGCGGAGGAGCTGGAATAAGTCTATTGGGTACGCTGGGGGATTCTCTTTTTTTTCTGGCAACCATCGAGAAGGCTAAGTTCAGAAGACAGGTTAGACCCAATGAGGAAGTATGCCTTAAGATAAAGAATCTCCGTGTTTCCAGCCGCATGATTAAACAGAGCGGAAAGGCTTTTGTGGGTGAGGAGTTGGCTGCAGAAGCTGAATGGCTCTGCCTGGTGGGAGACAGCAAATAAACAGGAGGCGAAAATGTCTCAGAACAACGATACTGTACCGAAGAGGTTCAGGGCGGTAGTGGAAAAACATCCCGAGATAAGGGCTGTTTTAACCAAGGATATTAACGGAGAGTTTCAACCCATTACCTATCAGGAACTCTATCAGAAGGTAAAGGGCTTTGCCATGGGGCTTCACTCCCTTGGAGTAAAGCGAGGAGATCACTTGGGGATCATATCTGACAATCGTTTTGAATGGTATATAGCGGATATAGCGCTGCTTACCCTGGGTGCGGTAGATGTACCCCGGGGGTCAGATTCTACAGCCGATGAGATAGGCTATATTCTGGGTCATGCCGATTGCCATCTCTCTTTTGCTGAAAATAAAACTCAAGTGGAGAAAATACTCTCCAAAAAGAAAGATCTGCCATTGCTTAAAAAAATCATCCTGTTTGAAGGAAACTTTACAAATAAAGAGAAGGAGAAACACGGAGATGTAGAGTTTTTTACTTTTAAAGAGATTTCGGAACGCGGAGAAACTGCCTTAAAAGAAAATCCCAATCTCTTTGAGAAAGAAATGGAGGAGGGGAAGTCGGATGATCTGGCTACGATAATTTACACTTCAGGTACTACGGGTGAACCGAAGGGGGCAATGCTAACCCATCGCAACTTTATATTTCAACTTGAAAGAGTATACGACTATATATTTGTAAGCCCTGGGGATGTTTTCTTAAGTATTCTTCCCGTCTGGCATTCTTTTGAAAGGGCAGTAGATTATATAATCATGAATATAGGAGCAACAATAGCCTATTCAAAACCCATCGGTAAGATAATGCTTGAAGATATGCAGAAAGTTAAACCCCACTGGATGGCATCGGTACCCCGCATCTGGGAAGGTATAAGGGCTGCCATATACAGAAACGTGAACAGTGAGGGTGGTATAAAGAAGGCACTTTTCCATTTTTTCGTTGGAGTGGGAGAGACTTATGCCTATTTCTACAACATGTTCCGGGGTCTTCTACCCCAGTTTAGAAAAAGAATCCGTTCTCTTGACATTATTATTAGCATAATTCCCCTTATTCTTCTATCACCTTTAAAGGCCCTGGGTAACATCCTGGTTTTCAGTAAACTAAAAGCCAGGTTGGGAGGGAAATTTATCGCCGGTATATCCGGAGGAGGAGCACTCCCCCCTTATGTTGACCGTTTTTTTCAGGCCGCAGGGGTCCTCCTTCTGGAAGGTTATGGGCTTACCGAAACGGCACCCATACTGGCTGTAAGAAAACAGAAGGCACCGGTTACCTCTACGGTAGGGCCTCTTCTAAGGGATATAGAATACAGAGTACTCGATGAGAACCTCACACCCCTGCCGCCCGGACACAAGGGTGTGCTGTGGGTTAAGAGTGATCAAGTCATGAAAGGATACTATAAAAAACCCGAGGCAACAGCAGAAGTCTTACAGGATGGCTGGCTGAATACTGGTGATATTGTAATTTTCACCCATACCGGGGAGTTTAAGGTTCTGGGAAGGGCAAAAGAGACCATTGTGCTTATGGGCGGTGAAAATGTGGAACCTACCCCAATAGAAGATAAGCTTGTGCAGTCCGAGTATATCGACCAGGCTATGGTGGTGGGACAGGATCAGAAGTTTCTTGGAGCGCTCATCGTACCAAATATGGAAAAACTGGAACAGATTGCCTCTGCAGAAGAAAAACCCTATATCGACAAAGAAGAACTGTTAGAAGACCCGGAGATCCAGAATGTTATTTACAACGAAATTCAGCACTTGGTAAACAGCAAAACCGGATTTAAACCTTTTGAAAGAATCTTCAGGTTCAAGTTACTTGCACAGCCCTTTGAGGTTGGAAAAGAGTTAACTCACACTCTCAAAATACGGAGAGATGTGGTAAACGAATTGTATAAAAAAGAGATTAAGCAGTTACTTGAGCATCAATAAAAGGATGACCTGCAATAGCAGAGGTTATTTGCCCTGCTTAATTTAACAGGAGGATAAAAAAGAGAATTATTGCACCAGAAAGGATTAGTATCGAAAACAAATAAAACCAGAGAGGCAGGCTTTTAGTACTCTCTTTTTGTATTTCAACCGGCGCAGAGAGGTGACTCTTTGACTCCTCTTTTCTCTTTTGCAAATGATAGGAGGGTACACCGAGATAACCACAGGCAGGACATCCGGAGAAAAAAAGATCCTGTTTTCCTGAAAATCCACACTCGGGGCACCTTGTTAACTCAAAATATTTTCCACAGGCAGGGCATTTCTCCGCTTTAAAGGGAACTTCTTTTCCACAGTTGTCACAAAAAAACCGGGGCTTCATTTATTATAGCTTTCTTATACCTAAAATTGTAAGATCATCGTACTGTTCATCCTCTTTAAGATGGGAGTAATAAACATACTGGCCATTCTCACCATGTTCAATAGGATGGTTGAAATAAACTCTATACTGCTCGAAGTGTTTTTTCAAAAACTCATCTATCTTTCTGTCTACCATTACTCTATTATCCACACCTGCCGTAGGATCCCTGTATAGCCTGAAAACTTTCTCCACCGCTACCATTGCAAGAACCACTTCCTCAATGGTGCCTTCACAATTCGTAAAATTAAAGGTTAGCTTCTCCCCGGGTATGGGGTTGTGAAATTTGAAAAGAGAAAACATTGTGCGATTGAATACCGCATCAACTATTTCATATATTCGGGTGATTCCCAGCTCCTCGTCGCCGCTTCCCACTGGGTGGGTAATGTGAAGCTCACCCTCTTTTAACCCGGGCTCTCTGCACACAATATGATTGAAGTTTTCATCCCTAAAAATTCTTTTTGCCTCTTCAATACCATCTGTGAAGAGCAACATGCAATCATCTTTTTTTAACTTAAAGGTTACCTGCTGAAAACCGGACTGCATCTGTACAAGCATCGAGGGAAACACACCGGCAGCAGGCGCTTCGGGAAGCTCTTTCTGAATCATTTTACTTTTTTCGCTGTCGAAAATGTGTACCAGATTATCCCCTGCATTGCAGAGATAACATGTTCCTGTTTCAATATTGATAAGCACTACAATCAGCGCGGCAAACCTTCCCTTAAATCCTCTTTCTTCGAGTAGATCGTTCATCCGGTATACAAGTTTTTCCAGTTGAATACCATCTTTTTTCAAAGACCATTCTCTGAAGTAGTCAAGAAAGATCGTGGCAACTTCAATCATGATAAGAGCGGCCGGTACTCCTTTACCCGCGACATCACATTTAATGATTGCATAGTGTTTCTCGTCCAGTTTCTTGAAATCAAAGTAATCTCCGGAAACTCCTTTAGCCCCCTCGTAATAACCGAAAAACTCCACATTTTCAGTAGTCTCCTTTCCGGTTGTAAGTTTATTTCCTGCTGTATCTTTCTCCAGGGGGATATACATTTTCTGCACTTCCTTTCCGACGGTGAGTTCCTTACTCGCTATGGCAGCTTTCACCAGCCCCGTTGTCATCTGATTGACCGTTTCAGCAAGAGTTGACAGCTCATCTCTGGTCTTAACATTTATTATGTGGTCCTTGAGATTCTCCTTATCCTCTGTATCACGTATTATCTCCACCCCTTTAAGCAACCTGTTGATAGGAATAATCATAATAGAGGCGAAGATTAACGCTCCGACAACTCCAAGAGCGATAGATATAAGAGCAATAGCGCCGATAATTAATAACAGGTTTCTTCTGGATTCCTCTATCTCGTTTAATATACGTTCAGTAGTTACTCCCAATCTTACAACGCCGCGGAAATAGCGATCCTCTCCAATCGTTCTGTATACAATAGGTTTGTAAAAAACATATCTTGTTGTATTCGGATCCAGATCTTCTGGATTAAATCTCGGCACACTGCCCACTACAGCCGCTATTTCGGAAAGCCTCTGATTAACAACTTTTTCAAGATTTGCAATCTCCTCCTGATATCTGGACAGCTCTTCCTCTGCACCGGGCTCATCCGATAACGCAAGCTCCCGTGCTCTTGCACCAAGACGGTCGAGCTCTTCTGTGAGTGCAGTAACGCTCTCCCTTGCCTGTAAGTTTATTTTCTCTCTCAGTTTACTTATCTCTTCAGATAGTTCATCTTCTATACGTGATAGACCAATTTGAAGAGTTTCACCATCTATTTTTTCGCTTATATCGGGATCATCCGTAGCCCATATATAATCAAAATGTTGGGGGTCATTTGCTCCTTCTCCCGTTATTGTTACATAAAGAGCATCTTTCATGGCTGTGCGCTGATTCGGTATCAACCCCAATTCCAGAGTATTTTTACCAGGCAGATATGTCCTTGCGCTTGAAACCAGACTTTCCAGAAGTACTTCGGTTTGGTTCCTAAGTCCTTCTGCCAGATTTTTCCTCTGAGTATCCAGCATATAGAAAGTTAGAGGAATTGAGACCATTAGTACAACCGCAATTACCAGAATGGTTATAAAAAGAGTAAACTTTATTCGCAGACCCATACCTTTCTTTTTCATGGTAATGATCCTCTCTCTTCTTTTTTCGATATATATGTCCTCTCCCCGGATCAATAGATCTATCTCCATTCGCAGGGAACGACTTTCTTCTACAAGTTGAGCCACCCTCTGAATCGAAAAAAGTAAGGTCAGGGAGAGAAAAACGATAATAACCCACAACATAACAGTATTTATTGATAAAGAAATGCCCCTTCGCCCAATTGGTTTTAAACCTGTAGCTTCAACCGTCCTGAAATCTCCAAACTTTACAGTTCCGCTGGACTCCAGTTTCAGAATTGGTTTTGTAAAATACAGTCCTCTTTCAGGATGTATAAGACCTACCCTGTAGGTTCCTTCTTCAATATCTTCAATTTCGGGACCGCGTATGATTCTATCCGATTCCACCGTATAAAGCTCCAGCTCCAGAGGGAAGGTGTAATCGTACGGTTTCTGCCCCTCTCTATCCAAAATTACTTCCTGAATTACCCCTCCTTCTGTAAATCCTCTTCCCCTTATTTCCAGGGTTATCCTGCCCAGCGCATCTCTGGTAGAACCTACATGAGTAATATAGGTAACAGGTACATATTTATTAAGTTTGAAAGAAACGCCGGCCGGTTCACCTGCATTTCCTACTACATCTATAGCTCTTACTGTAAAACCCCAGTAACCGTTATCTCGATTATAAAAGGATGCCTCCTCACTCGTAGTTATTATTCGTTCCGGGGGAGGTCTAAGGGATACTCGCTCCATATTGATATCTCTTTCAAGGCTACCTAAATACTGGAGGGAATAGCTGTATCCTCCTATCTCGTCACCTTCCGGTGATTCCCAGGATATGGTAAAGGTGTTCGAAAGGAGATATCCCTTTTCGTCTTTTTCCGGCTCTATTATGCTAACAGGAGGAGGTGGGGTGGTATCCCTAAAGAAAGAGACGGTGGTGGTCTCTGACCAGTTGCCTGCATAATCCTGAGCTGCGAGGTGGAAGTACCACCATCCATCCTCATCAACAGAAAACTCTATCTCCCTATTATTCTGTAAAACCATAAGTCTTTCGGGCGGTGAACCACTTTTATCCCTGTCCCAGGAATAACTGAATCCGGCAATACCAGATGAGTCCTGGGGCGAAGTCCAGCGCAATCTATATCTATCATTGGAATTTCTACTGCCTATTCTAAAATTGACGGGTATTACCGAAGGCGATTCTACACTGTGATCGGGTGCAAGGAAAACCAAACATGTGGTGTTTCCAATTCTGTTCTCCCATACAACATATAGATTATCCTGGTGAATAATCGGTATTCCGAAAGTAGATATTCCCGGCATTCTGCTTAAATCGCGATCTTCCCAGAAAATACCATCTTTTGTAGCAATAAAAATATGCTCACTGCCTTCTCGGTTATCAAACCAGAGTACATACACACGATCTCTGTAGAGGATTAGCCTTGGGAAACTGCAAGAACGTACTCCCTGAGTGACCCTCTCTGGTTCCCCAATCAGTTCGCCCTGAAGATTTAACTCGGCATAATAGATTTGTGAGTTTTCTCTCGCTAAACGTCTCTCCCACACGAGAGACAGTTTTCCGTTTATCCCCTTTATTTGGGGACGCTGGTTATCGAACTGATCGGGGCTTGTTTCCACTCCGGCTCGATACTCGGTGAAGTCGGTTATCCTTTTTGCCGGACTCCAGGTCACTCCTCCGTCGTAACTCATTTTCAAGTACAACTGGTAATTTGCCCGTACTCCGCTCTCCAGAACCTGAAAAACTACATAATCTCTTCCTCTGTGAGAAGTATAATAGGGTAAAAAGTTCAACCGCATTTCAAGCTCTTTAACCAGTTGGTTGAGGGAGCTCCAGCGACCTTCATCTGTAGTTCTCGAATAGAAGATGGAGAGAATACTACCCCCTTCCGACGTGGAGCTCTCTCCGGCAACAAACAGAATCAATCCCCCGTCTTCTCTTAAGAAGAGTTTTGGTGATACAATGGTTACCTCTGAGACAAACCTGTGCACTTCTTTAAAATTATTTCCTCTATCTTCTGATAAATATACAGTTACAGTGTTTCCTGCAGTTGATATTGCCAGAAAAATATTACCCTTTTCATCCACTATTAGAGAAAAAAGAGATACTTCGTCTCCCACATAGCTAACAGGTTTAACTATTCCTCTTCTCTCATTCCAGCGGTTTTCTCTATCTCTTACCATTAGTGAAAATGATATTTCTATTCTTTCCCCTTCGATCCTCCTTGACTCCTGCCATACTATTACCATCAATCCACCACCGGAATCGCACTGGGGGAACTTAGCTCCTGACTTGACCAATATTTCGGGCTCTTCCCAGAAAAGAGTTTGTGCTTCTCCCCTTCCAGGGTAGATAAATGAGAGAAGAGTAAGAAGCAGTAGAAAAAAGATTTTCAGATCTTTGATTCGATCCTCCTCTTCAATTCCAGAAGGGGTCCGTAATTTCTGTTGTTACTGTCGGTCATCAAATTATTGACGATTCTTAAGGCTTCGTAATAGCTACCCTGTATGAACTTCTCCTCTGCAAGCCGATACTGTTGTTGTGCCATGGAACTCAACACCATGGTAGCCCTTCCTCCCATTTCTGCTTCAACACGATCGAGAAGTGAAATTACACTTTCATTATCGGGAGTAAGTCTCAGGGCTTCATTTAGATATTCGAGGGCAACAGGGAAATTGGATCGAACGTTGCTCCTCACAATTTCGTAGGCTCTCTGATAAAACTCTTCTGCCTTCTTTTTTCTGGCCGGATCCGGAGGAGGTATTCGTATACCCAATTTTATCTCCGCATTGTATATTGCCTGCGCTAAACCGGGATAATCCGGTTTTATTTCACTCAGGTCTTTAAGCTCTATGTATGCTTCCTGTGGATTTGTATCGATTTTCGACCTGGCCTGAGCAAACCTTTCTCTGAATAGAGCGTCGAAGTTTTCTGGATTTTTATATTGTTGTATTTTAAGAGATATTACGCTTGCTTCCTGGTTGAGTGGGAAGGTTAACCTTACGTAAAATATTTTCTCCCCCGCTCTTTCAAAGTATCCCATTGCCTCCTGCCTTTTCCCCTCTTCCATAAGAGTCTTTCCTTTAAGAAAATCCTCCTTCGCTCCGTTTAAAAGAGGTTTTACCTCTGAATAAAGAGGGTCCCGTTCTTCAATGGTTCTTCCCGACCTGATATTTAAGGCAGTTCTTACGATTCCGAGCCAGTACTCAATTTCTGATTTATTTTCCACATGGGTAACCTTCCACCTGGTTTGTGCTCTCTGAAAAAGCCTTTCGGCGCCTTCGTAATCACCCTGAGCGTAGAGCTCCTTACCCTGATTTATCAGTTTTCTTACTTCCTCAACAATAATGGCATTCTCTTCGGTTACAATACGGTTGTTTAGTTCCGTTAGAACTTGGTCCCGTTTTTTACGGAGTTCTGCATTTTCCTGTATTGCCAGAGAGCGGTCGAACCTCTCGCTTGCAATTTTAAGATGTTCTCTTGCCAGAGCGAACTCTTGCCTTCCGAGTGCTATTCTTGCCTGTTCAACACGAAATAGTGCTTCGCTTTCCAGCTTACCTGCCAGCAGGATCTCTTCATCTGAGATACTGATCAGATCAGCCAGTCGATCAATAGTATTTGAGCTCTTTTTATCGAGCTCAACAATGGCCGATATTCTCTCTTTAATCTCAGGATCTTCCAGGATAAAAGGTTTTTCACTTTTTACATCACTTAAAAGCTCTTCTACTTCCTGTTTCAGCTCTCCGATATTCTTTTCGGCAGTGGTAAAGATCTGCTTTGCAGATTGAGGATCTTTAGCCATGACGACTATAGGCTCTCCGGCATCGTCTTCTCCAACAACTTTCTCATATCCATCGAGTAATCTTTTCCCCTCTTCTATCCGTCTCTCTTCTTTTAAGTAGATATCGTTAAGCGGGTCGAGGGCAATGTGAATCGATCTATCCACCAGTGCTGTTTCGGTCTCCAAAAGATCGGCTCTAATCTTGTTCAATCTAGCAATTGTATTACCTGTTTCTTCTGTACTCTTTTCTAAATTAAAACCTAACTTTGCAATTTCATTAAACGAAAGTCTTAGAGACTCCCATTCATTCAAATGATCTTCTGTCTTTTCTTCCAGAACAACAAGATTTTCACGAATTTTTTTAAGTTCCTCTCCTGTCTGTGCTTCCATTATCCCGGTCTCTATAAGTATCTTATCTTCGTTTATCTTAACTATTTTCTTATAAGCCTTTGCTTCTTTTGCCAGTAATTGATAAAACAGTATAGAAGGCAGGATCTCTTTCTCCGACTCAACACTCAACGGGCTAAAGGATAGATTTTCCTCAACATACATTCTCGAAGAACGCAGTGCCAGCGTTTTCACCGTGAGGAGAGAATAAGTATAGGCTTTATCCAGATTATTAACAGACCCTTTCGGGTTACCTTCTCCCATATCTTTAATACCGGATTGAAAGGCAGTGGCTGCTCTTTCTTTTAATTCTCCCTCAAGGTTGTTCAAAGTGGTATCCCATAGCATGTCGAAGGCTCCGATGATTCCTTCCTTTACATCTACAGTATCCCTGCCCTTCACAATAAGGCTTAAATATGTAAGACAAAAGGCCTCATCAAAACCGCTCTGCTTAATCAATCTATTTTGTTCCTCAATAGTGTGGATGGCATTTAAAACATCTTTACGTAGATCGGAAAGGACGAGTAAAATCTCACTCAGGGAATCTATCTCTTCCGAGAGAGATTCAAGGTCGGAGGATTCGAAAAGAGATAGTGTATTGTTGACTCTTTGGTTAAACTCTTCTTTCAGACTGAGGAAATGCTCGACAGATGAGTTAAGAGTTGAAATGGCATGATCTATACGGTTTTCTATGATATTTCCGTAATCGGTACTATCGTACTGTTCTCTATGGAGATCAAAACCGGTAAAGTAGGTCTTTACAGCTTCCCAATAAGAGTCCTGTTGTAGTTGATCCATGGCAGTCTTCATTATTTCCTTGAAACGATTGTTGTTATAAACAAAAACTGCCGTCTCCCTGGCTTTCTCAAAGGCCTCGACCGTGGTCTTGTTTGGCGATCTGTCGAGTTCCTCCAGTTCTTGAAATATTTTGTAAGCCTTATCAAAATCCGGTGATTCCTGGCTGTAGATTTCTATTAGTTCTTCGTAGCGCTGATTGTAAATTTCTTTAGCTTTCTTTATCTTTTCCAGAAGGCTTTGTGCAGCTTCTATCTTATCTGGATTATTCTTTATATACTCTGCGAGGAGAATGATTGCGTTGTTATACTCACGCTCCTCTATAAGCTTTTCGGCTTCACGGAAGGTGTTCTCCCGCTGCCCCCCTGCCGAGAGCCAGGAGGTTAGAAGAAAAAGTGATAAGAAAAGAAAAATAACTTTTTGCCATCCTCTAAACAGGAAAAGCACTTTACTATGCCTCTACCCCCAGTGTACCATAATATCGGCATAAAAGCTTCCTCCAGTTAAATATATGCAGAAAGCACCACTCAGGACAATAGGAGAAAAAGTTAAGCATTAAAAGAGTACTAACGATTACTATCATTTTTCGACAGAACTATCCGAAGAATAAATAAAGAAATAGTGGCTTCGTGTAGAAATTTTTAAAAAATGTTACTATAATATTACATGTAAAACAATAATGAAGAGATTTCTTTACCTTACTTTTATATTTATAACCTCCTCTCTGTACGGTTCTGATTATTCGGATTATTACGGAAGCATGGCAGAAATAATAAGCCAGCCGGATCCCGATACAGGCCTTACGGTATTTCCCACCCTCCTTATACCCATGGGGGGTAAACTGGAGGGTATGGGTACGGCCTATACTGCAGTATCGAAAGATTTCGGATTTATAGAGTCAAATCCTTCTGCCAGTTCGGTTTTAAAGTATACTGAATTAACCTTTTCACACAACAATTGGATTGCCGATTCAAGAATGGAAGGAGTAGTATATACAGTACGATTCAACGACCTGGGAATCGGAGCAGCGGGTAAGTTTCTCTATGTTCCCTTTACGGAATACGACACATGGGGAGAGAGGGTTTCAAAGGGTTACTATTCAGAGACCATTGCCACTATGAACATCTCTTATAACTTTTTTCCTACCTACTATTTTTACGGTGTGGCTGTAGGGGCAAACTTAAAGTTTGCCTATAGAAATATCCCGGCCTCAATCTATCCAGATCAATCGGCTATCGCCTTTATGACCGACATAGGAGCACTCACCAGGTTTAACTTCGCCAAGCCATTCGTATCCAGGAGTAAAAACTTCTCAGTAGGAGCTGTTATTAAAAATCTGGGGCCGTATGTGCTCCAGGAGCCTCTTCCAACCGAAGTAACTGTTGGTATTGCCTATTCGCCCATTCGACCCGTTACTGCTGCTGTGGATTTAAACCTTCCAGTAACTTTTAATACAAACTATCCCGCAGAAAACTGGAATATTGTAGCAGGCACAGACATTGTTTTTACCGATTTTTTCTCCGTTCAGGGGGGTTTTAGATACAGAGGATCGAATCCGGGCATATCTTTAGGAGCAACTGTAGATCTTCAAAAAATGAGCTTTATCGTGAATTACACCATGGACTTAACGACTCAATTCGGAGTGCTGGACCGATTCAGTCTGGCTGCAAGATTGAAAATAGGTGACAGGGGTAGAGCGGCACTTCAAGCCCGGGTGGATGAGCTCTATATTACGGCATTGGAAGAATACGCCAACGGAAACCTCGAAGAAGCTATTACATACCTGGAAAAGGCTCTTGAGATTGATCCGCGTTTTATACCTGCGGCAGAACTTCTTAGAGTTCTACAACAGACGATATCCCTCCACCGGGAGATGGAAGATATTCAGAAAATAGAAGAGTGATAGAGGCTGGCTCCCGTTCCCGCCAGAAGCGTTATCTTTAATCTTACAGGTTTACCTTACTTTTTCCAGATTTTTTTTCATTCTGGTATACAGAGCAAAGAGGGAAAGATCTATTTTTTTAGGATCGGGCCAGAGTGTAAAGAGTTTTGTGTTATTATTCCCCACTTTCTTTTTGTAGAGTCTGGAGAAAATCTTCTCCTGTCTGCGAAACTCCCTTTTATTGAACTGCTTCTTTAAGTAACCCAGTAATTGTAACGCATCTTTCTCTTCTTCTTTGCTTATGCTGGCGTCGGGTGGGCTCAACATATATTCTAGAACCTTTTCCCTGCTTTCCGATTCATTTAAGTGTAACAATTCTTCAACTTTTTTGACGAAATTACTATCAAAAAATACGATACTGTCAACCTTGTTTCGCAACTCCATCCGTTTCTTAACCGAGATGTTTGAGCGCTTATCCCTCTTACCTATGTATATGTATATAAAGACAGCAGCTCCCAGACTTATGGCAATTTCATCCAGCATTGGCATGGGATCGCGAACCGTGAGTGAAAGTAATAGATAGGAGATAAGAAATGTCGCTGAAGATATAAGAAACTTGGGAATAAACCTGATTTCCGCCACCCACCTTTTGACGCTTTCTTCGATCATCCGGTACAACTCGTTCCTGAATAGTGTCAGAGATTCTACACGCGGTTCTCTGCCGTATTTCCCCTCTACATTGTATTTTTCCAATATCTCGATCAACTTCTCAGAACTATTAAAGGGATGCAGGAAAAGTGAAGAACCGTTTTTCCTGTAAAGATGAAAAATTGTTATTTTATTCTCTTCATCCATACAGTTAAAACATAATCTGTAACAATACCTATGTCAAGATTTAATTAACACAATGTTCGATCACTTTAATAATATCGTTTCGTTTAAAAAGACGCGCATACTGAATAGCAGACATTCCAAGATTGTCTTTGATTGATATATCTGCTCCTGATCTGATGAGTTTTTCTGCTATATCGTAAGAACCTTTCCCCACCGCCAGAATGAGGGCTGTCTGGCCGTTCTTGCTCTGTACATTTAGATTTGCACCGCTCTCTATAAAACGCTCAACAATATCTCTCTCACCAATTGCAGCAGCATCCATCAAAGGGGAGTTTCCGTTGTCCGGACTAATTATATTCAGGTCGGCCCCGGCCGAAAGAAGCATGGGTATCAGTTCTTTCTTTCTGTTTCTTACTGCCAGAGACAGAAGAGGCACTCCCTTTTCATTACGAACATTGGGAGAAAATCCTGCAGCTAAAAAGCACCTGACTGCTGTTTTCTCTCCCCTCTCTACACACTTAATAAAGGCGGGTTCTGTAAAGCTAATACCTTTAGCGGCTAGTTTAGTCTTTGCCCTTTCTACTGCAATTCTCTGATTCCAGATCCTCTTCTCCTCCCGGTAATAATACTCCAGTTCTTTCTGACTAGAGGCTATCGAGAGTTTCTTAAAATATTCTGGTATCTCCCTCTCCATAAACGGAATATAAAGCAGCCCCCGATCGCCTCTCCCCAACATGTATCCCACAGAGAAGACAACCCAGCCCTCGGAAAATCTCTCCTGAGAAATTACGAGCAGCACGGAGGAACTACTGCTTAACCTTTCGTATAACCCCGATTCCAACGCAGTTTCTCCATGGGAGACTTCGTAAAGGTCAACCCCTAACTTGATTCTCCTGCACGTATCTACAATGGCATCGATTATGGCTCCCTGTTCTGAGGCATAAGCTATAAGTACTTTCATCACATTTAAATATCGACTCTTATTAAATTAAAATAAACAACAAAACTTATTTCAACGATCTGAACGGCAGCAAATCCTGTACTTCGATTGTACAGACTCCCAATTCTTCTGTAACCTTCCCAATCACAAGGAATAAAACACCTGTATCCAGTTTGCTTTTAAGCCTTTCGTAGTCGCGGGGGAAGAGCACCGTCTCGAAAACCGAATAAGGGTCTTCGAAACTTACAAAGCTCATAAAGCTTCTGTTTCTCGTTAAAACCTCCTTTCCGGCGATAAGCATACCGGCAATAGTTACTCTACGACCCACATTCTTAAGAATTTTATCCGAATCTATTAACCGGGGTAATCCCATTGCCCTGACCTTCGAAGGGATGCCGGAAAAAATCTCCAGCGGATGACACGATATAACAAGGCCGAAGGTTCGCACCTCATCCAGTACTCTGGTGCGCCATGAGTAATCACCTACAGCCACGGGTGGGGTCAACCCGAAAAGAGAGTAGTTTTTATTCGTATGGAAATAGCTTAAGAAAAGTTGGGGCCTGGATAAACCTTCTGCCACACTGTCCAGACTCCCTGAACGGATTAGCACCCTCATCCGGGAAAACTCAGGAGAGAGACGATGGATAAAATCGAAAAAACTCCTGTACTTTCCTCCTGCCTCTCTCTCCCTGATTATTTGTTGAATAAACGACCGGGGAATGGATTTAAGCCAGGAAAGCCCGATTCTTATAGCCCCATCCGAAACCGTGCATTCCCATTGGCTTTCATTTACATCCGGAGGGAGTATCTTTGCCCCCATACGCATGGCTGCATCCAGATAGACCTGAGGGGCATAGAATCCGCCCCGATTATTTATGACAGAGACGAGAAACTCCAGTGGATAGTAACACTTAAGCCATGCAAGCCGGTAGGAGACGAGTGCATAGGAGGCGCTGTGTGCCTTGCAAAATGAGTAACCTTCGAAAGAGAGGATCATCTCCCAGAGTTTTTCCATTGTACCCCTGTCCACTCCCTGTTTTGCCCCCCCCAGAAAAAAACGTTCCCGATACGCATCAAGCCTCAATTCCCGGTCCTTCTTGGAAAGTATTTTTCTAAGAGCATCGGCTTCCGCAGGAGAAAACCCTGCGACCTTAATGGCTACCCTGGCTACATCCTCCTGGTATACCATTATTCCAAGCGTCTCCCGCAAAGTCTCCCCCAGCAATGGATGAAGAGCAGTGTATTCCCCTCCCCTGAGTCTTTGAACGAACTCCCTGATATATTTGTTGGCAGCGGGACGAATAATAGAGCTGGCAATTACCAGGTGTTCGTAATCCCCCCGGCCCATTTTTTTGAGCAACTGCCTGGTGGCAGGCGATTCTATATAAAACACTCCAAGAGTATCCCCATGCTCGATCAGTCTTCGTGTCTTCTTATCTCCTATCGGATTGAACTGCTCCCATGTAATGGGGCTTTTACGCTTCTTGTTTACAAGTTCTATGCAGTCTCGCAAGACTGCCAGAGAACGGTTGCCCAGGAGATCGATCTTTACCAGCCCGGCATCCTCTGTTGCATCTTTCTCCCATGCTATAACGGGAAACCCTGTCTGAGAAGGTTGGAGATGGGTGTAATCGGTTATAGGGCCCGGGGTTATTACCACCCCGCCTGGATGGGTACCTATATGCCTTGGCATCCCCTTAAGCCTTTCGCCTGCCCTCAAGAGATATTCGGGTATCCCTCCGGTGCTTCCATATCTGCTCTGTCTGATGATTTTCTCTATTTCGCTTTCAGGGAGCCCCGCAGCCCTGGCTGCTTCACGCAGACTGGAACGAGACCCGAAGGTAACATGATCCGCTACCATCCCCGCCCGCCCTCTATAGCGTTGAAATACATAGGAAAGGGCCCTATCCCTTTCGTCCCAGGGAAAATCCACATCGATATCCGGTGGGTCTTTTCTTCCTTCGTTTAAAAAACGCTCGAAAAAAAGGTTGTGTTTAAGGGGGTCCACATGAGTTATGCCGAGTAAGTAGGAAACTATGCTCGAAGCAGAGCTGCCTCTCCCGCAGGTACGGGGACATCTCTTTACTATATCGTAAACTACAAGGAAGTAATCCGAAAAACCCTTTTTTCTAATAATTGATAGTTCGTAAAAGAGGCGCTTGTGAATATCCGGACGCATTGATCCATATCTCCTGGTTACACCGTCCAGGCAGAGCCTTTTAAGCAACCTGTAAGCTTCTTCCTGGGAGTAGCCGTTGAAGCGGGGAAATATATACTCCTCTCTGAGGATGCCCCTTATATCTGCCTCCTCGGCGAAGCGCTGTGCGTTGTAAATTGCATCCGGAACCGCAGAGAAAAACCTCTCCATCTCGGAATCCGAAACAATTCTATACTCGGGCAAGGGCAGCTCTTGCTGCGTCAGCCTGTCCACTGTAGTATTAAGATCGATTGCCCTTAAAAGATGGTAAAGATTCTGCTCCTCTTCTCCAAGGTAAACTCCTTCGTTTACAGCCAGCAGGGGTATCTCCCGTTTTCGTGCCCATGAAGAGAGCCTGGCGAAAGGGCGACCCCAGGTAAGGCCGGCAAAAATGTTATTCCTATCCCTGTTTAAAAGCCTCTCCAGCACCGCAATTGAAGAAGAGACTATCCACAACCCATCCCATCCGTTTTCTACAAGGTCTTCCATGGGATCGTAGCCAGGGTTGCTTAAATCTTCCGGCTTTCCAGCACAATAGTTTTTTACGGTTTGAGCTTCCCTCTTCTCCGCTCTACCGGTGGCAAGGAGAGAAGTGATAATCCGATTTGCCCTGGCGAATCCACTTGCATTCAAGCACAGAGCAGTGAAAGACGAGCCTCCATCCGGAGCAATGGTTACTCCGGTCAGGGGTTTTAACCCTGCTCTTTTTGCAGCCTTGAGAAACCGGATAAGGCCGTAAAAGTTGTTTATATCTACCATGCACACGGAAGTGTGACCCCCTTCCGCAGCGTGTATACACAACTCTTCAGGAGACAGACAACCTCGAAGGAGAGAGTAGAAGGAGCGCCGGTAGAGGGGGGAATATCCTGCAGAATACCTCAGCATACTAAACATTAGTTTAGTATGCTTCCCGAAAAAAATCAACCGTGTGAAGAGGGAGATGCCTCCGCTAAATCCACTATTATATTTTTAAAAGCAGGAATGGTATTTTTAAAATGTGGGATTACCGGCGATATAATTAACTTAAGGTTTTCTCCTTAACTTCAGAAACCAATTTATAGCGGTCGATTAGTTTTTTGAATGCAGAGTCTTTTTTTTTAAGCTCTTTTGAGCCTCTGGTTATCTTACAGAGGCTTAAGCCCAATTTTTGAGCTATTTTTCTCTGGCTTATACCCTCATCGATCAGCCTTACCAGAGCCCAGCGTGAAGATATCTCCGAAAGTTCGTACTTAGTAAGGAGGCTTTTTAGAAATCTCTCTATGAGCTCTTCGTCGTCCGTTTTTGCAAGGGCAAGAGAGAGTTCCTTTAAAGCATATTCGTAAGTCTGGTGGTTCTCTGACATGCCTTTAATACACTATACTTAATGCTTAAATACAGGTCAAGCTTACAATATTATAAATTACAAACAGAGGAGAGAAAAATCATGTCTTTACAGGCATCCACACAGAGTGTGGTTCCAGGTAACATAATCGACCTTGGTTTGGGCCACCCCGATCCCTCACTGCTTCCTCTTGAGGTAATTCAAAAAGCCTCTATACACAGAACGGCCCAAAAGGACCCCCTGATACTGCAATACGGTCTGGAACAGGGTGATGAATCCTTTCGAAAGCTTCTGGCAGATTATTTAAGTTTTAATTGCTCATGCCCTGTCAAAGAGAACCATCTATTTATTACAAACGGAGTTTCACAGGCACTGGATCTGCTTTGTACCATCTTCACCGTACCAGGGGATACAGTTTTTGTAGAAGATCCCACATATTTTCTCTCCTTGCGCATTTTCGAAGATCATGGGCTTAAAGTAATTCCCATAGCTACCGATAGTAAAGGTCTTATTGTTGAAGATCTGGAAGATAAACTAAAAAGCGTAAAACCCGCCTTTCTCTATACGATCCCGACACATCAAAACCCTTCCGGTGCCACTCTGCCCAGAGAGAGACGCATGGAGATAGCAGAGCTTGGCGGAAAACATAATTTTTTAATACTGGCAGACGAAGTGTACCACTTTTTAACTTACAGGGGAGAGCCTCCTCCTGGTTTCTCAAACTTTATAGATAGAGGGCCTGTAATCTCACTTGGTTCCTTCTCAAAGATACTGGCTCCGGGATTAAGGTTGGGCTGGATCCATGCTTCTCCCTCTCTGCTGAAACCGCTTATAACTTGTGGCTTTCTTGATAGCGGAGGGGGATTGGCCCCCTTCCTGTCATCAATCGTTAGAAGTGTTTTTGAGCTCGATCTTCTACAAAAGCACATAGACTATCTCTGCAGAGTGTACAGAGAACGCCTCGAGGCTCTGGTAAACTCACTAAGGAGAGAATTCGGTAAATTAGTGGACTTCACAGTTCCCTGTGGTGGTTTTTTCCTCTGGGTAAGATTTACGGATAATACTGATGTTACAAGTCTACTACCCGAACTCGAAAAATACAGTGTAAGATTTATGCCAGGTATTCGGTGTTCCGAACAGGGAAGTTTCCGGAATTATATGCGAATAAGTTTTTCCTTTTACAATAGCAATAACCTCGAAGAGGGCGTGAGGAGGCTTCATAAGGCTTATGTATCTTCTAATCACTCACATTAAGAGTGCATATAAGTAAACTTAATTCCATATAATGAAAGAATCGAATTTGACACAATTACTTTTTACTGATAGCATAAAGGTAATATATGCGACATAAAACTATTTTATATAAAGGTATTGTACCCACCATTTGCAGGCAATGCGATATGAGATGCGGGATTTATGTCCATATCGAAGATGGATTGATAAAAGATATTTCCGGTATGAAAGCCCATCCCCAGAACAGAGGTCGTGTCTGCCAGAAGGGTGTAGCTGCAAGGGATACAGTCTATCATGATGAAAGACTCCTTAAACCATTAAAGAGAAGCTCTAATGGTTCTTTTTCTGAAATTTCACTTCCCCGTGCCATGGATGAAATAGCTACAAAGATAGAAGGAATCAAAGAAAAATCGGGTGCAAGGTCAATCGGAATATGGAAGGGTGAGGCACTTGGGTTCGCTCAGCAGGAGAAGTATGCTCGAAGATTCGCTCACGCCCTCGGTTCTCCTAACTACTTTTCCTGTGACTCTCAGTGTTTTGCCAGTCGTTACATTGCCTACTGCCTGGTACAGGGTTTCTGGAACCCCTCTCCCGATTTCGAAAATGCAAAAGCGATAATTCTCTGGGGTACCAACCCACCCTCCTCCCATCCCACATTCATGGCACCTATCAATAGAGCCAGAAAGAAAGGTGGTAAACTTGTAGCCATAGATCCGAGGCTCACAAATATTGCTAATAAGGCAGACCTCTTTCTTCAAATTAAACCTGGAAGCGATGGGGCACTTGCATGGGGTTTAATTCGTTATCTTATAGAGTCAGAGAGCTACGACAAAAACTTCGTAGAAAAATATTCAACCGGTTTTACGGAGTTAAGCGCCTATTCGCAGCACTTTAAACCTTCATTTGTAGCCAACGAAACCGGTCTTGAAGAGAGTGATGTCATCACCCTGGCCGAGATCATAAGAGAGAACATTCCCCATATAGCAAATTATGTAGGGGTCTCTCTGGAGCATCAGGAAAACGGAGTTCAGACTATAAGAACAATTGCCTGTCTCGGAGGGCTCTGCGGAGCAGTGGATATTCCCGGCAGCGATCTCTGGCCCGAGCAAATGGGGGAACAGAATCTAAACCTCTACGATGAAATACCACTGATAGAGCTTAAACCCATTGGGGCCGAGAGATTTCCCCTTCTTTACGATTTTCGTAAAGAATGTCATACAATGACAGCAATGGACTATATTCTGGGGAAAGGAGAGTATCCCTTAAGGGCAATGCTTCTAACAGGGGCAAATCCTGTAATAACCAATCCAAATGCTGAGAAGGTAAAAGAGGCATTCTCAAAGTTGGATCTTTTTGTTGTAAGAGATCTCTTTTTAACAGAAACAGCATCCCTCGCCCATTATATCCTCCCAGCAGCATCATTTCTTGAGAGATCGGAACTAAGCTTCTACCCTCACTATCATTGGGTATCTCTTTCCAGAAAAGTTCTGCATATCCCCGATGTTGTCGATGAGTATTCTTTCTGGAAAGAACTGGCACAGCGGTTGGGGTTTGCCGAGAAATTCTTCCCATGGGAAAACGAGGAGGAAGTAAACAGATGGATGCTTGAGGGCACATCCGTTTCTATTGAAGCTCTTCAGGAAAATCATCATGGAATGCAATACAGGCCGATCACCTACCGTAAATATCTAAACACTCCCTTCCCTACTCCTTCGGGAAAGTTCGAGTTTTTCTCCGAGTATCTTGCCGATCGGGGATATGAGGGACTGCCGCTGTATACGAAACCCTTCTACTCGAGGGAAAACATGAATAAATATCCCTTTACACTTATCACGGGAGCGAGAAATCTGGTATTCACTCATTCCCGTTTCAGAAATATCTACCGTTTCTCTCGGAAATATCCCCATGCTGTGGTAGAAATTAACTCTCAGGATGCCGCCGGACTGGATATTAAAGATGGGGATAAAGTAAGGATCAAATCGGAGACTGGTGAAGTTATTGTTAAAGCCGTGCTAATGCATAAAGGAGAAATAAAACCGGGGATGCTTCAGGTTACCCACGGTTGGGGGGGTAATTCCAACATTAACCGACTTACCTTAGACAACGTAAACGATCCTATAAGCGGGTTTCCTCAGACAACATCCATACCGGTTAATATTAATAAAATTTAAGATTAACTGCTATTTTATAGAAAGGAGAGAGAGTATGCCACCAGTAATTGATAAAAATCTCTGTAATGCCTGTGGTATCTGTTGGGATGTCTGTCCTCAGGATGTTTTCACCTTTGAAAACAGGAAAGAGCCTCCAGAAATAGGCTACCCCAAGGAGTGCTGGTACTGTGGAGCTTGCTATATGGACTGTCCGAAAGAAGCAATCCGGCTTAAGCTTCCGTTGCAACTCCATATTGTGCCTTCTCCTGCACTTTACGGGCCACCAAAAAGGGGCGAGGAGGAGAACCTTAGAAAAGCTGCGGCATTTACGCGCTCTGTTATTAAAGAGTAATACAAGGGAGTAAATTATGGCTAAAATTGAAAAAGAAGAATATACCTGTAACATATGTGTGGTCGGCGGAGGAATAGCCGGATGCTCGGCCGCGATACGGGCGGGAGAGCTTAATGACAATGTTATTCTTGTGGATAAATCCAATCCAGAACGTTCGGGTTGTGCAGGATCGGGAATAGATCATATTTGGGGGTATTTTCCGGAAGTACAGAAGCAGGAGGGCGTAAGCCTGGATGATCTGGTGGAAGATCATATCCAAAATGTTGCCAGAGGCCTTGCCAATAGAGAAATTGTCCGGTATATAGCGGAAACCAGTTTTCAGCGAATCCTCGATCTGGAGAGGTATGGCGCGCGAATTCGCTATGAGGATTCCACTCTTCCCGGTAAGCTAAGGCTACAGTACCAGTTGCACAAGTGTAGAAATACCCTCCACTTTGACGGAAGGGATATAAAGAGAATCATGACAAAGGCTGCCAAAAGAAATGGTGCTAAAATATTAAGCAGGGTGATGGTTACAGATCTCCTCCTTGAGAACGGTCAAATTGCAGGGGTAGTAGGCTATGGAACGAGAGACGGGAAATTACACATTATTCGTTCCAGGTCGGTTATAATGGCCTGTGGACGGCCCAACCGGCTCTATAAACCCTACAACGGGATGCCCTTCGCCATAAGAATGCCACCAGCCCTTACCGGGGACGGCAAGGCGGCCATGTTCCGGGCAGGCGTAGAACTGATTAATATGGAATTCTTATCAATTCCTGGACGCTGGTCTTCCAAAAATCTTATTCGGGGAGGCGGTTTGCCCCGCGGCTCTTTTCAACCTCCAGGAATCGGGTTAAATGCACTTGGAGAGGTAATCAGACCCAGAACCCATGAGTTTGAAGATTACGGAGAGAAGTGGAGAGGTTGCTTCACTCCTTTCGGTACGGGAAAGACTTTTCAATCCGAACTGGATGCGGGACGCGGACCTATCTATGCCGATATGTCCTGGGGCAGTGAAGAGGATCAGGAATACATGAAGTGGGCAGTCTCCCAGGAAGGTCTAGGTACTGCCTTTCTCCATCTAATGGAAGAGTATGGGTTGGATTTTAGAAAACACAAGATAGAAATATGGCCGATAGAACCCGAACACTCAGCCTTTGCAGCATGTGGACCCATTGTGGATTCGCACTGCAGTACAAATATTGCGGGTTTGTACGCAGCAGGGGATGAGGCAGGCGGAACACCCCAGAGTGTGGTTCCCGGAGCTCTCACCATGGGATATCTTGCGGCAGAATCGGCATCTGAACACTCGAAAAAAATCGCCGGTCTGCCCATGGGAAAGGGAGAAGAAGAGGTGGAGGAGTTCTGCAATCAGATATTGGCTCGAAAGGGCGGAGACTCCTGGGAGGATGCACAGCAATTTATCCAGAATGTAATGACCGATTACAACATTGAATACAGATCGGAGACAATGGCTCAAAGGGGGATAGAATACCTCGAGTATCTCAAAAATACCATGCAGCTTAAAGGGGAAAATCCCCATGAAATCACCCACTGCCTTGAAATTAGGAACCTGATCGAATGTGGACAGATAATATTACGTTCTACCATAGAAAGGAAAGAAAGCCGACCACCCTGTTTAAAAAGAAAGGACTATCCCCATCAGGATGATAATAATTGGTTCTGTTTCCTCGGTCAGAAGAAGATAGGTGATAATATAGTATTCGAAAAACACAAACCGTAACTTTCCAGGTCAAACAAATGCGAGAAGACTTTCTTATGCGGTATCATCCAAAAATCACCATTCTTGGAGAAGAAGAAAAACTGGAGATTCACCGCTGGAGTTTAAGAGTTTTAGAAAAAACCGGAATTATAGTATATGAAGACGAGGCTCTGGGGTTACTGAGAGATGCCGGCTGTAAGGTAGATTCTAACCGTCGTGTGAAGATACCGGAACACATCGTCGAAGAAGCAATAAGAACAGTCCCTCAAAAAATAGAGATATACAATCGTTCTGGTAAAACGGCAATGGTCTTAGAAGATCGCAAGGGATATTTTGGCACGGGATCTGATACTCCGAATGTAATAGACCATGAGAGTGGGAAAAGAAGGAAGGCTGTAATTGGGGATGTGAACGATGCTGCACGAGTTGCCGATGCTCTCGATAATATAAACTTTATTATGAGCATGGGACTTGCTGCCGATGTTCCTGCAAAGCGTTCCGACAGGTATCATTTTGCAGCCATGGTCAGAAACACCACCAAGCCCATTATGTTTACAGCCTGGGATCTCCAGGGTCTTAAGGATATCTATCAAATGGCTGCAGCCGTTGCCGGAGGTGAGAAAAATCTACAGGAAAAACCCTTTGTTATCCACTACGCCATGAACACTGCCCCCCTGATACATCCTAAAGAATCGCTACAGAAGGTGCTTTTTTGTGCTGAAAAGGGGATCCCCGTGGAATATCATTCTGTGGATATAGGCGGCAGCACCGCTCCTGCAACACTTGCTGGAGCATTTATACAGGGAAATGCACGTAATTTAAGCAGTATGGTGATTCACCAGCTTAAAGCCCCTGGAGCACCTCTCATAATTCATAACTCAGTTGCTTTTCTAAATATGAGCACGATGGTAGAACCCTATTTTTCTCCTGAAGTTTGGCTTTCTTCACTGATGAACAAGGAGATGGCACTTTCCTACGGCATTCCCACTTTCGCGAAGGCCGGTGCCGGTGATGCAAAGATGCTCGATCAGCAGGCAGGCATAGAGATCGGACTTTCGGTTTATCACGAATATTTAACCGGTAACAATTTGATTCATGATATGGGCTATCTCGAATCGGGTATGACTGCAAGTCTCGAATCCCTTGTAATAAGTGATGAAGTGGCAGGGATCGTAAAGAGGATTTGCCGGGGAATGGATTTTAGCCCCGAACATGCAGCACTGGATGTTATCGAAAAGGTGGGACCGGATGGGCAATTTCTCGATCAAGAACATACCCTGAAACACTTTCGTGAAGAGTTCTGGTTTCCCAAACTCATGGATCAAAACAACTACTATGTGTGGCAGGAGAAAGGATGTAAATCCCTGCTTGATAGAGCTCGCCTGAGAGTGGAGGAGATTCTACGAACACACGCGTCTCCGCCTCTCGAATCTTCCGTTGAGGAAAGGATAGAGGAAATACTTCTTTTGTAGCACCACGAAAATGGTGCTTTTTATTCAGATAAAGGCTCGTTGTGGAGCTCCTCTGAGCTCAAGCTTTAGGGTTCTTAAGACTGCCATGCGGCTTTAGCTCAGGGAGCTTCTTAAATAATATGCTTATCTTAATAAGAAGCCCAAACTTCGTGGCAGGATCTCTTACCACCCCAGAAACAAACGGCGAATATCGTGAAAAAACAAGAAGAAACGGGGTTGGAGAGATTTCCCTTTTATTCGGATCTCGAAATGAAGATGAGGGCCGGTAGTTCTGCCTGTTGCACCAGCCTTACCGATTTTTCTTCCTCGTCATGCGACACCACCCCTTTTAACCAGGATTTCAGAGAGGTGGGCATATACAGTGGAGATCCCGGGAAGATGACGAATTATTATATATTTTCCGTATGAGGGCGATACTCCTGTCTCTGTTACAATACCGCTTCTTGCCGACAATACAGGTGTACCGACTTCCGCGGCTATATCAAGACCGCGGTGAAGCTCAAACTCCGGTAAAAAGCCGCTATCAGGTGCAATTCGGGAAAAAACAAGGAGGTAGCCTTTCCATCAACCGGATAGCGGAGAGGAGGAATCAGCACACAGAAGATAAGGAGTGCCAGCACGCCTAGAATAACTGGTGAAAACCACCGTCGTTTTACCGGTCTCTTCTGCCGACCAGATTGCCGCTCTGCCTCTTCCCTCTTCTTAATCCGCTGTTCCGCTGCCTGGAATTTACGGAAGGCTTTTTCGATTTCGAAAAACTCCCCGCTCAATTCATTACGCTTTTTCATCGGATAATGAGTAGATGATAGCAGAAGTTATCAAGGCCTACAACTGGTGGGCTATTGCTCCGAAATCAAAGTCTACCGGCACGGCACCTGTCTCTTTCTGCATCCGGATGCAATTCTTAACCCCTTCGCAGTCGAGCATTGCATTCATCTCCCAGGAGGGCATATTCCGCTTAAGGCAACTTAAGAAAACCTCTTTTTTTATTCCGAAAACCTGGGCACCGAATGAGGCAGCTTTTTCAGAATTTTCACGGATGTAACTACAGGATTCCCTGTAAACCTCCATGGCCCGTCCAACCAGTTCCGGATTGTTTTCCAGCAGATCGTCTCGTGCAAAAATGATGCCCCACTGATACCGTGGATAGTAATCTTTTACCGTGGCAACAACTTTCACCACTCCAAGAGACTCGCCCAATGATAAATAGGGTTCGATTATAAACCCCGCATCCACAATTCCTGAGGAAAAGCAATCCAGATTCCCGTAAGAGCTTCCGAGCGGTACAATCTCTATGTCTCTGTCAGGATCCAGTGAATGAGACTCAAGCATATACCTTAAAAAATACTCATCGCAACTACCGCGGGAGAGGATTCCAACCCTTCTGCCCTTAAGCTCTTTTATATTTTTTATTCCTGGTTTGGCCGCCAGATAGTGATCGAGCTGCTGAACGATACTGCTCCCTATCACACGTGCCGGCAATCCATCTGAAAAGGCTTTTGTAAATGGTGGAAGCCCCATTTCTCCTATTGCCAGCTCACCCGCTCTTACAGCCTGCGCCAGTTCAGGCCCTCCCCAGTAGTACTTTATTTCAAGGGAAATCCCTCTCTTCCTGAAAAATCCCTTCGATCTTCCATAGTAAAGAGGAAAACGTTCAATCCAGAAAGAAGGCACACCCCAGAGAAGATTTTTTTCTCGCCATGAATCTTTATCTTCTCTTTTTTCGTGAAAGTTTTTCATCCGCTTCCCTTACTATTCTATCCATATCCATACGAATCCTTTCGGGTATCTCAGCAACATCTTTTTCTGCCACATCTATGAACTGCTCGAATTTAGCTTGCACCTGTTGAAAAAGTTTCTCTTCAACTCTTTCGTTTCTTCCTGTTAAAAGCCACGAGTTGAAACCATTCCTGCAATGGGCAAGCGTATGCAGGTGATCAAGGAAATTGCCTCCATGCGGAGTCTCAAGTATTGCGTTCCAGGCAATTTCATCCTCATCAAGTCTGATTGCTGAGAGAGCCCTTTTGATTATTCCAACAATCTCGTCATCGATTATCAACTGGAGTGAACTTATTGTTTTTGCCGCTTCGAGCTCTCCCGGCCTGCCAATAATATCGACCCCTGCGCCTGCAACGAGCGCACATGAGATGTATCTTTCCAGCATGGTCCGATCGTCCAGCAGGTCAAAATCCGAAGTGAAAGCACATGTATGTGTGGGAATGTGGAAAGCTCTTTTCAGCAACTGAGAGGAAGCTGCGTTTATTCTCATCACATCCACTGCAGCCTTTTTCACCCTGCCTGTTTGCATATCCATTGCCAGGGAAGTAATCAGACCGACTACAGGATGTCCAGGCTCGATCAACTGGGTCATTGCAACCAACGCTATTACCTCGATTGTTGCAACCATAACTGCACCGGCTACTGTAAGAGGAGCAGTCCCCCCGGCAACAGGTAACGAAGATGCGTGAATAGGCATCCCGCATTTGGTGGCCTTAAGAAGTACCTCCATGTCGAACTTTTTAAACTGGAATGGTGTAAGGGAACAACAAAATATGCTTGTTATCGGATTTTTTTTGTGATTGTTAAGGCCTCCGGCCATTGTAACTGCCAATTCAACAAGGTATTCAAGGCTTTTTTCGGTATGAGGTTGAATACACACATGTTTACCTGTGTTCTCCAGCAGAGCCTTAAGCGAATGGATATCCGCTGTCTCCGGCGGCACATTTGCTGGTGTCGGGAAAGCGCACATGTCGATATTTTCAAGAATGTTTACAAGCCGTCCCCATACCTCAACATCCTGGATTTCAATCAGCCTCTTCGCCCCTGTAACTGCATCTATGACATTGCTTGCGCCTGTATTTGTGCAAGTAAAAAACCCTCCTTGTTGTGTAGGTATAGCGAGGTGTTTCCTGCCATCAGGATTTGCGAGAGAAAACCGTGAGGGCGCTTTTTTTAGTGCAATTTCAAGAACAGGCCTGGGAAAGCGAACCACGTGGCTTTCATGATCCACATCGACTCCTGCCTTGTCCAGCAACCGCAATACCTCCCAGTGTTGGACCTTCACCCCGTTTTTTTCGAGAAAAAGAAATATCTTGTCCGTTATCTCCTCTATTTCAATATCAGATAATAGTTTCGATTCGGGAATCATATTGGTAGATCTCCTGGAGGGATCAATTTACCCTCTATAGCATATCGCAATCTACGATCGCAAATTAAGGTAGATTGCGATGTGCTATTGTTTAATGTAGATTTTGTTTTTTCGCATTTAAAAATTAAGGAAAAAACAAAATCTCTACTGTGCATACAATAGCATAGGGTAAGCAATTTTTGCACATCCATAAGCTCAATCGCTTATTCTCAATCTTTTTTCCATGGCGCTTACAGCGAAAGAGAGAATCAGGGTAAGCATAAGATACATGAGTGCAACTGTTATCCATACTTCGAAAACCCACAGGGTGCTTGTGGCAAGTTGGCGACCCTGAAAGGTAAGTTCCTGGATGGAAATGGCGGACACGATGGATGAACGCTTAACTGTTGAGATAAACTCGTTTCCGAGAGGAGGAAGAATACGCTTGATAGCCTGAGGCATAATGATAAACCGCATTTGATCGAGCCAGGAAAGCCCCAGCGAGTAGGCGGCTTCTCTCTGCCCCCTTTCTATGGATTCAATTCCGGATCTTACTACCTCGGTTATGAAAGCACCTTCGAAAAGTCCTATAGTAATTACTCCAGATACAAACTGGGTAAAAAGAGCCTTTTCTGCAAAGAAAAAAGCAAGAATTGCCTGAGCACTCGCAGAACGGGTACGGATAAACTCCTCAACGCCGAGGAGCGGGAGAATCTGTCCACTTGCGAAATAGTAGAAGAGAAATATTAAAACGAGTGGGGGAAGATTTCTTATGAACTCGACATAAATCCTGCCTACCAGCCTTAGAAAAAGGATCTTTGTTGTTCTGAAGATGCCCATGATTACTCCCACCACAAGCCCAAGCAGGGTAGACCACACCGAAAGACGTATGGTGGTAAAAAGGCCTAAGAGCAGGTAGTTGGGAATTAATTTACCGGTGCTGGGATCTTTTCTTAGAAGATATCTGGGAATTGCCGCCCAGTTACTGCGATATTCCAACTGTACGTTTATGCGGTAAAAAATAAAGTAGACTATGCCTATGCAGAAAATAATGAGTATGAGATCAAGCAGTTTAAACCTGACTTTTTGTTTAAGCAATTAACCCTCCAACGTAGGAAATTTTTTAAAACCGCCCCCTGGAAAGGGGCGGTCAGCCGAGATTTTTCTTAGTAATTCATTCCAAAAACTTCTGCCATTCCATAGTTTCGAACCAGTAATCGTGTTTGGATTGGAGCCAACCTGTATCCCAATTTATTTGAATCCAGGAGTTAAAAAAAGTAAGTCCATTAAAATCATCCTTCCTCAAGGCAAACCCGATAGGCTCTTTTCTCAACGACTCACCTTCAAAAGGTCGATAGAGTGTATCGGGATATTGACTAAGCCAATGAAAAGGTTTCGGAGCAGAAGATACTACTGCATGAGCCTTGCCGTTCAGTACCTCCTGAATAACCTGGCCTTCGTCATCAAACTCCCTCAATGTTGCTTTAGGGAATACAATCGCTGCTGTTTCTTTGGCGGTTGATCCCATTCTCACTGCTATAATTACATCGGGCTTATTGAAATCCTCTATACTTTTCCAACTACCGTTGTCAGTTATTTTTCGGTTGGCAACCATGTCCTGATTTGCATAATCATAAGGTCTTGTAAAATTGACCTGGAGAGCCCTCTGGGGGGTAATGGTCATTCCGCCTATGATTACATCAAACTTACCTGTAAGAAGCGCTGGTATTATTCCTGACCACTCGGTTGGGACAAACTCCACTTCGACGCCCATATCTTTAGCTACTTTGGTTGCAACATCCACCTCGAAACCAACGAGATTTCCATCCTTATCCTTAAAAGACCAGGGCGTAAAGATTCCCACACCCACTTTCATGCTTCCGCGTTTGAGGATTGTGTCTACCACACTTTCTTTTTCAACAGCAGCCTGTTCTTTCTCTTCTCCTTCTTCTGCTTGTTCTTTGGGAGCACAGGAGACCAAAATACCTGCCAGACCGGCTGTTAAAGCCAGAACCAGCAATACTTTTAGAAAAGCATTTATTTTTCTCATATTCTTTCTCCTTTCATTTTATATTTTTTCTAATTTCCAGAGAAAATATCTTCTTTTCTTTCTCCATCACCTCCTCTTTATAGAATTTGACTTAAGAAGAGCTTCGTCCGCTCTTCCCTCGGATTTTTGAAGAAGTGCTCTACAGTACCGGTTTCCACAATTTGCCCGTCATCCATGAAGATGACCCAGTCGCTTACCTCTCTTGCGAAACCCATCTCATGTGTAACCACTACCATGGTCATCCCTTCTCTTGCCAGGTTTTTCATTACATCGAGCACTTCGTTGATCATTTCTGGGTCCAGGGCACTGGTGGGTTCATCGAACAACATGACCTTTGGCATCATTGCCAGGGCTCTGGCAATAGCTACCCGCTGCTGTTGTCCACCGGAAAGCTGGGCTGGATAACAGTGAGCTTTTTCGGCAATACCTACTTTCGTAAGCATATCCATGGACATCTCTGTAGCTTCCTTTTTGCTCTTTTTTCTTACCCTTATCTGAGCAAGATTAACATTTTCCAGCGCGGTTAAATGTGGAAAGAGGTTAAACTGCTGGAAAACCATACCCACTTCTTTTCGAATCTCCAGCCTGTGTCTCTTATCATCATCCAATGGGATCCCATCAATGATAATTGTACCGCTGTCCGGCTCCTCAAGACCGTTTAAGCATCTCAGTAAGGTCGATTTCCCAGAACCCGAGGGACCCATAATAACCAGCACCTCACTTCTGCGAATCTTTGTGCTGAAGTTCTTTACCGCCTGGATTCCCCCGGTAAATGTTTTACTTACATTATCAACTGTGATAATATGTTCGCCCAATTTTTTTTCACTCATCTCTTCTCCCCTGGTTTATAAATCAGGTTCTTATCTGAAAACGTTTTTCCATAAGGCTTACTATGGTCGAAAGGGTCACAGTAACAACAAGGTATATGGCTGCTGCTGTAAACCATATTTCGAAAGTAAGAAATGTATCTGATGCGAGTATTTTTGCCTCCAGTGTAAGATCGCTCAATGCTACAAGACTCACCAGTGCCGAATCCTTTATGAGAGTTATCACCTGACTTGTAAGCGGAGGCAGGATTCTTCTTGTGGCCTGCGGGAGAATAATGTCTCTATACATGTCGAAACCGGAAAGACCGAGACTGTAAGCCGCTTCCCACTGCCCCTTGTGAATAGAGACTATTCCCGCCCTGAAAATCTCGGATGAGTAGGCACCTTCGAATAAACTTAAGGCTAATACTGCCGACATATAGCGATCAAGCCCTATAATAGGCCCGAGTACGAAATAGATAAGATATATCTGTACAAGAAGTGGAGTATTCCTTATCAACTCCAGGTATAGTCTGGAAAGCAGTCTTCCTGTAAAGGAACCGGACAATCTCAACAGTGCAGTACCAAGGCCAAATATGAAGGTAAAAATAAGACTTACACCGGATATTTTAAAAGTAAACAGCAATCCCTGAATCAACCTTCCGGCAACCAGATGTCCATCCTTTATCTGGAAAACATATTTGGGTATCCTGTACCACTGCCATTTATACTCCAGCCTCGTTGAGCTTAGATAGATAAGCCAACCAAAAAAACCCGCAAGAAGGAGAAATTGAATAATATCCCTCCAGGGAGGTTGAAACAGGATAAAATTCTTAAAAAAAGAGTATTTGGGCTTTACTTTCTCTCTAACTTCCATAAAATGTAAATTAGTTCTTACAATTTTACCATATACTTAAAAAAACCGAAAAACATTATCAAATCATAAACCTATATAACGATTTTGTCAAATCTTTTAATTTCGTATAATGAGAATAAGTTTACTTATGTGTACCAAATTTAAGATAATCGATTACCGCCTGTACTTGTATCGCTGCTCCATAAACAAGGACTTCTTCGTTAAAATCAAAGTTAGGACTATGCAGAGGATGGTTATATCCTCTCTTCTCATTTCTTATTCCCAGATGCCAGTATACTCCCGGTACTTTCTTATGGAAGTATGAGACATCGTCTCCTGTTGTCAACACATGGTTTAAAAGAAGTACCCTTTCTTCGCCTACTACTGCAGAAGCTGCCTTTTTCCATATCTCTATCAATTCCGGATCGTTGTATATCGAAGGATAGCCCCTTGTGAAATCGATGAAACACTCCCCTCCATAAAGATCTGCTGTTTTTTCTGAAATATCCTTGAATAGCTGAATAATCTCATCTAGTTTTTCCGGAGAACCTGCCCTTATGCTTCCTGTAAGAGTAACCTTATCCGGTATAATATTAGGAGCTGACCCTCCGTGAACAGAACCGTATGCAAATATAAGAGGATCTCCGGGATCAATCTTTTTCGGTAGAATACTCTGAGTAACGCTGATAACCGTTCCTGCCATCATGATCGGATCTACTACCTGCCGAGGCATGGCTACATGGCCCCCCCTGCCTTGAAGTGTTAGTGAGAAAGTCGAAGAAGATGTACTGGCATAACCTGATTTTGCAGCAGCGAAACCCTCCTGAAAGTGTGAGTTTAAGTGCAAAGAGAATATGGCTTCAACAGTGGGTTTCTCAAGCACTCCGGCCTCTATCATAGGGAGAGCTCCTCCCGGTAAGGTGTCTTCACTCGGTTGAAATATAAACTTGATACTACCCTCTATTTCATGCTTAAGGGAAGATAGGATATCCGCTGCTCCCAGAAGGATGGCAGTATGGGCATCATGCCCACAGGAATGTGCTACACCGGGAATGGAAGAGGCGTAGCTTACCGGTTTTTTATCCTCCATGGGAAGGGCATCTATGTCTGCCCTTAAGGCAACGGTTTTTCCGTTATTATGACCTTTAAGCAATCCCACAACACCTGTGCCTGCTACTCCTCCCCTTACTTCCATATCCAGCTTTTCCAGATGCCGGGCTATAATATCTGCAGTCCTGTGTTCCTGCATACCAAGTTCGGGATGCATGTGTAAATCCCGCCTTAAGTCCTGCATCATTTTAAACCTCTTCTGCGCTTCCATAAAGGTCCTGCTTTTCTTCATAATTGATATTATAATGAAGGAAGTGGAATTCCACAACAGAACTTTTTGTTATTATCATTATATGCCATGTACAGTCGAGATTTTGTTTTCTACCAAATCTTTTAAACGCGAAAAAACAAAATCTACCGCAACCCATACCACACCGCAATCTTCCTTTTAGTTGCGATCGAAGATTGCGATATGTTAGGAGGGGCTCAGATGGCGAAGGGAAGTGCTCCGGTGCTGGAGCACAGCGGACGGCTGTTCAGCGAGGCGGAGTTGGAGCAGATCAGGGAGACGGTTGAGCTGTTGCCGAAGCTCTCGATCAAGGAGCTGGGCTCGACGATCGCCGAACATCTGGACCGGTATAGCACCGGTGGAACGGGCAGGCCGGAGGGTGGACCGATGGCAAGGAGTCGGCGGGAGGCCGATCGTGAGATGAGACGCCCTGTTTTCCGGGAGAATCTGATGGCGCTGTTTCCCGATCTGGAGAGCATCCCACACCACGACACGCTGATGCGTCTGCTCGATCGCATCGATGTGGAGGAGATTCAGCAAGCCCAGCTTCAGCTGCTGCGAACCCTCATAGGCAAGAGGAAGTTCCAGAGGTATCTGGTTCAGGGCTGCTATCCGAT
>QNBH01000003.1 GCA_003645645.1 Spirochaetota bacterium | reverse complement strand
TTTCAACAGGGTATCCAACATCTTCTATATAGTCAAAAAAGGGCACTTCGCGTACATCTGCGACTTCGGGGTCGATTAACGCTTTCGACTCCGATTCGGTTTCCAGGAGACTCAAAGAGAGGTTTCTGGTCCAGTCGAGTCCGAAATAGGGATCTCTTGAATCCTCGTAACGTTCACTCCATCTGTGTCCTCTTGTTGAATAATTTTTATCCTTAAGTCTCTCTATCGGCAGATATCTACCGTTTTTTAGATAATAAATCCCATCTACAATCCATTTCGCAAATCCTGAACAGTTGAAGCCACCGGATTCTTGAATACTAAGATCTTCGATTAATACATATTCTCCATTTTGGTTCATTGCTCCATCGTCGGCATCTCTTAATTCAGGTAACTTCCCTCTTATCTTCTCCGCCATCAGTCTTACCTCTTTGTATTGTTCTGCTTCAGGGGAAAAGATAAGTGACCAGTCTACGCTGTTTTTGCTCATACGTTTAAGCAAATTAAATGGAGAGGTTGTAATTTCCTGCAAAGATATGGGAAGGTTAATATTTTGATACACCGGATACCCGTAAAGGTAAACATCCATCGATGATCTGTCGTTCCTGGGAAAGATGCGTAAAAAACATTCAGGATGATTCCGCAAAAATATTTTTATCTGCAGAAGTGAACCATCCTCCAGACTGCGCTTTATGATGTAGCTGCCTCTGCTGTAGAGGGGAAAGGAGTAATTTTCTTCGTTTGTAAACAAAAGATAAAAGGCTCCGTTTTGCCTTTTTACCTGGAATAAAACCCTGTTATTGAAGTTTTTTTGAACGAATACTCCCTGAGAAGCTCTCATGGCTTCAACGGCCGGGGCAAAAATTATCTCTTTTAAAAGCTTCCTTACTTCTACATTTTCCGGGAAAGGAGGATATAGATCAGTGAACTCATAATAGCCTGCTTCTTCAATGTTTAATGAATCCCTTTCCGCCTCTCCTCTCTCCGGGGTGAATAAACAGATAAGTAATACAAAGATGAATATTAAGGTCCTTACCATATTCCACTCTCTCTCAACTCAATTGATATAGGTATAAGTGAAAAACCCAATTCTTCTCTGATTCTATTCTTAATATAATCTATATATGCCTGGGGGAAGCCCTTTTTTCTGTTTACAAAAGCCACAAAAACAACCGGATTTGAGCTTACCTGTGTAATATAACGAATTTTATAGATAAATCTTCGAGTTGAAGGAGGTGAGTAGTTACTTTTCCACTTTGCAAGCATTTTATTTAATCGGCCGGTATTAATTCGAAGATTCAACTGCTTCCACAGTTTTAATCCTGTTTCAAGAAGCTTTTCGACTCCGTAGCCTGTAAGAGCCGAAATGCGTACTACAGGTGCAAAGGAAAGTACCGGAAAAAGAAATCTGATGCGGTCTTTTACCGCTCTGAACAGATTTGGAATTTTTTCAAGTTTATCCCATTTGTTAAGCACCAAAACAATACCCTTACCCTTCTTTACCACCTGCTCTGCAATCTTTTTATCCTGCTGAGTCAGATCTCCCTGTGCATCGATCAGTAAAAAAATTACATCGGCGAAATCGATGGCTTTAATAGCCCTGTTGACAGAATAGTACTCTACAGATTCTTTCACCCTTTTCTTTCTTCGGATTCCTGCAGTATCATAAATAGTAAAAAATCTGTCTTTGTAAAAAAACCTTCCTTCTATTATGTCTCTGGTGGTACCGGGATTTTCATCAACAATGGCCATTACTGAGCTTGTAAGACGGTTTAAAAGAGTGGATTTACCTGTGTTTGGTTTACCGAGAATGGCAAATCTCGCTTCTCTCTCCTCCGTCCTCCACTCCCTTCCTGAACCATCTGCTATATGAGCAATGCGTTGCTTTACTTCCTCCACGAGTCTTTCGATGTTTTTACCATGTATGGCGGAAACACCAACCACAGGAAAACCTGTTGATAAAAAATTCCATATGCCGGTCTCTCTTTCGGGATTATCCACTTTGTTAACTACCAGTATAACCCTTTCGGAATGAGGTCTTAGAGTCTCTACAAAGGATTCGTCTTCCGGAGTAAACTCATTGCAGTCGAGCACAAGCATTATCAGATCGGCTGTATCTATCATTTTATAAGCCTTCTCCTTCACCGCTCTATCAAGAGTGCTGCCATTAAGGGAAAAACCACCCGTATCGATGAGACGAACGATTTGACCGTTCAATTCCCATTTCGATTCTACCGGGTCTCTTGTGACCCCGGGCATTGAATCGGTAATTGCCCTTCTCTTTCCTATCAAACGGTTGAACAGAGTGGATTTGCCTACATTCGTTCTTCCAACAATTACAATGTTAACCATTTTTTTATCAAGAAGCTGTAACAAGGTCGAATCGCTCGTGCATCCACACATTTACGAAATGATCTATTTCTTCGAAAGATTTCATCTCCATAATTGTTCCCACAAGCTCTTCTGCTTCGGCTATGGTTATGGATCTTACAATTTTCTTTATTTCCGGAATGCTAAAGGGGCTCATGCTGTACTCATCGAGTCCCAGACCGAGAAGGATAATCGAAGCCATAGGATCACCGGCCATCTCACCACACATCCCTACGGGAATCCCCTGTTCATGGGCACTATCGATTGTCATTTTGATAAGACGTAAAACTCCCGGATGAAAAGGTTCATATAGATAGGCTACTTTCTCGTTACCACGATCCACCGCAACTGTGTATTGAATCAGGTCATTCGTCCCTAATGAGAAAAAATCTACCCTTTTTGCAAGTATATCCGCAGTAAGTGCGGCGGATGGCACCTCTATCATGATTCCCACAGGTATGTCTTCCCTGAAAGATATGCCTTCCTTACCTAACTCTTCCTTTACTTCTTCCAGAATTTCTTCTGCCCTGGATAGCTCCTCGAGACCGGATATCATGGGAAACATAATTTTTAAATCTCCGTGAATTGATGCCCTGAAAAGAGCCCTGAGCTGAGTTTTAAAGATATCCTCTCTGGCAAGACAGTATCGAATAGCTCTCCAGCCTAGCAAGGGATTCTTCTCACCCAACCCTTCCATATCGGCGATAATCTTATCCCCCCCCACATCCAGAGTACGAATTGTAACGGGTTTTCCTTTCATCGCTTTTAATACCCTGGTGTAATACTCGTACTGAGTTTCCTCTGAAGAAAGCCCCTTTGACTGAAGAAAGAGAAACTCCGAACGAAAAAGTCCTATACCGTCTGCGCCATGAGCCAATACGGAGTCAGTCTCTTCCGGCACCTCGATATTTGCACTCAGCTTAATCAGCTTCCCATCCTTGGTTTCGGCAGGCAGTTCGTTTAAGGTGAGGAGCTCCGCTTCTCTCCTCTGCCACTCACTCTGAGAAATTAAATATCGCTGTTTGGTAGACTGGTCCGGGTTGATTATTACTACACCTTTATTACCATCTACGATAATTTCATCGCCTGTACTTACATTTTGTACTATACTCGATAACCCCAGTACGGCAGGTATTTCAAAAGACCTCGCCAGAATAGCAGTATGGGAGGTTTTTCCTCCTGCATCCATGGCGATGCCCTTGATCATGCGTTTGTTCATCTGCAGTGCGTCCGAAGGAAGAAGGTTATGGGTAACCAAAATTACTTCTTCGCTTAGATCGGCAAGAGAGATTCGTACTCTGTACATTAGATGATTTAGCACCCTTTTGGACACATCATGTATGTCAATAGTACGTTCCCGGAGATAGCCATCGCTGGAAGAATTGAGTTTCTCTATAAGTTCTTCCATAACCTGGAATAAAACCCATTCTACATTCTTCATATAGTTTTTCAATCCCGTATTAACTTTCTCATGAAACTCAGGATCGTTCAGCATAAGCAGATGGGAATCGAGAAAATTTATCTCGTCATTTCCCTTCCCTGAAGAAGTCTTTTTCTTAATTTCGTGAATCTCTTCCGAGGCTCTCTTTGTAGCTTCCAAAAACCTTGTAAACTCGAGATGTATTTCGTCTTCGCTTACTTCGTATTTGGGTATCTTTATTATATCGTCAAGATATAAAAAAGCTTTACCTATTGCTATCCCCGGAGATGCCGGAATACCTTTCAGATTCTTCATATCCGAATTAACTATACGCTCTTTTTCACAAGCTGTCAAATACAGTATTGCTGATGCCGATAAAGAAAGTAATGAGCAAGAAAAAAACTTCTATCGGATGTCTTTTCTGGATAGCATTGATCCTGCTGGTACTGGTTATTTTTTTATTCAACAGGCAAACTATCAATAACGTATTTGAAAAAACGGGCTTCCTCAATGTAATTTCAAGGGAACTTCAGATTGACAGAAAACCAGAACTATTACGAAAAACTCCCGCTAAAGAGGATAAGGAAAGAGAAGACAGATCTACTTCTTCTCCCGAAGAAAATCCGGAAATTGTTCTTAATATTGAGGACTCTTTACCTCCTGAGAAAGAGCCTGAGAAAATACCCGAAGAAAAGAACATGAGAAAGGCATCGCTATATTTCATCGAAGTAAAACAAAACGGAGATATAAATCTTAAACCGGTAAAACGCTCCATCTACTATGTTGACTCTCCCCTCACCGAAACAATTAAAGCCCTTCTTAACGGGCCCTCGCCTTCCGAACTTAACATGGAACTTATAACTCTTATTCCTGAAAAAACTGAGCTTAGATCGGTATATGTAAAGGACCATATTGCCTACATCGATTTCAACGAATCCTTTCGATTTAATTCTCTGGGAGTAGAGGGTTATATTGCTCAGCTTAAACAGATAGTATATACTGCAACCGAATACAGCACAGTCAAGAAAGTGCAATTCCTGATAGAAGGTAAAAGGCATAAGTACTTAGGTGCAGAAGGTGTTAATATAGAAAAGCCTCTGGACAGAGAATCATTTTAGGCCTCTCCTTTCCATGGCATAGAGAATGTATTTATAGAGTTTTAACGGCAAATTTGAGACGTTCCAGGATTTCCTCTCTGCATTTATCCTCCGAGTCCTGAATAAGAAATAAAAACTCCACATTCCCCTTCCTCCCTTTTATGGGTGAGGGGAGAGTCTTTGTAACAAAAGCCTTTTCTTCCCACAGGGAGTCTACCACATTTTTCATAACTCTAAGGAGATCCCCTTTATCTTTTATTACCCCTCTGAACCGTTTATCAGGATCTTGCCATTCAAACTGCGGTTTTATCAGAGCGATAAGCCATTTCTCCGAAACCAGATTGAGAATATGAGAGGCGGCTCCTGTAATCGAGCGAAAGGATAAATCGACCACTGCAGCCTGTGGTTCCGGAAAAAGCTCCTTTACATCCATTATGTTGATTCTTTCATGCAATAATACTCTGCTGTCCTGTCTCAATGAGTAATCAATAAGGTTGTACCCAACATCGACTGCATGAACATTTTCTGCTCCATGCTTAAGAAGACAATGGGTGAATCCACCGGTGGAGGCTCCTACATCTATGAATACTTTTCCCGCAACACCAATATTCCATTTTTTCAAAGCAAACTCAAGTTTAACCCCTCCGCGTGAGACATAATCTTTAATCTTGAGAGAGATAATTGAGTCTTCCGGAATTACTATGCGGGGAAACCTTAGAGTCTCCCCGTTTACCATAACTTCTCCGCACATCACCATTGCAGAAAGTTCTTTGCGTGAAAAGTCGGGATAGCGTTGAGAAAGAATATCCAGAAGTGTCTTTCTACTAGACAGAGCACATCTCCCATATTCTTTCTATCTTTTTGGCTTTTCCTGTTGCTGTATCAATTTGGAGAAACACTCCGTTGATAACGGCGGGATTTTCGGCAACTACCATTTTAAGAGGCATCTGGGTGAGCGACCTTTTTAAGGCAATATTTTTGTCGAATCCTATTACACTATTCACAGGACCGATCATTCCGACATCAGAAATATATGCCGTGCCTCCGGGCATAATTCTCTCATCTCCAGTCTGCACATGGGTATGCGTTCCCAGGACTGCTGTTACCAGACCGTCCAGATACATACCGAGAGATTCTTTCTCTTCGGGATCCTCTGCATGAAAATCTACAATAATAATATTTGTATTTTTTTTAAGTTTTTTTACAAGTTTTCTCCCGTATATGAAGGGGCAATTCAGATTCATCATTCTTACTCGCCCCTGCAAATTTATTACCGCCACATCAAAACCCTTTACCTTATAGGTACAGTACCCCTTTCCCGGAGCACCATCTGGATAGTTCTCGGGTCGTAATATGCGGGGGTTTACACTCATATAGGTAAGTATTTCTTCTTTCTGCCAGATATGATTACCTGTGGTAATTATGTCCACTCCAGAAGTAAAGAACTGGTCTGCAATCACAGGAGTTATTCCGAATCCCTCTGCGGCATTTTCTCCATTTACTATTACAAGATCGGAGTTATACTTCTTTGAAAGGGTTTTGAGACCTATAAAAAGTGCTCTGCAACCCGGGCGACCCACAACATCACCCAGGAAGAGAACATTTAAGATGTCTGACACAAATTATCCTTAAGAAATAATATTCTAGAGTATGCCCTATCGGGCATACTCTATTATTCTTGTTTCTCTTATAATAGTAACCTTAATCCTGCCGGGATAACGAAGTTGTGTTTCGATCTTTTTTGAAATTTCTTTGGCCATTTCCTTTGCCTGCTCATCATTTACCACTTCATTATTTACGATTATACGTAGCTCTCTGCCGGCCTGAATGGCATAAGCCTTGTCAACACCCTTGAAACTTTCGGCAATATTTTCCAGATTTTCGAGCCTTTTTATGTAATTATCCAGGCTCTCCCTCCTTGCTCCCGGTCTGGATGCCGAAATCGCATCAGCTACCTGTACTATCACAGATTCTATGCAGTTTGGTTCCACATCATTATGATGAGCCACAATAGAGTTAATAATTCGCGGATCTTCTCCCATTTTCCGGGCAAGCTCGGCCCCTATCTCTGCATGGTTACCGTTACTCTCTGTTTCGATCCCCTTTCCGATATCGTGAAGCAAAGCAGCCTTTTTTGCAATTTCCTGATCTGCACCTACTTCGGCTGCTATCATCCCTGCAATAACCGCTACCTCTTTTGAATGCATTAGAACGTTCTGACCATAACTGGATCTGAAGAAGAGTCTACCCAGAGCTCGAATACCCTCATGGGTCATGTTGTGAATGCCAAGATCAAATACGACCCTTTCCCCCTCTTCAATAATTTTCTGACTGATCTCTTTTGTAACTTTTTGAACGATTTCTTCGATTCTGGCAGGATGAATTCTGCCATCAGCAATCAGTCTTTCAAGAGCTATCCTTGATATCTCCCTTCTGATGGGATCGAAACAGGAGATAACCACGGCTTCGGGAGTATCATCAATAATGATATCAACACCTGTTAGTGTTTCCAGGGTTCTGATATTTCTGCCCTCTCTTCCGATTATCCTGCCCTTCATTTCATCATTGGGAAGATTTACAGAAGTAACGGTCATCTCCGAGCTGGTTTCTGTTGCGAGTCTTTGCATGGTGGTTACGAGAATTTCTCTTGCCTTTTTCTCGGCAGACGCCCTGGCTTCTTCTTCGATTTTATTCACAAGGACCTGCGCATCTCTGCGCGACTCTTCCTGCATAGACTGGATTATTAAATTTTTTGCTTCTTCTTTGGTTATTTTCGCTATTTTTTCTAGTTCTTTTTTTAACCTCTCTTCTTCTTTATTTAAGATAGTTTCTTTTTGAATCAAATTCCCCTCACGGTCTGATAGAGACTGCGCCAGTTTATCCCGTGCAGACGTCTTTCTTTCTAGGTTTTCCTCTCTTTGTAATAAACGCCTTTCGAATCGCTGTAATTCATTTCTTCGTTCTCTAAATTCCCGTTCCTGTTGATTTCTCTCACGAAGTAATTCGTCTTTTGCTTCTAGAATAACTTCTTTTTTTTGGGCTTCCGCCTCCTTTATCGCATCCTGCCGGATGCGTTCTGCTTTCTGTTCTACTGAAGAAAGTTGAAATCTGGCATAAAGCCATCTGATAGTCCAACCTAGAATCAAACCAGTGAGAGGAAGCATGATATAAAATAATATAGACATATCATCTTCCCCCACTTCAAAGTATTCAAACAATTATAATTGTTACAGAACTTTTGTCAAGAAAGTTATATCTTAATGATATAAAAATATAACAATAGAAAGCCTTAAAATGATAAAAAAATTACCAGCTTAAATCAACAAATACTTTTACCGCTTCCAACAGGGAGAAGTTTAGAGTTTTAAGACCGAGGAAAAGATAGGCTTCTTCTTTCTCGAAAATTATTGGAATGAACAGGCATCCCCCTATAGCTTTTCTATCTTCTGCGGATAGAGGGATTTGTGATTCAATTGTTCCGTCTATTGGGAAACGGATCAACAGAAGCATTCGATTGTGCAGAAAATATTTGTATAAAAGGTGTTTCTTATCTATTAAAAAAGATTTTCTACTATGCTCATCCAGTCCTATGGATGTTTTATTCTTAAGTGTTTCGTTCTCGCTCAAGAGGATTGAGGCAGAAAGAGCCCTTAAACTCTTTGAGATTCTCCGAAGAGATTTCATAACTCGCATATGTCTGAAACCAAAGTACTTTATTAAAGAATCAAAATCGAATCCGTTATCACGAAAAGAAGGCAAAACCTCGTTACGCTCTTCTCCTCTTACCTCCTCCACCTGAGAAATTGGCAGCTCTATATCTTCTCCTCCGTAGAGAGTTTCAATACCGGCAGATGTCTTCTTCTTTTCCGTTTCCTGAATTATTTTATCGGCAAGATCTTTAAACTGATTATCCTTAGGAAAAAGTTTCTCGTTAAATACCTCCTCTTTAATTTGTAAAACACCGTTTCTATCAGTTTCAACGGCATCTGTTAAACGAATTAATTTCTCTTTTACATCACTTATAGAGCAATATTCAATTTTTTTCTCGCGGCTGAGCTTGTCAAGAAGTTTGATATTATCCGTTTCTGCTGGATTCTCCTCCAATGCTAATCGCTCTGTTGCTGGTTCCTCTATCTCTTCCAGAGAAGCAGGCTCTTCATCTTCCATACCAGATTCACCGTACATATATACCTTCCAATTAACAGGTGTATTGAACTCTCCGGGACCACCCCTCGAGAAAATACTGTAGCCGTTATATCCACCGGAAACTTTCTCAAGGTGTAATTCCTCCTCCATATCTGTCTCTTCGACCGTTTGCAGCTCCTCTAATTCTTCCTCTTCGACCTCAACAGGTAGAGGTTCTATATCAATCGCTGCCAGCTCTTCAATTTCCTCTACCTCTTCAGCTTCTTCGGATTCCTCTTCTTCGATTTCTACAGGTTGTTCTTCTTCAAATCCTTCAAGCTCCTCGACTTCCTCCTCCTCCTCCTCAACTTCTTCAACTTCTTCAACCTCTTCAACCTCTTCAACCGGTTCCGCCTCTTCCAATTCCTCAACTTCCTCGGCTTCTTCCTCAGGTTCTGCCTCTTCGATCTCTTCCACTTCCTCCGCTTCTTCTGCCGGTTCTGCTTCTTCAAGGTATTCCGGCTCTTCAACCTCACCAACAGGCTGTGCTTCTTCCGGTTCCTTTAATTCTTCGATTTCCTCTAGCTCTTCGGCTTCCTCCTCTTCGATTTCTTCCAGCTGTTCTTCAACCTCTTCGACCTCCCCAACAGATTCTGCCTCTTCGAGCTCCTCGGGTTCCTTTATTTTTTCTTCGGTAGGATGAAACCCGGCTTCTCCGGAAACAACCTTCTCTATCCTTTTTTCAGAAGTCCGCCCTTTCACCTCTACCGGTAAGGCAAATCTTCCCTTCTTTAAAACCTTCTCGATAACCTGTTCCAGATTTGCAATTTCGATCCTGCTCTCTATTACACCCTTCTTCCTTTCAGCCATGCTGGTCAAGGTAGATATAATATCATCCCAGCTTTTATCAATAAGTAGGTCTACACTCTCCTCTTCTCTGTCTTTTAACTTTCCCAACCCCCGTTTTATCTGATTTTTTACATCTTCCCTTAGTAGCCTCAATTCACTCTGCCATTTTTCCCAGTCAACTGTTTCTTTATTTTCAATAAACTCATTGAGGAATCTGATCTGAAACCTCTTTACCCTTTCCGAGAGAACCAGCAGTTTATCCTGTTTTATGTTGAGAAGCAGAAATACGATCAGGAATGTGGTAATAAAAAAAGCTGCCAGTAGAATTACTTTCAGACTATCACTTATTGAAAAAACATCTTCCGGTATTACAAAGCCTACAAATCCAAACCACTCAGAGTATCTGGTAAAAAGGAAAAAGCGCTTTCTCAAATCTGTTGAAGCCAGGAGTACGATCTCTTTTCCTTTATTGTATGATTCCCACTCTGTTTTGATCTCCCTTTTTAGCGTCTCGTTTTGCACAAGATCAGTATAAAAAACATATCCTAATTCGTGGACAAGAGAGAAATCCTGACCAGGTTGCAGTATACCCCTTGAGAGCATTAGATTCCTTAAACTCTTTGTTGAAAGATAAAAAAGTACAGTCCCCTTATAAATGCCAAGATTATCGTAAAAAGGTAGTTGATATATTACTACCTGTCTGGATTCGTCGATGATATTATTTATCTCTTCCCCTTCATTTAAAATCAATTTTTCCTGAGGAATTTCTCTATCAACTTCTTTTAGATTTTTATAGACTATATTAAAATCGGTTCTCTTAAGGAGATCGTTTTCGTAAGTGCTGAAATGTATATTTCCCTTGGTATCTACAAAGCGTACATACAATATTCCCGGGAACTCGCTTTTAAGATTTTCAAAGATGGTATCACGTCTGAATATATCTTCCTGACTCTGATTGGGCAGAAAAACTCTCTTTACAGAATCTAAAGTAAGAATAGAATGAAAACGATCTATATTTTTTTGGTGAAACTCCGAAATAATTGAGTAAGTCCGATTTAACTCTCTCTCTATCTCTTTTGTGACCCTTTGATCGTAGAATCTCGTTTCTATGATTTCGAATAGGCCCGAGAAGGCGAGTAGAGAGAAAGCACTGAACATAATGACTGTAATGAGAAGACTTATAGCAAACTTTTTTAGAAGCTTCATTATTCCATTATATATATCGGAAAGGAAGAAACTTCAATAGAGTAGAAAAAAGATTGTGCTTTTCTGATAGTTTAATAATCCAAATCGTCTCATTCCACTTTTTTTAAAAAATACCGAAACCGGAGATATTTTGCCGGGTAATTACCTCACTCCTTCTCTCGCTTTTTCTTGTTTCTCTCTTCCGTCTTTCGTTCTACGAGCTCAAGAACAGCTATTTCCGCAGCATCGTTGATTCTTCGACCGATTTTTAAGACTCTGGTATATCCTCCGGGTCTTTGTAGAAATCTGAGTGATATATCGTTAAATAGTTTGGCGACGATGCCCTTGTCCTTAATTCTTCTTGCAATCATTCTCCGGTTATGCACTGTATCTTTTTTGGCTCGGGTAATCATTTTTTCTGCGAGTCTCTTGACCTGTAACGCCTTTGGTCTGGTGGTAGTGATCCTTTCATAGCGAAAAAGTGATGTCACCATACTGGATTCCATAGCCTTTCTGTGACTCTTCTTTCTTCCCAATCTGTTAAAACCGCTCCTATGATTCATTTTCCGCTTCCTCTTTCTTTTTAAGTTCTTTGAATTTAGGAGATTTTTTCAACTTGCTGTAATCACTCATACCCAATTCTAAATCCCACTCCTGTAACTTGTCCTTGATTTCCAGTAGAGACTTCTTTCCGAAATTTTTGGTTTTTACTATTTCATCTTCTGTTTTGCGTGTAAGATCGCCTATTGTGCGTATGTTTGCATTTTTAAGGCAGTTACTTGATCTTACCGACAGCTCCAGCTCTTCCACCGGAGTATTAAGCAAATTACGCAGATGCTCTTCATCCTCATCGATATCGGTATTTCCTTTTACAGAATCCTCATCGAAGTTTATAAAAATCGTAAAATGGTCTTTAGCGATTTTAGCTGCCTCGGCAACTGCATCTTCCGGTGAGATAGTACCATCTGTCCATACATCGAGAATGAGTTTGTCATAATCACTGCGCTGGCCAACCCTGGTGTTTTCTACGGTGTATTTTACTTTCTCAACTGGTGAAAAAATAGCATCTATCGGAATAATCCCAATCTCTTCCACATATTTTTCATTTAACTCCGCCGGTTTATAACCTCGACCCAGATCGACTTCCATTTGTATATCCAGGTTAGCCCTTTCCATAAGAGTGGCAATCTTTTGTTCTTTGTTATGAACAATTACTTCGTTATTTTTCTCCAGATCCCCACCTGTTATTATACCTGGCCCTTTATATTCAAAGTAGAGAGTTTTTTGTTCCGTCTCTAAAGGAAAGCTCAGCTTCAGCATTTTCAAGTTAGCTATTACCTCCGAAGTGTCTTCAACAACTTCAGGAATAGGTTCAAACTCGCTTGATATTAGGTGAGGAGTATTTTCATCGTCATAACTTGTTATCTTAACGGCAGTTATGGCATAACCCTGAATGGAAGAGAGGAGGATTCTCCTCAGCGTATTACCAATAGTTGTGCCGTATCCTCTTTCAAATGGATAGGCTATAAATCTTCCGTGGTTTTTATCTATTTCGCTGTGTTCGAAAGTTATTCCTTTTGGCTTTTTAAATCCTCTTAAAAGGTTTTTTCTAGCCATTTGTGCTCCTTACCTGATACTATTTTGAGTAAAGCTCAACTATTAGTTGCTCTCTAATATCTGCAAGATCCACAACATCGTTTTTCCCTGGAACATTCTTTATTCGGCCCTTCACATTGTCTGGATCTACTTCAAGCCATGGAACTGCACCCGACCTCGTGTATTCTTTAAGACTCTCTTTGACTGTGAGCATTTTCTTGCTCTTATCTTTGACTTCGATCATATCATTTTCATTGGTAATATAGGAGGGGATGTTTACTACTCTTCCATTTACCATTATATGGCCGTGTCCCACGAGTTGTCTTGCCTGCCTTCTCGATGAGGCGAACCGCATTCTGTACACTATATTATCCAACCTTCTTTCCAGAAGCATAATCAGGTTTTCACCGGTTTTGCCTGGAAGCCTCTCGGCCCTTCTGAAAAAAATCTTAAACTGCTTCTCCAGCATTCCGTACATTCTTTTTAACTTCTGTTTTTCCCGAAGCTGAACGCCATAATCAGACATCTTCTTCATCCGATCTCTCGGACCTTTCCCGGGAGAAGCTTTTTTGCGTGTTACGGGGCATTTGGAACCGTAGCATCTCTCTCCTTTTAAAAAGAGTCTTCTTCTCTCTGTTCTGCACAATCTACATTGAGGTTCTATATATCTGCCCATTCACATCTCCCTCTTATACCCTTCTACTCTTTCGTGGTCTACACCCGTTATGGGGTATAGGCGTTATATCTTTAATGCTCTTGACCTTCAATCCGAGAGTACCTAAAGTCCTTATGGCAGACTCTCTACCAACACCTGGACCCTTTACAAATACATTGATCTCCTGAAGACCGTAATCTATAGCCTTTTTCGCAGCCGCTTCTGTAGTTGTTTGAGCGGCATAGGGCGTTGATTTTTTTGCCCCTTTGAAGTTAAGACTCCCTGCACTGGCCCATGATACCGCATTACCCTGTAAATCTGTTATAGTTACAATGGTATTGTTAAAGGTAGCCTGAATATAGACATTTCCTACATATACCGTCTTTTTCTCTTTTTTCTTCTTCTTAGATTTTGCCATCTTCTCTTACCTCCCTAATGGTCTTATCCTCTTGGAGCCTTTTTCTTTCCTGCAACGGTCTTCTTTTTTCCTTTTCTCGTTCTGGCATTGGTCTTTGTTCGTTGACCCCGGACGGGAAGACCCTTTCTATGCCGCAAACCCCTGTAACAACCGATGTCCATCAATCGCTTAATATTGAGGGAGATTTCTGTACGCAGCCTTCCCTCTACTTTATACTCATTCTCTATTATTTTTCTCAGCCTGTTGATTTCTTCACCGTCAAGCTCGTTAATCCTTGCAGCGCTATTAACATCGGCTTTCTTACAAATTTCTTCCGCAGAAGAATACCCAATTCCGTAAATATATGTAAGTGCTGTTTTTACCGCCTTGTTCGGCAAATCTATTCCTGCAATTCTGGCCATTCATCTCACTCCTTGAACCCTTTTCTACTTTTGCCTTTGCTTGTGCTTGGGATTACTGCAAATTATCCTTACTACCCCTCTTCTGCGGATAATCTTACAACCTCCACAGATTTTCTTTACACTCACTCTGACTTTCATCAATTCGCTCCCTTAAAGGTTTCTTGATCGAATTCTTCCTTTCTTAACCAGGCCTTCATGATGGTGCATTCTAAGATGCCCCTCGATTTGGGACATTGTATCGAGGTCTACACCTACCATTATCAGCAAAGATGTGCCGCCCATCAATAATGCCACTTGTATAGGAAAGTCGAATAATTTCTGGATAATAGTAGGAATTATTGCGATAAATGCAAGAAACAAAGCTCCCGGTAAGATAATTCTGTTTAAAATTTTGGTCAAGTATTCCTCAACTTTTTCTGAGCGTATTCCCGGTATTGATCCACCGTTTTCTCTTATCTGCTTTGCAATCTCTACAGGATTAAGAGTCACCTGGGTATAGAAATAGGCAAAAAAGATAATCAGAAGAGAGTACAAAGTCAAATAGGAAGGCCCCCCGTATCTGAACCAGTAGGCAAAATCCCGCATCCACTTTACTTTTACGGCGAGGTTTCCTGCTACTTGCAGGGGAAACTGCAAAAATGAAGATGCAAATATTACCGGTATAACTCCAGATGGGTTTATTTTAAAAGGAATATAGGTGTTCTGCGCACCGTACATTTTTCTCCCCACCACTCGCTTGGAGTAATGGACCGGTATTTTACGTTGACCCTGCTGTTCGTATATCACCAGCGCTACAACAATAACAAATATGATCATGACAACAATAACGAATACCGGGTTTAGCTCTTTGGCCCGTATCTTCTGCAATAATACATAAAAAGCATTAGGCATCCTCGCCACAATACCTGCGAAAATTAAAAGCGAAATACCGTTACCCACTCCTCTCTGGGTTATCTGCTCACCCATCCACATTAAAAAAATTGTACCGCTCGTAACGGTGAGCATTGCCAGCAGAGTATAGGGTAATTTCGCCATTGTAACTGCATTGGGTATCATATCGGCCCTAACAGTTACAGCGTAGGACTGTATCAAACATACCAGTACCGTACCGTACCGTGTGTACCGATGTATCTTTTTTCTACCACCTTCTTCTTCGGAAATGCGTTTCAATTTAGGAAACACAAGGAGCAGTAACTGCATTATGATTGAGGTGGATATATAGGGCATTATACCCAACATAAATACAGAAAAGTTCTTATATGCACCTCCCGAAAAGAAGTTTATATACTCCTCCAGCCCCATACCACCTGTCGTCTCCTGAGACATGAAGTAAAGCTTTAAAGCATTTATATTGATCCCTGGTATGGGGATTGTTGCTCCCAGACGAAAGATTATAAGTATAAATATAGTAAATAGGATACGTTCCCTAAGATCTTTAATTCTAAATATATCTATTATAGGGTTTCTGGCCATTTATAATTACCTGTTTTCCTTTTCTCCCTGTAATTCTATTGTACCGCCTGCAACTTCAATCTTCTTTTGTGCTCCTGCAGAAATATTTTCTACTTTAAAGATAAGTTTTTTTTCCAGTTTCCCCGCACCCAGTATTTTAACCGGAGCTGCACTTTTCTTAAGCAGTCTCTTTGAGATAAGTGTTTCTTTGCTTACAATTTCGTTCTCTTCAAATTTACGATTTATAGCCCCAAGGTTAATAATAGTGTTTTCTCTTTTAAAGGGTGCATTGGTAAATCCTCTTCTTGCTATTCTCCGGTATAGAGGCATCTGACCACCTTCGAAGCCTACCCTTACTCCGCCTCCTGATCGGGCATTCTGACCTTTATTGCCTCTTCCGCATCTTGCCCCTTTACCGCTGGAGTAACCCCTTCCCCGGACCTTTTTCTTTTTTGCGGCTCCTACCGGAGGTTTCAGCATAAACTCTTCCATTTGTTATTTCACCTCCTCTACTTCAATAAGATGAGATACTTTTCTTATCATCCCCATAATAGCAGAATTGGCTTCTTTTTCGGTAGTATCACTGATTTTCCTGAGTCCAAGGGCAGCCACTGTTTTTCGATGCCCGGGCTTTTCCCCTATGAGACTGTGTTTAAGTTTGATCTTTATTCTTCCACTCATAGACTAACCCCAGAGCTCCTGTAACGTTTTCCCCCTGTTTTTTGCAACTTCAGCCGCATCTAGCAAACTGCTTAATCCCTGAAATACTGCCTTTAAAATGTTCATTGTGTTATCCGAACCTAACGATTTGCTTAAAATGTCATTTATTCCCGCAGCTTCCATGACTGCCCGTACAGACCCTCCGGCAATGATTCCCGTTCCCGGCGCTGCAGGTTTAAGCAGCACCTTTGCGCTCTTATATTCCCCAACTATCTGATGGGGGATGGTATTTCGTTTTACAGGCACTTTTATAAGATTTTTTCTGGCCCTGGCCATGCTCTTACGAATTGCCTCGGCTACATCATTAGCCTTGCCAAAGCCGTATCCTACCATTCCATTCTGATCACCCACAACCACAAGCGCAGAAAATGAGAATCTTCTACCCCCCTTTACTACCTTAGCAACCCTGTTGAGTTTTATAAGTTTTTCTACAAACTCATTATCTCTTTCCTGATTCACCATATCCCCCTAAATTACTATTCCTGCTTCTCTTAAACCTTCTGCTACAGCCTTTACAATACCATGATATGGATAGCCGTTTCTGTCAAACACCGCTCTCTCAATTTTTAGTTCTTTCATCCTGGCACCTAAAACCTCTCCGAGCCTATTCGCTGTCTCTCTATTTTTCTTCATTTCTTTAAACTCTTTTTCCAGATTACTTATTGAGGCTAAGGTTCTCCCCTCACTATCATCGATTACCTGAACATAAATTCTTCTATTACTCTTATAGACGGTTAGCCTTGGTCTTGACTCTGTACCCAGGATTTTCTTTCTGACTCTTTTTTTACGTCTTAGCCACCTTGCTCTCTTCTCTTCAAGCCTTTTCATAGCACCAACCTATTTAATACCGGATTTCCCAATTTTTCTTCTGATGATTTCATTTTCGTACTTAACGCCCTTACCCTTATAGGGTTCAGGTGGCCTGAACGATCTTATCTCGGCACTTACCTGACCTACTCTCTGTTTATCTATCCCACTTATTATAATCTTGTTATTGCCTTCGCACGTAACGGTTAGATCATCTGGTATGGGATATTCGATGGGATTCGAGAATCCCAGATTGAGTATGAGCGATTTCCCTCTCAATTCCGCTCTGTAACCAACACCATTTATGACCAGTGTTTTACTGAATCCTCGTGTAACACCGTCTACCATGTTACTAATCAATTTTCGATAAAGACCGTGAAAGGCCTTTGCACGCCTGGATTCACTCTTTCTGTGCACTACTATCTTGTTGTCCTCAACCGATACAGAGACTTCCGGTGTGAACTTCTGCTCGAGTTTTCCCTTCGGACCTTCAACCTTTACCCTGTCTGCATCAACATCTACCTTAACTCCCTGGAGTATTTTAACTGGCAATTTTCCGATTCGTGACATTTTTTAACACCCTCGCTTACCATATTGTACAGATTAACTCACCGCCTACCTTCTTCTCTACGGCTTTCTTACCGGTAATAACTCCAGAAGAAGTAGATACAATTAAAGTACCGTAACCGTTCAATACTCTCGGGATTTTCCTGTATCCGGAGTAAATTCTTCTACCCGGTTTGGATACTTTCTCTATCCCGTGTATTACCGGTTCCATTTTATCATCGTACTTTAAAAACACTCTAATATAGGCAAAACTATCTTGGCTGATTTTTTTAAAATTTTTTATATAACCTTCGTTTTTCAATATTTTGATAATTTCCAGTTTTAATTTGGAAGCAAGTATATCCACCTTTTCGTGTCTTGCACTGCTTGCATTTCTAATTTTTGTTAACATATCTGCTAAAGGATCGCTAATAGCCATACTTCTTATCTCTCCTACCAGCTAGATTTTGTGACCCCGGGTATCAGTCCTTCACTTGCCAGATTACGAAAACAAATTCTGCACATCTGAAACTTACGCATGTAACCCTTTGATCTTCCGCAAATACGACACCTGTTCACTTTCCTTACTTTGTATTTAGGCTTTTTCTGTGCCTTTACAATCATTGCTTTCCTGGCCATAAATACCTCTCTTCATCTTATATTTCACTTCCTGAACGGCATTCCGAGTTTATCCAGCAGGCTTTTTGCTTCCTCATCGGTTTCGGCAGTAGTAACTATTACCACATTTAACCCGCTCACTCTCTCTATTTTGTCGTAGTCAATTTCAGGAAAAATAATCTGCTCCTTAATCCCCAGTGAATAATTCCCATGACCATCAAAGGCATTGGGACTTACTCCTCGAAAATCTTTTACCCGGGGTAAAGCCACATTTATTAACCTGTCCATAAACTCCCACATATGATTGCCCCGAAGAGTTACCCTTGCTCCGATCTCCATGCCTTTTCTCACTTTAAAATTTGATATGGATTTCTTCGCTTTGGTCTTGACTGCTCTCTGACCTGCAATAAGAGTCAACTCATTAATTGCGGAATCAAGTAAATTTTTATTCTGTACTGCTTCACCAACTCCCATGCTGAGAACGATTTTCTCGAGTGTGGGAACTTCCATAGGAGAAGAATATCCGAACTCTTTTATAAGCTCAGGTCCACTCTTTTTATGGAGCGTTTTCAGTCTAGGTACATAATTTTCCATCAGAGCTCATCCCCGCATTTTTTGCATTTTCTTACTTTGTTGCCGTCTACCCATTTATAACCAACCCTGGTAGGACCGCATCTCTTGCAAATAATCATAACATTGGAAGCATCGATAGGGGCTTCTATATCAATAATACCTCCTTTCTCATCCCTCCTGCGAGGCTTTACAGCCTTCTTTGCCATATTAAGACCCTGGATAACGACCTTTCCACTGTCTCTATCCACTTTTATTATTTTGCCTATCTTTCCCCTATCTTTTCCTGCAATTATTTTTACCTGATCTTCTTTTTTAAGTTTCATCTTCATGTTCTTTGATTTTATCATGATAACCCCCTATAGTACCTCTGGAGCAAGAGAAACAATCTTCATAAAATTGGCCTCTCTCAATTCTCTTGCCACCGGACCGAAAATCCGCTTCCCCATAGGGTTTTTGTTTGAATCTATTAACACACATGCATTGTCGTCAAACCGTATATATGTTCCATCCTGACGTCTGTATTCTTTCTTGGTTCTTACAACTACAGCACGACGGACATCTCCCTTCGAAATAGATGCATTGGGAAGTGCGCTTTTAACCGCCACAACAATAATATCACCAACCGAAGCGGTCCTCTTTTTGCTCCCGCCCAGGACTTTAATACACTGCACCTGTTTTGCTCCGCTATTGTCGGCTACGTTTAAATATGACATCATCTGAATCATTTTCTGGCCGCCTTTCTACCTTTGTGCACTATGCGGTCAAGATTTTGTTTTTTTTCTACGAAAGAAGGCCACCACCTATGGTGGTGGAGCACCGGTTGAAAGACCGGTGAAGAGACGTCCTTGAGCCATTCTACCTTCTTTCGGAGCATACGCCCACCTAACTAATTTCCGCAAAGCGGAAATTGCTTATCCCTTGCATGGCTTGCAAAGCCTTAGGCTTTGCAAGTGGTTGTTTACTCAAATTTGTTAAAGCAAAAAAAACAAAATCTACCTTAATCCATAGTAAATCTCAATTTACCTTTAAGTTGCGATCGCAAATTGCGATACGCTAATTATTTTTTCTATTTGGCTCTTTCAACAATTTTGATTAACTTCCAGCATTTTTCTTTACTTATGGGCTTCGAATCGATTACCTTGACGGTATCACCGATTTTAGCCTCGTTTCTCTCATCATGCGCCTTAATTTTCTTCGTTCGGGTAATGTATTTTTTGTAAAATGGATGCAATTTCTTTTTAGAAATTGCTACAACTATGGTTTTATCCATTTTATCACTGACAACAGTACCTGTATAAGTTTTTCTTACCACAGACCGCTCCTTAGGTTTCCCTTATTCCGAGATCATATTCATGTATAAGTGTATTCAGTCTTGCCAGTTTTCTTCTAAGGTTTCTTTTCTCCATTGGATTGTCCACATGTCCAATAACCATGTCAAAACGTAAATCTCTGTATTTCTTCTTTATCTCTTCTCGCTTAAGTACCAATTCTTCATAGGTGAGGTCATTGAAAGAATCTCGCATTCTCTACTCCAGATCTCTTCTTGCCACGAATTTTGTTTTTATCGGTAACTTGCTGCTTGCAAGTCTGAATGCTGCTTCTGCAAGCCCTGGAGGTACGCCGGACATTTCGAACATAACTGTCCCCGGACGTACTACCGCTACCCAGTACTCGGGATTACCTTTGCCCTTACCCATTCTCGTTTCTGCAGGCTTTTTTGTGTAAGGTTTATCTGGGAATATGCGAATCCATACACGGCCGCCTCTTTTAATGTGTCTTGTCATAGCTATTCGAGCAGCCTCTATTTGCCTGTTGGTAATCCATTTTGGCTCAAGAGCCACCAGACCAAAATCGCCAAAACTGATCTTATCCCCCCGCGTAGCATTTCCTTGCAAAGTGCTTCTCTGTTGTTTTCGATACTTTGTCCTCTTAGGACTTAACATCTCTACTTTAACTCCTTACTTCCGCTTTTTCTTTTTTCTTAAGAAATACTCCTGCATCTTCCTTTTTGCCCTTCTTATATACCTCTCCGTGGAATATCCAGACTTTTACCCCTATGACGCCAAAAGTTGTATAAGCTTCGGCAAACCCATAATCTATATTTGCCCTGAAAGTATGGAGAGGAATTCTACCCTCCTTATACTGGGCAATCCGTGCCATTTCTGCTCCGCCAAGTCTTCCGGCAATTCTTACCTTTATACCTTCCACACCCGCCTTCATTGCGTTGGCAAGTGCCATTTTCAAAGCTCTTCGGAAAGATGCTCTGCTTTGCAGTTGTCTGGCTATTCCCTGAGCAACGAGTCTGGCATTTGTTTCCGGGCGTTTAATCTCTTTTATCTTAAGCTGGATCTTCTTATTTACGAGTTTCTGGAGCCGTTTCCCGATCTTCTCGATATTTGTACCCTTTGTTCCTATTATTATCCCCGGTCTCGAAGTATGAATAACGATTGTAATTCTTTGTGGATGCCGGATAATTTCCACATCGGCAATTTCTGCCCCCTTTGCCTCAGGACATTTCTTGATCTCTCTACGGAGAATCAGATCTTCGTGGAGTGTATCTGCATACTCCCTGGGATCGACAAACCACTTGGATTTCCAGGTTTTGTTTATTTTCAGTCTTAAGCCTATTGGATTTACTTTCTGTCCCATTTATTCTCCTGTTTATGTAATTTCATCAAGAATTACCGAAACATGACTCAATCTTTTTAAGAGAATATCTCTCCTTCCCCTCGCTCTTGGCCATACTCTCTTGTACCGCGGCCCTTCGTTTACCTGCAGCTCCTTTATATAGAGCATCTCCTCATCCAGTTTTTTATTCTGAGCGAGGGCATTGGCAGCAGCAGATTGCAAAACTTTACTCAATATTCTTGCACCCTTCTGGGGCGAACCTTCAAGAATAGCCAGCGCTTCCGCATAGGGTTTTCTGCGTATATGATCTGCTACCGGTCTTATCTTTGAAGGTGATATAAACAGATATTTTACCTGTGCTTTATGCCCTTTCTTTGCTTTCATAGTATGTATCCTTGGAGTGTTATCGTTTTACTGCCTTTTTATCAGATTTTGCATGACCGCGAAAAATTCTTGTAGGAGCAAACTCACCAAGCTTGTGGCCTACCATATTTTCTGTGATAAATACCGGAACCCATGTCTTCCCGTTATATATGGAAATGGTAAATCCGACCATCTCCGGAATGATTGTAGAACACCTGGAAAATGTTTTAATGAGTTTCTTATTACCTGATTTGCTCATATCAACAACGCGTTTATACAATTTTTTTTCTATGAACGGACCCTTCTTGATCGACCTGGACACTGTAGCTGACTACCTCCTACTTTTTTCGCTTTATAATAAACTTGCTCGACAGTTTCTTCTTTTTTCTTGTCTTATAACCTTTTGTAGGAACACCCCACGGCGTAACCGGATGCCTTCCGCCCGAAGTCTTTCCTTCTCCGCCTCCATGGGGATGGTCATGTGGATTCATAGCAACTCCCCTTACCTTCGGTCTTTTACCCAGCCATCTGGATCTTCCCGCCTTTCCAAGGGAAACATTCATGTGATCCTCATTGCCCAGTTCTCCCAGAGTGGCGTAACATTTTTTAAAAACCATACGTAATTCTCCCGAGGGGAGCTTTAGTGTAGCATAATCTCCCTCCTTTGCCACTACTGTAGCGGCCACTCCGGCAGACCTTGCGACTTGACCGCCTTTGCCAATTTGTAGCTCCACATTGTGTACGTTCATTCCGGTGGGAATTTTCTCCAGGGGTAGTGCATTGCCCTTCTCCAGTGGAGCGCTTTCTCCACTCATTACAGAATCTCCAGGTTTAAGCCCCCGGGGAGCCAGTATGTAGCGCTTCTCTCCGTCAACATAATTTATCAGGGCGATATTGGCACTACGATTCGGATCGTACTCTATAGAAGCTACCTTGCCAGGAATGTTTAGTTTATTCCTTTTAAAATCGATTATTCTGTATTTTCTTTTATGTCTCCCACCCCTTCGTCTTACGCTTATCCTGCCGTTAGTATCTCTTCCTCCTTTAAAGGGCAGACCTTTTGTAAGCGATTTCTCCGGTTTATCTCTTGTTATCTCATCGAATGTTAATCCCGTTTTAAAACGCAAACTCGTCGTTCTTGGTTTGTATTTCTTAAGCCCCACTTTATCCTCCTGAATCAGGTGCTCTCGAAGATCTCGATCTTTTCGCCTGGATGAAGTGTAACGATTGCTTTTTTCCAGGCTGATGTATGTCCTATTCTGTAGCCAGAACGAGATCTCACATTTCTTGGCTTTCTTTTTACGTTCATTATGTTGCAAGATACAGGTTTTACCGAGAACATCTCCCTTACCGCTTTCATTACCTGTATCTTATTTGCTTTCTGGTTTACTTTAAAAACATACTTATTCTTCTCTCGAAGGGCGTTTGTTTTTTCTGTTAAAATCGGCTCTATGATGATTTTATCAGGATCCACCGTGCGGAACCTCCCTCTTTTTGTTGTTATAGAACTCGTTGAGTTTAAGAGCAGCAGACTCTAACATAAGAACATTTTTTCCGTAAAAGAGGTCATGAGCTCTCAGCCGATTGTATGAAAGAAACCCCAACCAGGGGATATTTGAGCCTGCTCTTTTTATCATATTGTCATCCTCTGCAAGTACCAGTACTGTTCTTTCTTCGGTTACAAGATTCTTTAAAATCGCTACCAGATCTCTTGTTTTGCCAGATTTCACGGTAAAATCCTCTACAATTTTAAGCCTGTTTTCCTGATTTTTCAGACTCAAAATCGATTTCATTGCAAGACGCTTCATCTTCTTGGGGATGGAATAAGAATAATCCCTCGGCTTTGGTCCGAAAGTAACACCTCCCCCCACCCATATAGGTGATTTTCTGGTACCTGCCCTTGCTCTGCCGGTGCCCTTCTGGCGCCAGGGCTTTGCCCCGCTACCCCTAACTTCGCTTCTGGTTTTGGTGCTCGCCGTGCCCACTCTCCTGTTGGCCAGCTCGTTCTTTATTGCATAGTAGATCACCTTATCGTTTACCTTCCGGTTAAACACTTCATCGTCGAGTTCTATACTCTTAATCTCATTGCCTTCAACTGAATATACGCTCTTTTCCATTTTAGATACCCGATAATATGCTATTCTTTTTTCTTTGCGTTCTTTACAATCACCAATCCACCTCTTCTACCAGGTACGGCTCCCTTTACCAGAATTATCTGCTTATCTTTATCTACTTTTACAACTCTGAGATTCTGAACCGTTCGCCTTTCTGCTCCCATTCTTCCCGGCATACCCGTTCCCCTGTATACCTTGGATGGGGAAGCAGCCATGCCTGTAGAGCCTGCTTCGCGGTGAAACTTTGATCCATGAGACCTTTTTCCGCCTCTGAATCCGTGTCTTTTTACAACACCCTGATAGCCCTTACCCTTTGTGGTGCCGATTATATCGACAAACCGAAGATCCTCTAAAAGCTCTATCCCTAACTTATCGCCGATATTACAATCTATGTCGAAATCTCTTATTTCTCTCAAGTGCTTTTTGGGAGTGATATTTTCCGGAAACTGGCCTGAATAGGGCTTCTTTACCCTCTTTTTCTTCATTTCATAAGCTCCCAGCAAAACTGCATTATAACCTTCTTTATCAGCCTTTCTTTGAGCTATCACATAGTTATTTTTTATCTCTATGACTGTTACAGGTGTAAGGAGACCACTATCGTCAAAAGTCTGAGTCATTCCTACCTTTTTTCCTATCAACCCGATCATATCCATCACCTACAATAATATTTGCTTAACGTGATTACTGTTTAATCTCCACATCAACTCCGGCGGGTAATTCCAGTTTCATAAGTGCATCCATAACCGCTGAAGTTGGATCCAGAATATCGATCAACCTCTTGTGTGTCCGCATCTCAAACTGCTCTCTTGACTTCTTGTTGACATGAGGCGAACGTAAAACCGTAAACTTATTAATCCGGGTGGGCAAAGGAACGGGGCCCGCTACTTTTGCACCCGCCTTCGCCACAGTCTGAACAATTGACTTAGCACTCTGATCTATGAGCTCGACATCAAATCCTCTGAGTTTAACCCTTATCCTGTCCTTGGCCATTTCATCTCCCAAAAAATACCCCGCCTTTTTCCTTAAAAGAATCAGGCGGGGTTTATGTCTACTCTATAATATCGATTACCTGTCCGCTGGCTACGGTTCGGCCTCCTTCCCGGATTGCAAACCGCAGTCCTCTCTCCATGGCAATGGGATGAATCAATTCCACCTCAATTTCGGTATGATCACCCGGCATCACCATCTGTCTGTCTTCTGGTAATTGTACAGTCCCGGTAATATCTGTTGTACGGAAATAAAACTGTGGTCTGTAACCCCCAAAAAAGGGAGAATGCCTTCCGCCTTCCTCTTTTGTCAGTGCGTATATGGTACCTTTAAATTTATGGTGAGGAGTGATTGTACCGGGCTTCGCCAGTACCTGTCCTCTCTCTACCTCTTTCTTTTCAATTCCTCTCAGCAGGGCACCGATATTATCCCCCGCTTGACCTTCATCTAGAGTTTTATTGAACATTTCCACACCGGTACAGACAGTTTTTCTGGTTTCTTTGATACCTACAATTTCTACCTCATCTCCAACCTTGATGATTCCTCTTTCTACCCTGCCTGTAACAACCGTTCCCCTGCCTTGAATAGAGAAAATATCCTCAATGGGCATAAGGAAAGGCTTATCGATATCCCTCTCGGGCAGAGGAAAATATTCATCCATGGTCTTGAGTAACTCCATAACCGGAACTATTTTTTCAGGATCGTCGGGGTTTGTCATAGCCTGAAAGGCTGACCCTCTGATTACGGGTATTTCATCCCCGGGAAAATCGTAGGCAGATAGAAGTTCTCTTACTTCCATCTCTACCAGATCGATAAGTTCCGGATCTTCGACAAGATCGGTTTTATTGAGAAAAACAATAATCGCCGGTACTCCTACCTGTCTTGCGAGGAGAATATGTTCCCGCGTTTGAGCCATGGGGCCATCATCCGCACCTACTACCAGAACTGCTCCGTCCATCTGAGCGGCACCGGTGATCATATTCTTTATATAGTCAGCATGTCCGGGACAATCCACATGAGCATAATGCCTGTTATCGGTTTGATATTCTATGTGCCTGGTGTTGATAGTAATCCCCCGCTCTTTCTCTTCCGGCGCATTATCGATATCCTCATAGGTCATGAGCTTATCGCCGTATTTCTTTGAGCTAATAAGAGAGATTGCTGCAGTCAATGTTGTTTTACCATGGTCTACATGCCCGATGGTACCAACATTTATATGGGGCTTTGTCCTTTCAAATTTAGCCTTAGCCATCTTTATCCTCCTTAGAAATCTTCTTGGTAATCTTAGAAGCAATGCTTAAGAAAATTCTATAATTATATAAAGAATGTCTTTAATTAAGACCATTCTTATACAATAATTACTGCTTACCCACGCTGGATATTTAAGCAAACAAACATTTATTATCAGGACTATAAGGCGGGATTAAACGGAGGGAAGGGATTTTTTAATAGAGTTTTGTAAAGAAATTTTCTTCTCTCCATATCTCACCACCTTATCATCCCGATTTTTTCAGGTTACATACCGAATCATACAACATAGCAAAGCTTTCGGCTCAGTATATTATAAGTCGGATGATCGGTTTGGCTTTGTTAAAGCCACGAATCTCCGGGTTACACTCAAACAGGTACACTCGAATAATATAACTCCTGTATTTAAGCAAACAATAAAATAAATTAATTTAGATTTAAAATCAAGTCCCTATTTAAACAATGGAAATATTTATTATTTATTTCCGAAATAAAACCACCAATTCTGCAGGTGGTCCTTTACCACCGATAATGGGAGAATGCTTTATTTGCCTCAGCCATCCGGTGAGTATCTTCTTTCTTTTTGAAAGCCGTACCTGTGGCATTATATGCATCGAGCAACTCGGTACTCAGCCTCTGGCTCATTTGTCTCCCCTTTTTAGCGCGAGCTGCGTGTATTATCCAGCGCATGGCCAGAGCTTCCCTTCTTTTCTCCTCTATTTCTACCGGCACTTGATAGGTGGAACCTCCAACTCTTCTAGATTTTACCTCCACTACAGGTTTTACATTATCTACAGCCTTGAGAAAAACTTCGAGAGGATCCTTTTTTGTTTTATTACCCAGGATATCCATTGCATCGTACATAATTCTGGTACTAACCGACTTCTTTCCATGGAGCATCATCCTGGTAATGAATTTGCTTACAACCTCGCTGTGGTACTTCGGATCTCTCTGTATACGTTTTGGAACATTAATTTTTCTTCTCGGCATATATCAGTCTCTCCGATATTTTTTTCTCTTCATGCTTTTGGTTTTTTGGTACCATACTTAGAACGCGCCTTCCTTCTATCTTCTACCCCAAGTGTGTCCTTTGCGCCTCTAATGATATGGTAACGGACTCCGGGAAGATCTTTAACTCTACCTCCACGAAGCAGAACTACAGAATGCTCCTGTAAATTATGACCGATTCCGGGAATATAAGCTGTAACCTCCACTCCATGGGATAACCTTACCCTGGCAACCTTTCTTAAAGCGGAGTTGGGTTTTTTAGGGGTTACAGTCATAACACGCGTACACACGCCCCTTTTCTGAGGACAACTGTTTAAAGCTGGAGACTTCGTCTTCTTTCTGACAGCTCTTCTTCCTCTTCTTACAAGTTGATTAATCGTTGGCATATTTATCTCTTCTCTAAAGCAATGTTCGTGGAATATAACAATCCGTTATCAAAAAGTCAAGAGCCCAATTACTCAGCCTGGAGCCTCCTCCTTACCCATCTCTATCTCTTCCATTTCCTGTTTATTCTGTCTCAATTCGAGCAGCTCCTGTACCGTTGCATCCAGATCTTCGCTGTGTTCATCGAAGAGTTTAACGTTTCTGTAAATCTTCATACCCGTACCTGCAGGAATAAGATGACCTATAATGACATTTTCCTTCAAACCTCTCAAATTATCAATACTTCCTGCAATGGCGGCGTTTGTCAGCACTCTGGTTGTCTCTTGAAAAGAAGCAGCGGAAATAAAGGAGTCGATATTAAGAGATGCTCTCGTAATTCCCAGCAGTAAGGGCTTGGCAACTGCCGCTTTCCCGCCTTCTCTAATTACCTTCTGATTCTCTTCATGAAACTTGTATTTGTCAACCTGCTGACCGAATATGAAGTTCGTATCTCCCACTTGCCTGATCTCAACTTTTCTCATCATCTGACGAATTATTACACCGATATGCTTGTCATTGATATTTACTCCCTGCAGGCGGTATACTTCCTGAATTTCGTTTACCAGGAAGCGCTGTAAGGCGTTCTCGCCAAGGATGTGAAGTACATCATGGGGGTCGATGTTTCCATCACACAACATCTCCCCCGCTTCCACATAGTCGCCATCGCGTACAAATAGATGTTTTCCCATTGGAACAAGATGTTTATACTCCTTGCCGTAGGCATCCTCGATTATTATTACCCGTTTACCCTTTGTTAAGCCTCTAAACCGTACAACACCGCTGATTTGAGCAAGTATTGCAGCATTCTTCGGCCTTCTTGCCTCGAAGAGCTCCCCTACCCTAGGCAGACCTCCTGTTATGTCCGTTGTTTTTACGCTCTCCTTGAGAAGTTTTGCAAGGGTCCTTCCGGGCTTAACCTTCTCGCCGTCTTCTACATTAAGATAGGCAGACCCTGGCAGGAAGTAGCACGCTATTTCCTGACCACTATCATCCTCCAGTATAATGCGTGGTTGAAGTGTCTCCAGAGTGTACTCTGTTATCTTTTTCTCTATCTTTCCGGTATCTTCGTTTATCTCTTCCTTGAGGGTTGTACCCAAAACTATATCTTTAAACCTTACCGTACCACCATATTCTGCAATAATAGGTTCGGAGAAAGGATCGAAAATTGCTATTGACTCTTCTGCACCCAGCATATCGTCCTTTTTAACGAGCAATTCGGCTCCATTTCTTATCTCAACTTTTTGATCCTGAGCAATTAAAAGGAGCTTATTATCTTTGATCTTCACATAGGCAATATCTGCCGATGTAATCTTTTCCTTACCGCGTTTAAGTATAGTTTCTCCGCTGGTAACTTTCTGCCCTTCCTTTACCAGAACTTCGTCCCCCTCCTGTAAGACGATCTCCTTTAGTATTCTATTTACAATAACATGGCCCTTTCTGGTAAAAAGGATGTTTCCGGAATCCAGAGCCACAGTATTTCCGATTATTTGCTTTATGATTACGGGATATCTTAGAAAAGTTCTATTCTCTTCACTGATTCGTGTAGCCGCACCTCCAATGTGGAATGTTCTCATTGTGAGCTGAGTTCCCGGTTGCCCGATGGATTGGGCAGCGATAATCCCTACAGCTTCACCTATGTCTACAGTTCTGTTGGTTGCCAGGTTTCTTCCGTAACATTTTTTGCATACTCCATGCCTGGTTTCACATGTCAAAACTGTTCTGATTCTTACACTCTCTATACCCTCATCTTCTATGTATTTTGCAAGATCATCGGTTATCTCCTGGTTTACATCTACAATTACCTCTTCCGTAATAGGATGTCTTACCCGTTCCAGAGTGAATCTTCCAACGATTCTGTCTGACAGTGATTCCACAACTTCCTCGCCGTCTTTTAAAGCCCTCATATCGATTCCGTTTATGGTGCCACAGTCTTCTTCATTTACCACAACATCCTGTGCTATATCTACCAATCTCCTCGTGAGATAACCGGCGTCCGCGGTTTTTAGTGCGGTGTCTGCAAGGCCCTTTCTGGCTCCATTGGTAGAAATAAAAAACTCAATAACGGATAATCCCTCTTTGAAGTTACTACGTATGGGAAGCTCGATTATATCTCCCGAAGGTTTAGCCATAAGACCTCTCATTCCGGCAAGCTGACGAATTTGTGATCTGCTTCCCCTGGCGCCTGAGTTCGCCATCAGGTAAACAGGATTAAATCCGCTCCTGTCTTCCCTCAGAGTCTTCATAAGGGCTGCTGTGAGTTCTTCGTTTGTCTTGTTCCATACCTCTACAACCCTATTATAGCGCTCTTCTTGGGTTATATGACCCTGTAGATACTGATTCTGAATAGCCTCTACTTCCGCGTTGGCATCTTCTATCAATACTTTTTTCCGTTCGGGAATTACTATATCATCCATACCGATTGTTGCGCCAAACACGGTCGCGTATTTAAAACCGAGATCTTTTATGGAATCGAGAAGCTGGACAGTCGTATAGGATCCATGAACTCGATAGCAGTCGGCTACCAGGCTCCTCAGTTCCTTCTCCCCCAACGATTGATTGATAAATCCTATTTCGTTTGGTAACTCATCGTTTAAAATTATCCTTCCGGGGGTAGTATCTATCACATTCCCGTTTATCGGTACTTTACAGAGAGCCTGATAATCTACGACTCCGGCCTCCAAGGCCAGAAGAGCTTCCTTTTTTGAGGAAAACCTCTTCCCCTCTCCCTTTGCCCCTTTCTTGGCGATCGTTAGATAGTTTATCCCCAATACCATATCCTGAGAAGGAAACACAATGGGTGCACCGTTTGCCGGATTGAGAAGATTTTTGGCTGATAGCATAAGCGTCCAGCACTCGATTTGAGCTGCCTGGGTTAAAGGAACATGAACGGCCATCTGATCTCCGTCAAAGTCGGCATTGTAGGCATGGCAGACCAGGGGATGCAGCTTGATGGCCTTTCCCTCTACAAGAACCGGTTCGAACGCCTGAATCCCTAGTCTGTGAAGTGTGGGTGCACGGTTTAGCAACACCGGATGTTCTTTCACAACCTCGTCGAGAATGGCAAACACTTCCGGTGTCTCCTGTTCTACCAGTGTCTTAGCCTTTTTTATGTTGTATACAACGTCCTTCTCCACAAGTTTTTTCATTATAAAAGGTTTGTAGAGCTCAAGAGCCATCTTGGTAGGAAGTCCGCATTGGTGCAACTTCAACTCCGGACCGACTACAATAACGGAGCGTCCCGAATAGTCAACCCTCTTTCCGAGAAGATTCTGCCTGAAGCGGCCCTGCTTTCCCTTCAACATATCCGAAAGAGATTTAAGAGGTCTGTTCGATGCTCCCTTTACCACACGCTTCTTTTTGGAATTATCGAAGAGAGCATCCACCGCTTCCTGAAGCATTCTCTTCTCATTCCGAATTATTATGTCAGGAGCGTTCAAAGCCATGAGTCGTTTAAGCCTGTTATTCCTGTTGATCACTCGTCGATAAAGGTCGTTTAAATCGGAAGTGGCGAATCTTCCCCCATCCAATTGTACCATTGGTCTCAGCTCAGGAGGTATCACCGGAATCACATCCAGTATCATCCACTCCGGTCTGTTGCCCGAATCCTTGAAGTTTTCCACTATTTCTATTCTCTTTAGTAATCTTTTATCCGATTTTGCCTTCTTCTCGATCATTTTGTCTCTAAGCTCTACCGAAAGGGCATCCAGGTCCAAATTTTCCAGCAATGTACGAATGGCTTCTGCTCCGATACCGGCAGTAAAGTTCATCCCGTACCTTTCCCGAGCTCCCATATATTCCTCTTCTGTGAGCAGCTCCAACTTTTTTAAATCTGTATCGCCTGGATCGATTACTATATATTTTTCGTAGTAAAGAATTGATCTGAGAGCTGCAATACTTAAATCCAGCAGAAGCCCCATTCGGGAGGGAACCGAGCGATAGTACCAGATATGGGAAACAGGACTTGCAAGCTCTATATGCCCCATTCTCTCCCTTCTTACCTTAAAATGAGTAACCTCCACACCACAGCGGTCACATATAACACCCCTGTATCTGATGGATTTAAACTTACCGCAGTAGCACTCCCACTCTTTTGTGGTACCAAAGATTCGCTCACAGAACAACCCGTCTTTCTCTGGTCTTAAAGTGCGATAGTTTATGGTTTCCGGTTTTTTTACCTCACCGTAAGACCATGCACGGATCTGCTCCGGTGAAGCGAGTTTGATCATAATACTATCAAAATCTTGAATATCTCTCATGCCTTCTGTTCCCCTCCAAGGGTATAACTCTTCGATTTAATCTTAAGCTCCTCCGATCGATTGCACACAGAGTATGCTCTAAAAATGGCTTCCCTGTCTGTTTATAAGCTCTTCATCCCTCTCGGTGAGAGGAATCTGCTTCCCTCTGGAATCGTAAATAGTTATATCAAGGGCAAGACCGCGCAGTTCTTGAACCAGTACATTGAAAGATTCGGGAACACCTGCAGAAGAAGAGGGCTCACCCTTTACAATACTTTCGTAAATCTTCGCCCTTCCGGTCATATCATCAGACTTTATTGTAAGAAGTTCCTGAAGGGTATTGGAAGCACCATAGGCCTCCAGCGCCCAAACTTCCATCTCACCCAGCCTCTGCCCCCCAAATTGCGCCTTTCCACCCAGAGGTTGCTGAGTAACCAGAGAGTACGGACCTGTTGAGCGAGCATGCATTTTATCGTCTACCAGATGGTGAAGTTTCATAATGTACATATAACCTACCAGCACCTCATTCTGAAAAGGTTCACCCGTTCTGCCATCTCGGAGTTTAATTTTGGAGTTAACCGGTAAACCTGCTTCTTTAAGCTTCTTTTCTATTTGCTCATTGGCGGCAGACTGGAAAACCGGTGTTGCGTACCATTGATCAAGCAGTGTACCTGCCCAACCCAGCTCGGTTTCCATGATCTGTCCCAGGTTCATTCTTGAAGGCACTCCCAGAGGGTTTAAACATATATCCAGCGGGGTACCGTCTTCCATGTAGGGCATATCTTCTTCAGGAAGCACTCTTGCCACAACCCCCTTGTTTCCATGACGACCCGCCAGTTTATCTCCTTCCTGTAATCTTCGCTTGGTTGCAATTATTACTTTTACTATTTCATCTACTCCAGGACTAAGATCATCGCCTTCGGAACGCTTTAATCTCTGTATATCAATAACCGTACCTTCAGTTCCGTGAGGTACCTTAAGAGAGGTATCTCTTACCTCCTTGGCCTTTTCTCCGAAAATAGAATTGAGGAGCTTAAACTCCGGTGTGGTCTCCGTTTCAGACTTTGGAGTTACCTTTCCGACCAGGATATATCCGGGTTTTACCTTTGCTCCGATTCTTATGATTCCTTCCTCATCCAGTTGCTCCAGTGCCTTTTCGCTTACATTGGGAATATCCCTGGTGATTTTCTCGGTACCAAGCTTTGTCTCCCGGACTTCTACAGAAAACTCTTTTATATGGAAGGATGTAAATATTTCTTCCTTTACTACTTTCTCCGAGATAAGAATTGCGTCTTCGTAGTTATATCCGTTCCAGGGTAAAAACCCTACCAGTACGTTTCTTCCAAGTGCAAGCTCGCCACGACAGGTACTGGGCCCGTCGGCAATAACTTGACCTGCTTCCACATGTTCATCCAATTCTACCAACGGTCTCTGATTGTAACATGTATCCTGGTTTGTCCGCTGGAACTTGATAAGATTGTATACATCTTCATCTTCATTGTTTAAAGGTTCATCGGGTTTAACAACAATCCTCATGGAACTGACATACTTCACCGTACCGCTGCGTCTTGCCTTTACCATTACCCCGGAATCGTAGGCTGTTTTTGCTTCCATGCCTGTCCCAACTCTGGGTGGTTCTGTAAACACCAGAGGTACGGCCTGACGCTGCATATTTGAGCCCATTAATGCCCTGTTTGCATCATCGTGTTCAAGAAAGGGTATAAGGGAGGTGGAAACAGAAACTACCTGTTTGGGAGAAACATCCATATACTGAATATCTTCCGGAGGTCTGGTGGTGTAATCTCCCCCTTTACGCACCGAAATTCTGTTGGAGAGAAAGTTACCCTCTATATCTATAGGAGCATTAGCCTGGGCGATGAAGTGTTTTTCTTCGTCCATTGCCGAGAGGTATTCGATCTCCTTCGATGCCTTTCCATTTACAACTTTACGGTAGGGTGTTTCCAGAAAACCGTATTCATTTACCCTTGTATAATTGGCTAGAGAAACTATGAGTCCGATATTGGGACCCTCGGGGGTTTCTATGGGACACATCCTTCCGTAGTGAGTATAATGGACATCTCTGACTTCGAATCCTGCCCTGTCTCTTGAGAGCCCTCCCGGACCTAGAGCATTTAATCTTCTTTTATGGGTCAGCTCTGCAAGGGGATTTACCTGATCCATAAATTGAGAGAGCTGGCTTGATCCGAAAAACTCTTTTATGGAAGCTACGATCGGCTTTATTGATATGAGATCCTGTGGTTTGATGGTATCGGTTTCTTTTAGAGACATTCTCTCCTTTGCGATTCTCTCCATCCTGGCAAAGGCAGTCTTGAGTTGATTTGCCAGCAATTCCCCTACCGAACGTACTCTTCTGTTTCCGAGGTGATCTATATCATCAACATTTGCCTCTCCTATGTAAACTTTAATTAGATATAACATAGTGTTGATGATATCATCGCTTGTTAGAGTACGCGTCTCTAAAGGAGGGTTATAATCAAACTTTTTGTTCAGTTTATACCGCCCAACCTTTCCCATGTCGTATCTTCTTGGCGAGAAGAACATGGAATTAAGATCTTTCTCGGCAGTTTCCAGGGTGATAGGTTCTCCGGGCATCAATACCGAATAGATGGTAGTAAGAGCATCCTCCTTGGTGGGCTCATCCACCCCCACCTCATCCTTGGTGAACTTTACCTCTTCTCGTTCGAAGCAGTTTAAAATAATATCGGAATGGAGTGAATCGGGATGTTCAAAATCTATAACCTTTACGCTGTGGATGTTTAAGTGCAGGAGCTCATCCACATCATGGAGGTGAATCTTATCTCCTGCGTTGTATAATTTCTTCCCGCCCCCTTCTCCCTCAACATAAACCGGTTTGGCGAATACCTGTCCTACGAGTTTTTCCTTATCTTCTCTGGAGTCAAGAACCGAAACTTCGCGGGTTTTATAGAAGAGGGATATTATCTTCTCCCTCGTCTCAAACCCCAGGGCTCGTAAGAAAAGAGTGCCCAATATTCGTTTCTTTCTATCTATCTTGGTGTAGATTAACTCTCTCTTCTGATCTATTTCGAACTCAAGCCAGGAACCCCGGTATGGAATTATTCTTGATGAAAAAACACCCTTTTCGTGAGAGAAAATAACTCCGGGTGATCTGTGAATTTGGCTTACAACCACCCTTTCGGCTCCGTTTATTATGAAAGTACCTCTCTCGGTCATAAGGGGGATATCACCCATATAGATATCTTTCTGTCTTATCTCGCCGGTGTTTTGAAAAATAAGGTTTATTCTGGCTTTTATTGGCACCGAATAGGTAAGACCCTTCAGTTTGCATTCTGCTTCTGAGAACTTTATATTTTCTTCGTCGAGGGTATAATGAGTGTACTCCAGAAGCATATCGCCGTTTGGACTTTCTATAGGGAAAACGGACTGAAACACATCTTCCAGACCCTGACGGGCGAGTGGTTCGCCCCTCCTGAACTTTTCTCTCTGGAGAAACTTCTCATACGAGTTAAGCTGAATATCCACAAGGTTGGGAAGCTCCAATACCTCTTCATATTCAGAGCCTAAATAAACACGTTCAATTGTTTTTAAGCTTCCGGGCATACGACCTCCCATTATAATATGACTGCCTGAAGAACATCCCTTCACAGTAGTTATACGAGTCTTTTTTATTGAGTGGCTTTGTAATATTAATAAGATTGATACTTCTGTTATTTGATTTCAACGACTGCGCCAGCTGCCTCCAGCTTTTCTTTTATAGAGTTTGCTTCTTCCTTGGAGACTGCCTCTTTTAATGTCTTATCTCCGGCTTCTACCAGTTCTTTTGCCTCCTTCAAGCCCAGACCTGTTATTGCACGGACTTCTTTTATAACAGGAATCTTCTTCCCGTCCGCAAACCCTTTGAGAACAACATCGAATTCGGTCTTCTCTTCTGATTCCTCTGCAGTCGCTTCTCCTGCACCGCTGGGAGCCGATGCTACAGCCACCGGAGCTTGCGCGCTCACACCGAACTTCTCTTCCATTGCTTTGACAAGTTCTGAAACCTCCAAAACAGACATGTTTGCAATTGATTCAATTATCTCTTCTTTGGATAGAGTAGCCATAATCCTTTCTCCTTCAATTTCTATTATTTATTTTTCTTTATCACCTGCTTTTCTATCTGCTATTGCTTGTATCGTTCTTACCAGTTTACTGGTAACACCATTTAAAACAAATACAAGGTTTTGTAAAGGTGCGTTCATGGTAACAGCAAGTTTTGCAATAAGTTCCTGCTTAGATGGCAGCCTGGAAAAAGCCTCTACCTCTGTACCGTTGTATATCCTGCCGCCGATAAGAGCACCCTTTATCTGGAGGGATGTCTCCTTCTTAAAACCAGAGAGAATTTTTACCACCTCGTTGACTTCGTCATCCCTGGAAAGCGCAACAGCAGTGGGATCTCTAAGCTGATCACCTACATCGGGTAATTCCAGTTGCTCCATTGCAATTCTTGCAAATCTATTCTTTATTATCCTGTATTCGGCATTTTTTTCTCTTAATTTTCTTCTTAAATCCGTTATCTGTTCTACATTTAATCCTCTGTAGTTGGTAAATATATAGTCTTTCGTGCTCTTAAACTTATCCTTGAGCTCTTTTACCATCTCAATTTTATATTGTTGTATTTTCTTCTCTCCTTCTGCCATTTATCCTTCTCCTTCCTCTAAACATTCTATTTTGTCGCAATTTTTACACCGGGACTCATGGTTGTTGAGAGCGCTGCAGAGAGAATAAACTCGCCTTTCGTGTCTGCCGGTTTTTTCCTCCTTATCTCAGATACTACCAGGTTTACATTTTCCAGCAATTTCTCATTTTCCATGGAGAGCTTTCCCACTGCCATATGCACAACACCGGTTTTATCCGAGCGGTATTCTACTCTACCTTTTTTTAGTTCTTCCAGAGCCTCTTTAATATCGAAAGTTACGGTTTTTGTTTTAGGGTTCGGCATTAAACCCCGTCGTCCGAGAACAGGACCCAGCTTTCCCACACTTTTCATCATATCCGGGGTAGCTACTGCAACATCAAAATCCAGCCATCCATTTTTTATCTTTTCAATCAAGTCTTCGTCTCCTACGTAGGTGGCACCGGCTTCTTCGGCTTCTTTAGCCTTGTCGCCTTTTGCAAATACAAGTATTTTCTTCTCCTTTTTAAATTGATTGGGCAGCACAAGAGTATCTCTCACCGTTTCACTCTTCTTAAGGTTAAGTCTCAATGCCAGTTCTACTGTTTCGTCAAAGTTTGCATAGGCAATATCCTTTAAAATGCACAATGCCTTATCGTAGGAGTATTTTTCATTTCTGTTAAGCTTCTTTATTGCTTCCTGATATTTCTTACCTCGCTTCATCTGTTAACTCCTAACCTCAATGCCCATACTTTTAGCGGTACCTGTTATTATTTTTATAGCCGACTCGATATCATTGGCATTTAAATCCTGAAGTTTTGTTTCGGCTATCTCCTTAAGTTGCTTCTGCGAAATGGTTGCAACCTTTATCTTGTTGGGTTCGGAAGAGCCCTTTTCCAATCCGCAGGCCTTTTTAATCAGTACCGATGCCGGTGGTGTTTTGGTTACAAAGGTAAAGCTCTTATCGGTATAAACGGTGATTACCACCGGTACTATAAGTCCCGGTTCCATGTCCTTTGTCTGGTCGTTGAATTGCTGAACAAACTGTGGTGCACTAACCCCATGAGGTCCAAGTGCGGGACCTACTGGGGGTGCGGGTGTAGCTTTCCCTGCAGGAACCTGAAGTTTAATTATTGCTGCTATCTTTTTCTTGGCCATAGATGTCTCCGATTATGGTATTTGTGCCCATATTGAATAAAGGACTCCCATATTCGATACTCATGCAAAGCAAGAGCACTAAATAGGGTATTAGATTTTTTCCACCTGAAGAAAATCTACCTCTACAGGTGTGGATCGCCCAAAAATGCCAACCATCACCCTTAATTTGCCTTTCTCTACATTTACCTCTTCTACCGAACCTGTAAATGTATCGAAAGGCCCGTCAATAATTCTTACTTTATCTCCAACTGAAAAGGATTGTTTGGGTTTCAGGGTTTTTTCGCTCTTTATCTCGCCTGCTTTTTGCAATATTGCCCGTGCTTCCTCGGGTGCGATTGGTTGAGGTTTTGCCCCCCCCTGTGCACCTACAAATCCGGTTACTCCCTGTATCCTTCTAATCTGAGAACAAATAGACTTCCAGCCCCTTTCCGGTAAATCCATCTCCAGAAGAATGTAACCCGGTAGGAACCTTTTGGTGGATATCTTTTTCTTTCCGTCTTTTATCTCCACCACCTCTTCCGAAGGAACTTTTACATTACTTACACTGCCGGAAAGAGAGTCTTTCATGAGTTTTCTTATATATTTCTCTACCTTGCTTTCATACCCGGAGTAAGTATGAAGGACATACCACCCTTTAGCCATCTTATCCTTTACATTCTTCCCTTAAACGAATATCGTCAAAACTGTTTCAACCTTTAAAAGATCAGATCGATCCCCAGCAACAGGAGAAAATCTACAAGACCCAGAACAATTGCAAAGATAATTACCGATACAATAACCACTTTGGTAGAAGAAACAACTTCTTCTTGGCTGGGCCAAACTACTTTTTTTAACTCTGCGTAACTCTCCTGAAAAAAACGGATAATTTTTTTCATTACTTAAGATATACTCCTGAAATATCAGGCCAGGTAGGATTCGAACCTACAACTTCCGGTTTTGGAGACCGGCGCTCTAGCCGTTAGAGCTACTGGCCTGGGTTTATTTAATCCTACCCTTTGTCCCACTGTTTCCAGCAACGATTGAGTGAAAAACCTTTCTTAATAAGACAAACTACGGTTGTTCTATTGTATATTCTACTTAACCTTTGTTTCTTTGTGAAGAGTATGCTTTCTGTCAAAACTACAATACTTCTTCAGTTCCAGCTTTCCCTGAATATTTTTTTTATTTTTTTTTGTAGTATAATTTCGCCTTTTGCATTCACTACACTGCAATGCGATAATCTCTACCCCGCCCTTTTTGCCCTTTTTTGATTTTGCCATGGTTGATATAAGCTCCTGTAAATAGTCGAAAAAACCCGGTTTTTAATTCAAAGTCTAAATTTCTAATATAAATATTTGTTCTTTTTGTGTCAATATAGAAGAGCCCTCGATCGGATTTGAACCGATGACCCCCTCCTTACCATGGAGGTGCTCTGCCGGCTGAGCTACAAGGGCATATCCAATATTTAGCTTTGCAAAAATAACAAAGTTGTATCTTTTTGTCAATAGCAATTTCGTTAAACACATTGACTTACTGAGATAAAACTGGTCTAATAAAAGAAATCCGATAGATATAAAGAGGGATAACAATGAGCCAGCAGATTGCCTTTGCCCTTAACAGAATCGTAAATCCTTACCTGGATTTAGAAGAGTTTTTCGAGCTATCCTCCGGTGCAGGTCTTGCCAGGGTTGAATTGAGAAATGATCTTTCCAGTGGACTTATTACGGATAACTATACTCCTGCACAGGTAAAAGAGCTTTCTGCCAAATACGGAATGGAGATTCTATCAATAAATGCACTTCAAAAATTCAACGTGGGGGATCTTCTTAAGGACAAGAAGCAAGAACTTGAAAAGCTGTTACAGATATCAAAAGCAATCGGTTGTCAGGCTGTAATTCTCTGTCCCAACACCGATTCTACAGATACTAGAACCGATAAGGAAAAGTTTACCGATACGGTGACTGCCTTAAAGGAATTTGCACCACTTTTCGAAGAAAATGATATAACCGGTCTCATAGAACCTCTCGGTTTCAAAATAAGTTCTCTACGTTCACCAGTAACCGCAATGAAAGCAATTAAAGAGGCGGGAGAGGAAAATTACAGGATAGTCCACGATACCTTTCATCACTTCATAGGTCCGGATACGATTGAATCTCTTTCCAGAGAGTACGATTTTTCCTTTACAGCTCTTGTACACATTTCGGGAGTAGAACAGGAACGTTCCACCTCTGATTACACCGATAACGACAGGGTGCTGGTATCTTCTGAAGATAAAACTAATACAACAGAACAGATAGAACTCCTTAAAAACAGCGGCTATGAAGGGGCTTTCTCCTTCGAGCCCTTTTCGGAGAAAATACAGCATCTTCATCCGGATCAGCTTATAAACGCAATTAGAAAAAGTATTGATTATATTTGTAAAAAGACCGGCTTTACTCAGGTGTTTTAACCCCAAAACTGTGGGTATACTCAATTCAGGCTGTCCCGCAACCTCGATTTTGGCTATTAATACTCAGTATCTCGTGTGTTTCGTATTAAATAACCACAATATCTTGTATGCTCCGCCAATTTTCGGCAGTTGCTGGACAGCCTGAATTAGATATGGAGTTACCGAAACTCCTGGTATCTGACAGCTCGGGAAAAATATTTGAAATACACGAACTCTATATGGCAGGAATGTCTCTCGATGCGCCTGTATTACCAAAAAAAGAAGATCTTATAGAGATCCCTTTAAACGATGGGGCTCTTTTTTATTTGACACTTTATTATAAAAAGAGCAATAATTCGGATAGACGGTGAGGTTGCCCCTTTGGGGTAAGAGAAAAACAGTTTCTATTAAAATCTTAAACTATAGGAGGAAGGAAATCATGGGCAAGGGCGATCGCAGAACAAGACGGGGAAAGCTCTTTCGCAGAACACACGGGAAGAGAAGACCCAAAAAGAAAGGAGCTAAAAAAACTCCTGCTAAATAGAGGAAACCATACGCTTGAATCCAGGCAGATAAAATAGTACCATAGTAACTGTAAAACTGCTGATTTAAACAATTTATTTTATAGAGTCTACCAATACACTTATATTTCAAGGAGGAGGACCTATGAAAATCACATGGCTTAAACATGCAGGATTTTTACTCGAGACAAACAGTGGGAAAAAAATCTTTATCGATCCTTTCCAGATTGTTTCCAACTGGCAGGCGGATATAATCCTCTGCACCCATTCCCACTTCGATCATTTCAGTAAGGAAGATATCGAAAAGATAAGAAAACCTGATACTATAATCGTTGCAACGGGAGATTGTGAGAAGCTTTCCGGAGATCAGAAGAGTGTAAAACCCGGAGAGACCCTTCCCTTTGATGATGTAGAGGTTAAAACAGTCAGGGCATACAATACGAATAAAAACTTTCATCCGAAAAAGAACAACTGGGTTGGCTACATTGTAACTGTAGACGGAGAGTCTGTATATCATGCCGGTGATACAGACCTTATAAAGGAGATGGAGGAAATCTCATGTGATATTGCCCTTCTGCCTGTAAGCGGTACTTATGTGATGAGTGCATCCGAAGCGGCGGAGGCTACCCGGAGGATCGATTGCAAGAAGGCCATACCAATGCATTTTGGTGGTGGAGTCGTAGGTAGCAAGAAGGATGCCGAGGAGTTTAAAGAAAAGGCCAACTGTGATGTAGAGATTCTTAACCCGTTATTCTGATTTATCCGTTATTCAGGTTCTCCCCTTTATCCTTTGCTTCTAAATACCTGTTGACCGCCTCGTCGTTGATAAAACCAAGCTCTATAGCGAGCTCGCCGAACAATTTACCGGGCTGCTTTCGCTGTGCGGCGAGAACCTCGTCGGCCTGTACGGAGGTTAACGCTCCAATACGCACAAGAAACTCTCCAATCCTCTCTGTTGGCTTAGCAGTACTTCCCATTTTCTGCCCTCTCCAGAAATATTCTAATAATTTTGAAGTATCCGACCATTTATATCGACCAGGCGAACGCTACCCTTGCCTGCTCCTACAATCCTTAAATCTCCCTCTACGTTCTCTACAGAAATACTCCCCGTACTGTCGGTAATATAGATGTTACCGGTTACAGAGCCTATCAATATCTCTCCTTTATCATCCACTATTTCTATATTGCCCTTTACCTTCTTAATCCCTATATCACCCGAAGAATCGCGGATTTTGATATTACCTTCTAAATCTTCGATCAGGATGTCACCATCCTCATCTTCTATTTCAATATCTCCGGCCATGTCTTTAGCGGTGATACTGCCCAGGCCGTGATTTATGATAACATCACCTTCAAGCCCTGCAAGGTAGATATCTCCCGAATTATCTTTTATATTCGTATCTATTCCGACCGGAATTTGTACATCAAGATGGATCGCCCTCCTCCCACCGGGTGAAAAAAGTCTGAAGAGAAAAAAGGATTCTCTAAAACCCGAAACAAGAACTGCCCGGTTACCCCTTTTCTCAAGAGAAAGGAACAAATCTTTAAGAAGATTATCTTGCGATTCTCCACCGCCCAGCTCCTCTACTGTAACAGGATAGAGTATTTCTGCCCTAGTTTTTATCTCTTTTAAATCCGGCAAACCGGTGATATAGAGCTCTCCGTCTCCCCCACTTACTTCAAGAATCTCGATTGTATCGGTAGAAAGGGATATTTCTCTGGTTTCCCTCATGAGCAGAGATTCCTCCGAACAGGAGTAAAAAAGAAAGATAATCAATATTAACAACAGAGAAACAGATAGTTTCATTCCTATACTACTTATACACTCTTTTTCGGGATATAACAATAAAAAAATAAAAAAAGCTGTGCTTCATAAATATTAAGAATCGAAAGAGGTCAACTTTTTCCGGTATCTTATCCGAAGGGAATAATTAAATAGTGCGTTACTGCAACCCTTGCAGTGAAAAGGCTAAAGTATTTTTAGATATGTATCCCGGCATTTTCACCCGAGAGGACAAAACACTTCCAAAATCCCCCCGCCGGGTAACTCTTACAATATTCTTGCCTTTAATTACCAGATTACAGACTCTTCGGATATTACCCTGATCATAAAGTTGCATAGGGGAGCGGATAGTTGTGTATAAACACTATTTTATTCTCTACCTCCTCGACTCCCGGCATCTCTCGAACCACCTCTTCACACTGTTTTATGGACTGCATGATGGTAACACTACCTTCAAGAATGACTTTACTCCCTTCTGCCTCTACTCTTAGAAGATTAACGGGTATCTTTTTATCAAAAAGAATCTTTGTAACTATCCTTTGACTCAACAACAGTGCTTCCAGTTTTTTCACAGCAGCTTTTCTGTTTTCTTCACTATCCAGATCGGCCACACCCTGCTTAATCAGATTCAAGGCCTTCTTCTTTGATATTGTGCTGGTGTTTATAACCATGTCGTATATGTAGGGGGAGCTCCACTCCATATCGAAGAAGAATCTATGAAATCCTGCCCTATCGTGATCACTCTGTCTTATTATCCGCTCGGCATTTCTATCATCACAGGAGAACTCCTCCTTTACCCTCTTTACCCTCGCATCCATGGAGGCTATTATCCTGACATGGAGAGTACAGGGAAGATTTGCAAGAAGTATCTGCCCCCCTCTTCCTACAATAACTGCATCAACACTCCTTGCGAAATCGTAGAAAACGAGCTTCATAAAATTGAGATACTTCTCCCTTTCGGAAGAAAAAACTTCCCAGAAGCGGGGCTTTTTCTCATCGAACTTTTTTATGTCCATTTCTGTAACACCATGTTGAATAAGAACCTTCTCCATATCGGATTTGTCCAGGAAGTGAAGACCCAGTTCCTTGGAAAGCTCTCTTGCTATCTCGCTTCCCATGCTTCCTGTCTCTCTGGAAATTGTTATTATTGCCATAATTACCTCTCTACCAATATTATACCAATAAAATCGGATAATCAAGAAAAAAGGATATGCTTAATATGAAAGAAGCATTACCCAGACTGGATTCCAATTTAAATGTATACAAATCGCTCCTTTCTTTCTGCAGACTGAAAAGAGGAGAAATATGGGAAGATCCTCTGAGAGGTCATCGTGTCGGAGTGCTTGATGCCTGTTCCGAGCAGGAAATAGCACTTTTAATGAAAGACAGAAGAGCGGTGCTGGCTATCCAGGATCCACCCTACAATATCAAGGTGGGTAATAAAAATACGGAGCATCTTTTCAGACTCGATATGAAGAGTTATCTCGAGTTTTCACAAAAATGGGTGGCAAATACCATAGCTTTTCTTGAAAAAAACAGCCATCTGTATATATGGTTGGGTGCAGACCAGAATCGAGGTTTTCAACCCCTTCCTGATTTTATGCTTATGATGAGAAACTTCGCTACATTAACATCCAGAAGCTTTATAACCATGCGCAACCAGAGAGGATACGGTACACAGAAAAACTGGATGTGCGCCCGCCAGGAGCTTCTCTATTATGTTAAAGGAAGTCCGGATTTCAACGTTTGTTACACAGATATTCCCAAGGTTTTAAAGGGATATTACAAGGTTGTAAACGGTCGTGTCACCGAAAACCTGGAAAGAAGCAAGTCCGATCGTATCCGGCCTGGTAATGTATGGCTCGATATACAGCAAGTCTTCTATAAAATGGAAGAAAATGTACCTGGTGCTTATGCACAAAAACCTCTAAAGGCGATCCTACGCATAATTGAGACAAGCAGTAAAAGGGGAGAGTTGATCTGCGACTTCTTTGCCCATTCGGGCACAACCCTTATAGGAGCAGAATTATCGGAGAGGATGGCTTTTGTATCCGATATTGATCCTGTATTTGCCGAAATTACCATAAGAAGGCTTGAGAATTTCCGCCAAAACGGAAAGACCGGCTGGCAGTGTGAAAACCCATTTCCTGAGTTGGGCTGAGCTCTCAAGCGTATCGACGATTAAACCTACTCTTAAGCTCTCTGAACATCTCTACCCCTGCCTTCATTCTTTCACGAATGGGAAGCTCGTAGGGGCATTTCTCTTCGCATTCACCGCAATCTGTACAGTTTTCGTGGGATTCTACTGCTCTTGACTGATCTCCGTTTAGAACAGTCTCCGCCGGAAACCTCTTTATCATGGACTCCATAGTCATCAAAGGAATTATGTCTACACCGTGTTCACAGGGACTGCAGTATCCGCATCTCCTGCAAAACCTTGTGCCCACATCCTCTTTGTACTTCTCTATTTTTGCTCTGTCTCTCTCTGAGAGAGGCGCTCCCTCTTCACATAGGCTTAAAACCTTCTCGACTTGTTCTACAGACTCGAATCCCGGATCTGTTACCACTTCAGGGTATTGGAGCAGAAAACGGATGCAACAGGGAGCATCATCCAGCTCACCACCCCCGAAGGGCTTCATGGCTATAAAACCGGCATCAACCTTTATGCTTGCCTCCAATGCTTTAAGCCCATCATCAGTCATAATAAAATTAAGGGGGAACTGCAATACCTCGATCTCAGGGTGTTCGATTGTTGCAAGAGCGGCTTCCAGTTTGTGGGCGGTTGCGCCGACATGTCTCAATCTCCCCTGTTTCTTATACGCCAACACCCTCTCCACGGTACCGTTATCCACCATCCTTTGCCAGGTTTCTCGATCGGGCACAAGGTGAAACTGATACAGATCGATATAATCAACATTCAGCCTCTTGAGGGAGAGTTCTATCTGTTTTTCTATAGTTTCGGGATCTTTACCTGCCCCCTTTGTGAATAAAAGAAACTCCTCTCTTCTGAAAGATTGGATTACCTTGCCTATCCTCTCCTCGGAATTACCGTAAGCATTGGCCGTATCGATCCAGTTTATTCCCCTCTCAAGGGCAGACTTAATTACCTCCATAGCATTCTGTTCTGGAAGCCTCTGTATCGGAATACCGCCGAAACCGATTTTTGTAACTTCCAATCCACTTCTACCGAGTTTAACCCTTTCCATAATGGTTTATGTTAACAAAAAATAGTAAAATCTTCAACAGCATCTGAGAACATGGAATAGCAATTACCAGAGACCTGTTATCTCTATTTGACAGTGTCAGCCAGGTTGAAAGCGGCTACGACATGTCTCCCTTTTTCTCCGGTGAGATCGATATTTGGGCGGTATATTTAATCGACGAAGTGCTTACAGCCCATGAGAAGAACATCGCTGTAAACGTTATCCTTCCTGAGTATTACGGTGTGCACATTTATGGTATGATACTGGTTACTACCGACAGTTTGATACAGGAGAATCCCGAACTGGTAAACAACCACCGGCAAAGCCTAAGGCTTTGCGAGCCCTGCAAGGGCTAAGTAGTTTCCGCTTAAGCGGAAACTACTTAGGTGGTTGTTTGCTCCGAAAGAAAGCCAGCGGGCATAGCCTGCAGTGTGTCCCCCAGCTAGAAGACCGATGGACCACCGCCACAGGTACAAAGCTTTCTTTCGTAGTAAAACGCTTTACCCATGCGACCCTCAAGGGATGGATGTGGGCAGCGGAAAATTCAGAGGAGGCTGCAGGATTGGCGCTTAAATACGTCCCTACCCTCGACATCGTACATGAATTACGGACCCCTCTTAACACCATCCTGGGATTCTGCCAAATCCTCGAGGAAGAAACAGAACAGTTGGACTTAGGAGATTCTTGAATATATCGGGTATATAAAAACAAGCGGAGAACATCTATTACAGATGGTGAACGATTTGCTCGATCTGACAAAAATAGAGGCGGGGAAGTTGAAAATGCAGAAGCAACCTTTCGACCTCCCCAGCCTGCTTGAAGATTCCATAACTCTGACAAAATCAATGGCGACAGAGAAGAGCATACAGGTCAACCCGGAGATTCAACCAGGCCTGGGGATCATCGATGCCGACAAAGTGCGGCTAAAACAGATACTTTATAATCTTCTGTCGAATGCAGTCAAATTTAGCGAATCGGGAAAACGTATCGGGCTGCGTGCTTACCATCAGGACGGCTGTGCGATAATCGAGGTATGGGATGAAGGAAGGGGAATCGATACAAAGGACGTTGGAGAGATTTTCCATAGCTTCCAGCAGGTGGAGAGTAGTATGTCGAGTAAACCCGAGGGGACGGGGCTCGGTATGGCGATTGCAAAACGTCTTGTGGAAATGCATGGAGGGCAAATTGCTGTGGAAAGCAGGCTGGGAGTGGGCAGCACTTTTAGAATAAACCTTCCGTATATCTCCCG
>QNBH01000002.1 GCA_003645645.1 Spirochaetota bacterium | reverse complement strand
TCTTAAATTATAAGATATTCTTTATCACAGGGTTTCCCCTTAAACTTTTTCGGACCGTACTTCATTCTTTTCTGCCAGTCCCTCTCGCAAATGTCGAAATATACTACAAAATCTTCACTTTCTATTATATCATTAACTTGATTTCTGAGTCTTTTAATGGTTTTATTTCCGGCTTCTATCTCAAATACTGATTTCTGTACTCTTGTCCCATACCGTTCCATTGTTTTTGCCACACGGTGTAATCGTTTCTCATTCCTGATATCATAGATAACAAGCCAGTGCTTCATAAGATCTCAAAAGCCTCCAACCTGATAAGTTCTCCCGTGCCATCGGTCAGAGCCTTTCTGCTGCAATCTTCACATAACGGATAAATAAAGAAATAATCTTTTCTTTCGTTAATTACTTTCCTTATTTTATCTTTTAGCTCCTGCATCCTCTGCTTTTCCATCTCACACTGGAAAAATGATTTCTGAACCCTGATCCCAAACTGCTCCAGAACCTTAGCCGTTCTGCGAAGTCTTTTATCATCAGATATATCATAACAGAACATATAAATCATATATGTCTTTCTATTATTTTATTACCATTGGCTTGTACATTTTCTCTTCTCCGTTTAATACCCTCTTAAAATGTTTTACCTGTTCTCTTATAAGTTTCTTATAACTTATCTGTCTCTTTAAAGGTTGATAATAATATTGATCCTCCAGTTTTTTCTCGAATTGTTTAAGTGCTTTTCTCAACCCCTTCTTTGTAAGCAACACCCCTTTTTTCTCTTGATATAGTACAGAGCCTTCTCCTTTCTCCTCCTCACCATCATCCTCAAGAGGGTAATCGATGTCATCGACAGAAAAAACGACCTCTTCAAAGTCATTTTCTTCCAGAATTGCCAGATTGAAAAGAGAACAACAAAGCGTATCGGCAAGGGGAGTGCGAAACTCCTCCATTAAATCAAAGGACAGGGTTCTTTTCCCGTAATCCAGGGAATGAAAATATCCTACAAAACTATCCAGCCCTTCAGATTCGATGGCTCCATCCACACGAAAAAACAGGAGGGTGTAGAGAAAACTCAACACCGCATTAACGTTATCTTCGGGAGGATGCATACTCCTTCCCTTGAAAACAGCCCAGTCCTGTATTATATTTTCCCGAAAAAGAGAGAAGAAGTATCTCGCTCCGAGCCCCTCAATCCCTCTCAACTGTTCCGCACTTCCGGCTTCCTCAACCCTTTCGAGATTAAGCTTCATGTTTAATATCGTTTTATGCAACTGCTTTGCATTTTCCCTTCTGCGGTGGATTCTCTGCATGAAGGTAAGCTGATTTTTAAGCTTTGCCCTGACAACCGATTTTGAGAAATCGAGTACAAAATCCCTATCCTCAAGCATCTTAAACTGTTTCTGTCTTAAGAATACGTTCTTGCTCTCCTGGAAAGCTATTTTACCGTTGTATTTTCCGTTTTTTCCAAGGAAAACGGTATCGATGTTGTATCTCATAAGAAGTTTGAGTGCAGGCCCTGTTATCTCGATACTTCCCATCACAACCAGTTGATCGGTTTTATATGGGAAAATGATTGTAGTGGTTCCATCGTTGCTTGTAAGTTGAAGTGTTTTATTTTTCTTAATAAGTTTTCCGTAATCGGAAACAATATATATGGTGGACACATTTATCCTCCATACAATATAATTTTCTTTATCTCTTCAAATGAGCTTTTAAGTTTATCTTTAAAATTGCCCGGCTCAAAATCATCTATCAAACCGGCGTGATTTATATCGTTACGCAGATCCCTTAATTTTTCATTGGTTTTAAACAGTCGTTGAAAAGATTCACTTTCTATTACCTTCTTGATTATTTTGCTGTGAATTTTAAACTCATAATCCCAATCGTTTCTATCGCCGTTTTTGCCATATAGATGGATCGCCTGGGATAAATCTTCTCTTAACCTCTTAACTTTCTTTTTCTTCTCAGATGTTGCTCTATCCTTCGCATACCACTCAAGCCCGTTCTCTTCGAGGATATAAGAGATAATTGTCTCCTGCAGCATTGTTATCCCCTGCTGAATAAGATCATGATTTATACACCATTTTACTGCTTCTATCATATTGTCTATGGACTCAGGCTTGAAAGCTTCTATCTTTTGACGGACTTTATCCAACAATGGTCTTAAGGGTTTGATTATCAGTTCGCCCTCTTTTACTTGATTGAGATTCTGCTTAAGGCGATTTATTTCTCTACCCATGTAGATTCTTTTCCCCCTCACCGTACTGAAATAACTTCCGACTCTGTTTAAAAGTTTAGCAAAATAACTTTCCGCCTTCGCACTTTCATTCGAGCCCATGCTTTCTTTTAACAATGGATTCACCTGAGGATAAACAAGATTTGCAATGGCATCCGTTATCCCATGATTTACAAAGTTTTCTGCTGCAATACTCCAACGTTGCAACCGTTCGAAACTCGTAAGGTCGAAAACAGGCGCATCTTCACCAATACGTGCTTCGTAGGCTCCGTAATAGATACCTTTTATTTTTATATCTTTAAGGAATCGCGTGTAGTTGAGAAGAACCATTGTTAACATGGGGATCGATCTGAATGAGTGGGTTATATCGAGGATCACCTCATCCTCCGGTTCAAGGTGCTCATAAACAATTTCGAAAATTTTCCATATTTCTTCTTCCGAGTTGCCTTCTGGAATTGATACCGGTATCAATTGTGCAGGAAGTTCTAAGTTTTCAATGGTTTCTTTAAGTCCAATACCTTTACTGTTTTTCTCCCAATTTTTCTCCTTTGCTTTTTCTGTAAGGAAAATTAGTATCTTGTCATTTTCTTTAAAGTGCATGCAAAAAAAATTAAGAATAGCTTCCTGGGCGAATACTACAGTTTTTCTTATCTTGTTTCCGTAATGGTAATTACACGTTTTATAATCGCTTGTTCCCAGAAAGGATAAAAATACGTTACTCATGGATTCCTCCATCTAACATATTTTCTGAACTGCACATGGCTGAATATATGATGTCTTTCTATGCTTCCCTCTTCTGTATGTCTTTCGTTGTACCGCCTCTCGGAAGTTGCATAAACAGGAACCAACCCATTCCAGAAACAGTAATCTACGATATAGAAGGTGGCTCCGAACTCTCCCTGGACTAGAACGTAATCTCCTTCCCTGGCTTTTATTGATAGATAATCCGTAATCTCCTCTAATGCTTCTGTGTCGATCATTCCGTAAGGAGTTATTTTTATCCAGATATCTTTTATCTTTTTTGGCGGAGTGATGATACACCTGCATTTCATCACTTCCTTTACTTCCTTTTCCTGGTGAGGCGTTAGTTCGTGATTCATCAATATGAAAAATGAAGGTTTCATTTCAGTTTTACCTAGTTATGATATACCGCCCTTTCAGTTGGCTTTCCATTTATGTATGCTTTCTCTACATCTACCCTAACCCATCCTAAGGGCATCTCCAGATCATTGTACCTTGCAAGCGTTCTTGTTTTACCATATCCTTTTTTGTTGAATGGTGATCTGTATGGCTCTTCCAGGGTTACACATTCCACCTGACTGAATCTTCCAACTCTAAGTAAAAATGAAATTTTATTAGAATCAGAACCTATGTCATCTATTTCCCTTTCAAGCATTTCGAGATTATTCTTTAGCAGAAACTCGTTACAAGAACCGTAGTGTTTGTTAAACTCTTCTTTAAATGCATCCTTATAAAACTTGTTGCAGGAATCGGCAATCTCTTTAATATTGAGTTTAACTTTTATACCTTCCCAATTTCCAACAGGTGGAAACTCAATTAAAGGATTATCAATGAGTAATTCAACTCCCCCAATTGCACTGCCGTTAAACAATTTCCCCCTTATAAGCTCATAGGTCATCTGCATCTCTATTCTCGAGTTTTCTCCCCTGGTATTCTTATATATAAAAAGATTGGATACAATTTGATTCTTACTTCTTTTCTTAATAACACAATCCGAGATGCTGACAGCTCTGAAAGGATCGTCTTTTGCATCTTTATAATTCAAAGCCTGCTTTTGAATTTCTTTATTTATTTTAGGCACAGCATATCCCCTGCTTGTTTTTTCTCGTACTTTTTTATTCAATACCGCCGTTCTGATGGCTCCCTTCAGCGAACTACCGGGAATTACAGGAGAGTAAATATCCCCTTTACGGTACATTTCGTTAATAATTAATTGATTTCTCTCTGATTGAAGATTATTAACGTAAGATTTTGCTATATCTTTTGAAACAGGTAATGAATATATTTCCATACCAGCTTTGAAGTTATTATAAAGAAACTTTCTTAGAGGAAGAATATTTCCGCTTTCTGATAATTTCTCAAGTTCTTTTTTTTGTTCAGAACTTAAAAATGAAATTACCTGTCCCGGAATAAATCTATATAAAGTCGGAGTCCTATTTTTATTTAACTTAATGACATAGTTAAAAGGAGTTAGTTCCAATCCAGTTCCTATATGTACTGCAGTCAAAGGTGTAATTTTTAATATGTATCTATGTTTTATGCTGTTCATGAAGTCTTCTCCTCCTCTGTGAATCGTATTAAAGGAGCAAAAGCATGATGTCTGATTCTATTGTCTGCATGTACATCTTTCAAAAGGGTTCCTACAAATTGTTGACCAGAAAAATCAAACGTTGCTCCTTCACGGTACATGACAATAGGTTTTTTAAATGGATTCGACGATAATAATTTATCCCCACTCAACTTACCGTATTTTGTAAATACATCTGCTTTTAAGTTTTTAAGATTCTCGTTTTTCTCTGGTACAAAATGACCTAAAGCCATACATCTGTTACCAGTCTCGGGAAAGAAAACTTCTTCGATTCCTTTTATATTAAGTATTCCATACCCCAGAGACTTGTCTGCTCCATAACCTGTCTCTATTGCCCACTCTAGTAATTCTTCGATTCGATTTTCATTCTCATTGGATAGTGCATATATGTCTAAAAGAGCTGGTAAGGACTTGCCGTTTTTATATCGTTCGAAATACCAGATTTCCTCAACCGGATATACAGAGTCTTCAAATGTGGTATTGCTTAACCTATTTATTTTATTTCGTAATCTGGAGCATGCCCTATATGACTCGATCGTTTTTTCTCTGACCGAATTGTGAATCGTCTCTCTTGATATTTTTTGATTGTTATTAAGAATCAACTCTGCAGGAATGCAGGAATATTTTTTTTCTTTTTTTCTTAATTTATATTCCTCTATATTGTCAGTCTCTTTTAACATCGAAGGACTTAACTGTGGGTATGGAATAGTATCTTCCGGGAAAGCATTGGATAAGATAATAGGTATGGTATTAACATCTTTGTACTTTAAGAAAAACTCCTGTAGAGCATCTTCACCCTCATGCCTGACTATTCCCCAGCACAAATGGCCGAAAAGAGTATCGCCATGGAGAGGAGTAAGTAATGGCGATTTAACCTCAACCTGTATTTTAAAGGTTTTCATAAATCTTACACCTCCGGCAATATTACTTCCTTCTCCTTTTCATCTCTTAAGTCTACAAACATAATTTTACCACTGCCCCTGCTTCCTCCTCCTCCTAAAAAATCATGTTCCAGAATGGCCAATGCTTTTAGAACTACATCCCTGAAATATCTCTCATCTATCTCAAAACCATCTTCCATGTCAAAAAACCTGTAGGATAATGAAAAGTCGAATTCAGTTCCAGGTACTACCCTTTCCAGATGGCGAGGGGTGGCAGCAGCAGTGAGTCTGTTTATTGAGTTTTCACTTTTATCTTCAACAAGATTCTTACCGGCAAATTTCTCTTTAGTTTCCTCAGTGAGAAATGCATCCCTCACTATAAGTCTTGTAGGACCTCGCTTTTTTGATTTTTCAACTGACTTCTCTGTATTTTGTATGGCACAACCGAAAACCCTGCAGATTTCACAATCAGGTTCTCCGCATTTACACGGTTCTCCGCCGTTAACTTTTACTTTGTTGAAGTACCATTCCATAAGGCTTCTCATCTTTCCCTTTAAAGATGAACCTGGAATATAGGGCTCACCTGTTATGGGATTCTTGATTATGGGATTGTCCATTCCGCCTATTTCGATAACATCACTGCCTGCACCAATGTGCAGTCCTGTTAATACTTTAATTTTTCCGGTTATACTTTTAATGTAGTGTTTGTTGTAAGCCATTTTTAATCCTCCTTAATAATTGATTATCATTATTTTGTATTTACACCGCCTAATTCGTAGTAGTATCCGTAAACTGCTTCGAGGAAATCACAGAAAGCTCTAAAGTCTCGCTCTGTATTTACTCCATCTATACCTTCATTAAAAAGGTCTTTTAATGCATCGTAATACACACCGGCATTTTTTTCTTTATCTTTTGCCCGGGCAACCGTGTATGCTGTTTTGGGCTTAAGCATTTTCACAAAGGGCTTAACATAAGCCCACTTTCTTTTTTCATTGATAAGCATCTTCTGTAACCGTTTTACCTCTTCGAATAGTCTTCTGAATTGATGCCTGCTTACTCCCTTTACTTTTCTCTCTCCTATTGGTTTAACCAACCTCTCGGCCCATTGCTTTGCATCCTTATCGAATAACTCCGATCTAACCAAGTCCGATCCTTGTTCGTAAAAAACAATGCTCATATCATTCCTCCTTAAGTTTTTTTTCTTAACCGGTAGAGTGCATAACTCGCCGGTACCCTTAAATATTTTATGGAATGTTCATCTGCAAGGCTGATAAACCACTCCATATCGTCCTTTTCCAAGTTTTTTAAATTGCGAGCAACATCATAGAAAAAATGACTTCGCCATAGCACATTCTTGCTTTTTATATTACCGTTCTTAACTTTTAAAGCCCGATCACTGTATTCTATCAATCTGTAAACAATTCCGTGTCCGATCTTCTCTTCTTTTTTTCCGTTTTCTTTCAACAGTCGAGTTATTTTCTCTCCTGCTTTAACCATCTCTTCAGCCTCATCCCATTTCATAGTCGTATTAAAAATAGTAAGTGCATTCTTACCGTCCAATTCCTTGGAAGCATCGAGTGCTTCTTCTGCACTATGGGCGATAGAGCTTACAGGTAAGCTACTTCCCGCTAAAACTATACCGCCTGAAATAGTCAGTGAAGTATTACCTGCTGTGAACTCTGCAAATTTCTTCCTCACATGCAAAGCAAAATCGATAACTCTTTCCCATGGACCTATCACACATAGATCGTCACCTCCGGAAAATACGGTGTATATATCTGAGAAGGACGGATTATTATTTTTTTTGTAATTTTTTATTTCGTGGTTTAACCATGTAGAGAAAAAATAATTGATGCTCCTGCTTAAAGAAACATAACGTGAAATAGAAAGTCTTTTTTTCAATCCAAAAGAAAAAATTGCACCAAGATTATCCAGGTCGGCCTTAAACATTGCAATTTTTTTTGCACCTTCATTCTTTTCAGCTAATTTTTCGAATGTTAACGGATCTCCGGACTCACTGTTAACCGGAATATGATAGGGTATACTATATAGAGGTTTTCCAGGGGTATAACTATTTACAGTATTGATTATTATGCCTGGGGGAAAATCTGATTCTTCCTCTCTGAGCAGAACATCTTTTAAGCTAAAATCTAATTTACCCCTCTTCCAGGCCAGAGGTTTGAAACCTATATAACTCACTTTTGGAAGCTTTGTACCTATAGTTACAAGAACCTTGCATGGCGGACATAACTTTTCCTCATTATCATAAACTACAGCTCTGCAATCACAATTTTTACAAACCAAATTATACTCCTGTATTTTCTTGTATTCTTTACCTATGATATGATTTTCAACCGATGAAAGAGCAGTCTGTAGTTTTTTCTGCTTTGCCTCAGCAGAATCAAAAGATAATTTCCTAAATAATTCTTTAGCTTTTTCACCAATTAAATCTTTTTCCGCAACAGAAACACCCTTTGAAATATTTAAAGAAAGTTCTCCGAAATACCTTTCCAGGAAAAATGATTCACAGGCTCTGCGAAAATCTTTAAGTATTTTGGCCGTTTTTTCTGTATTCGGAAGAACAAGCAAAAATCTGCCACCAGCATTCATCAAAGCACAAAAGATAGGTAATCCGCATTCTTCGAGAAGTGTATTTGCAACCGATTGGGCAATATATTGAATCTCAAAAGATTTGGCCCTAAGCATTTTTGCGTTATGTTTTGTAGTTTTTAGATTAAATATGTATCTTTGTATGCCGCTGACATCACCTATAACAAAGAGAAATTTCTCTTTGGTGGTATCTGAAATGGACTTATCAGAGTCAAGAGATTCCGTTTGTTTATGATATTTGTATAGTACCGCAGAGAAGGCAGCAGTTGTAATAAGATGATCGTATAAACTAATATCCGGATCATCCACTGTGGTTGAAGGTATGCACAATGTGTATTGTTCAAGTATCGTATTTAATGCACTAAGAAAGTGGTGTATATCCAGATTTCTCAACTCATATAAATCGTTTTCAAAATCTTCCCATAATTCAAGGTAATCTTTTTTTGAAATAGAAATATCGCTTCGTGGAAAGATCGTCTCCGGGGATAATTTTTTTAAAGGTAATTTACAATTTTCCTCATTGCCGTTTACTTTCCCGGGCAAACTGACGCTCCATAAAACACTTATTAGAGGTTTTTCGTAATATTTCTGGTTTTTTTCATTTTCAAGCTCCTTTTCAGATCTTCTGTCATGTCCGGAAGAAATTATGTCTGCATGGGAAATAATTTTATCGAGATGCTTTGAGGGATTGTGATGGCTTGAGGCAAGATTTATTACATTAATTATATCTATACCATCGGGAAATATCCCTTTAAATGATTCCAATACTCCCAATGTGTAAAGTACATGTTGGTGTGTATAATAATCTCCTTTTTCTGCTTTCTTGCATAGCTGGCCTTCCATTTCTGTCTTTTTATATTTATCAAGACCTGTCCTCTGAGCAAACTTACCTATATCGTGTAATAATCCTGCCAAAACAACTTCATAAAACTCTGAGTCTAAACCTCTATCCATCTACTTCCTCCTCCTTTCCTAATCTCTTTCTACCAGTTCAAGGGCGAGTTGTGACCACAATTCAAACTCATCCCTGCGTGCATAAATCTCCTCCATATCCATCCAGGATGAGTGGGCAAGCTCTTCTCCGGTAACCGCACTATCACCCCGATTAAGCAGGTACTCAAAAACAAGTCCGAAATGCACTCTACCGACAGGGGTCAACTCCTCGTTTATAACACCCATGAATCGAGCCCTGGCTCCGTCATCTAATCCCGCTTCCTCCTCCAGTTCCCGTTCGATTGCCTTACACACTACCTGCTCAAGGAAGCTCTCTCCTGCTGTAAGCAAGTTTAATTCCCCTTTCGTATTGGGCCGGCCCTCTATATCTTCCATGCTTACATGCCCCCCGATACCCAGCGACAACTGGCCGTGAAGCCTCTCCTCTGAACCTGCCCGCTCATAACAAAGCAGGGATCCGACAGAGTTTCTAATAAGCACGTAAGGTATAATCTGCTTTAAAGAAGGGTTCCCCTCTACTTCTCTTCTTGGAAGAAACATCAGGGAAGATGATGTAAGTGCAGTGGCAAGCACCTCCCACTGCAAGGGGCTTGAGACTCTATCATTCCTCAACTCTTTCGGAATAATTTTTCGTGGTACACAAAGGATCATTTCATCCACCTGGTAAAACCTCCTCACTCTGAAATAGCTCGATTATTCTCCTCTCGGAATCGAGAATTAGCTTTTTCCTCGTATCGTGATCTGTAAATGCAGAAGAATAGGCGTTCTTAATAAGCTGGAGTATCTCCATTACGGACAATCCCCTGGGAGTTAATCGGGCTGCCTGAAGCAGCTCTTTCGAAAGGCTTGTACGGGAGATACCCATGTTGTCTGTGTTAACCGAAACCTTCAATCCATAATCGAGAAACTCCTTTAAGGGGTAGGTATGGGGAATCCTCTTCTCCGAAATTGATGAGGATTGTGCTTCTGCTTTTATGCCGGAAGAAATAGCTTTATCGACTTTTTCCTGGCAGAAGTCTGTATACCCCACAATCTGTCTGTTGCTCGACGGACACATCTCGATACCGATGCCTCTGTCGAGAAACTTTTTCATTAGTTCGGGTTTATACGAAAGGGTAAGACCGTGCCCGATTCTCTCCGCACTCAGGTGATACACCGCCTCCCAGATATTCCCGGCAACCTGGTTCTCTCCGGCGTGAATTGTTATATGCATACACCTGTCCATAAATCTAAGAAAGTGCTCTCTAAGGTTTGCAGGCGCCAATGAGGTTTCATCTCCCGCCAGATCCACCCCAAGGATCCTTCCCGCCCTGTTTTCTTCAACTAGATGATCTATTAACTCTATAGTAGAGAAGATTTCGTCCATTTTTCTGTGCCTGCTTGTTATTAGGATTATACCGTTCTCTATCCGGTGGGAAGCTTTCTTAAGCTCATCATCTATTATTCCGAAAACCTTCTCTATTTTAAGTCCGCCCCTTGTATAATTCTGAGGTGAACAGCGTAATTCCAGGTATGTAACATTATCCTCTATGCACTTTTCTACGGTTTTTCTCACCACCGCCCTGATAACAGGTTCTGTCTGAAGCAATGCAGACCCCTGCAGGTCGCCCAAACGTTCGTACTCATTCATCCCAATACCGGTAAAATCGGACTCGTTCATCCATCGCCCATACAAGGCCTGCTCAAGGAGATGGGGATTCTCTATAAAGCAAAGGAGAAACCCGCATACGGTAAAAGGCTGGGGGATCTCTTTAAACATAACCCTCAATTCTCTTATCCTCTCCCCTCCTATTTTTTCCGAAACGGCAGTGGGATCTCCCTTCGAAGCAATCTGCATCCACTCCTCTCTCTTCCTGTGAAAGCCTTCGTGTTTTCTCTCCCAGCATCCAACTTCATTTTCATGTATTCGGGCTATCTCTACAATCTCCTCTACCGTGAGTACTCCTCCGAGATGGCAATGAAGATCGGCTTTGGGAAGCTTCTTAACCAGAACCAACTCCTCCTTTGTTCTTTCCGGCTCAATTCCCAGCCGGATATTTCTTAAATCTTTTATCCTCGCAGGCGGGAGAACGAACAACCTGGAATAGTTTGAACTTTCCTTCTGCGCATAGGTCTTATCAAAAATCTGGTAGAACAGGAAGTTTGATGCCGAATTGAGTATCCCATCCACCTTTTGAGCCAGATTCTTATCAAGGGGGATTCGGTACTGCCTTTTGTGTGGAGTGTACTCGGGAAGTGTGAAATCCTTGCTATCGATCTGTGCGGAGAGACTGTTCTCGGGATATTTACCTATAATAAGCGGCATGAAGGAGGAGGCAAGTTCTCGACCCGGTGGAATTAAAAGCAAAGAAGGGTCGGGGTCTTTGAAATAAGGCGGAATATTTCTGTCTGCAACATGGATCAATACTCCGGGGCCGAAAAAAGAGGCTGAATATTGAATATCTGCACTCATTGTTTTTCTCCCACCGGCCAGGGAGAAAATTATCTCCGTATTTCTACCCACCAGTTTTCTGCACAGCATACACAACCTCAACACGGCATCGCGCATATGCGCACAATCCTCCGGAGAGAAAAGATCCGACAATCCTGAAGTTATCCATACCCTTATGGGAATATCGAGATAAACAAGCTCGCTCCACATCCGTATTTTATCCACTGCTTTTAAAGAGTTTCTCTCTTCTGTTGCCAATACCCAGAGCTCATCCAGCTTGCCTGCCCCCAGAAACTCACGAGATGAGTTGATTTTGCCGGCATCGGGATGATTCTTGAAGAAGTCGTACCCACGAGGATATAAAAAACCTGTCAATTCCGGAATAATAGCCCATGATTGACCAAGGGAAGTTAAGGCAATCCGCACAGCTTAATCCTCTTCGTAAATCGATATCTTTCCGAAGCCGAAAACAGAGTTTTTTCCCACCTGAAAAAGCTCCGCACCTTTCAACAGGGAAAGCTCCCCGGATGAAAACTCTCCTTCCAGAGAAAAGGAACCCACTGTACCTCCCATTTTAAGTCTCGATTTCTGGCGGGAAGAGTAGTATCTGTAGTCGTGCCATATAAGGTCTCGCTCCGTAATTTGCTTGTTGCCGGTTGAAAAAACAGGCTTATTTCTATCCTGCTGGTCTTCTCCGAAAAACCCGCATAAGAGTCTTGCCCTTCGCTCTACTGCATTTAGAAAATCGAAACAGGTAAAATCCGTGCCATATTTCCCGCTGTATTTAAGCCTCAGAGGAGAAAGTAACTTTATATTGATCTTTTTTACCTGCCTATCTTCACTGCCTTCAATACGCCAAACCCGGGGAGGAACAGAAGTATCGATTTTCTCTTCTTCTAAGAGAATCGAGCTATCTCCACATAAGAGTGAATCCACCGATAACCGCACTCTGTCTCTGAAAATCCCCTTCTCTCCCGCCTGCTTTAACGAGAAATAGAGATAGGGAAAGTACTCGATACTTTTACCAAACATCGTGATATTCAGGGCTATGGTGTCTGTCGTTTCATTCGCACTTACAGGCGAGTAGAGAGTAAAGGGATGGGGAGCCCTGTTTCTGCCATGGAGAAGCCTGTTCTCCTTATCCACCGGCGTCTCGAAAATGAAAGAGTATGCACAGGTGTTTTTTAAAGAACATTCACTGCAATTCCTGTTCTTAAAAAGGCAACTTATTTTTCTCAATTCCTTTCCTATAACGCTTCTGAAGATAAAGGTGGGAAAGGTGTCGAAATAAATAGAGCGCTCACTTTTTAAAATGCACTCGAATGTTTGATGGTTAAGTTTCAAAGCAGCATCCTTATCCGTAGTTATTTTATCCGGAACTGCGCAATGAAGACTCTTTTTTATTATAAATCACCATTCCGGATAATGCAACTAAATATTCCAAAAAATATAAAAATTCCACAGAATCCTGACAGAGCTAATCGGGGTGTAACGCCTTAAAGGTCTTACGAACCTTTTGGTTATCTTAACTCTCTGCATTTATGTAAACGATCTTTTCCAAGGAATTAATTAAACCCTCAGTAGGAAGTGAATACATCACCCCAACTCCTCTTTTAATTGTATAGCAATTTTTGTGCCATCTCAATTTCGGGAGAAAATTTGCATAATTTGGAGAAATTTGAGCATAATTTCTGCCTTTCTTAGCCTTTATGTGAAACCAGAGTTACCGAAGGCTAACTTTTGTAATCTTGAATCTACAATTTTTTAAAAACAACAATTATACTTGCTAGCGTGCAATAAAGGTTATAATAGGGGAGCAGTTAACTTTGAAGAGGCATGCCGTCATTTGCGGCAAGCCTTCTTTGTGCAATAAAGGTTAAAATATGGGAGCAGGCAAATGGCGGTTAATAAGATAGATGTTCTCTTTAGTTTTGTAGGCAACCGCGACCCCTATCCCGAAGAGAGCGAGGAATGGGGGCCGCTTCTCTGCCTTTTAAATGAAAGGTATTTCCACAGGGTCTATCTTTTCTGCTCAGGCTATGAGTATTTTGAACGGGCACGTATGGTTGAGGAGGTACTGGGCGAACGAACGGATAAGGGTACAGAATCCAATAAAACAAAATTCGCTTTTATAAACTTGGATATTTTCTCTCCGGTGGATTACGAGGAAGTTTATACAAAAATAAAGGATGCTGTCGATAAGATTCTCGGACAGCTCAGACATCTTAAAGTGGAATTGTCTATTCTTCTTGATTCGGGAACTCCTCAGATGCAAACGGTGTGGTTTCTCCTGGCCAGGTCCGGATACATCCCCGCCAGATTACTCCAGGGGATTCCACCCCGCTTTACAGGCGGAGCATACAAGGTAAGAGAGGTTAACCTTGATAAGGGGATTTTCCCGGAAATTAAATTAAGAAGAGATGATATCCGCGTTCAGGGTAATAAAAGTTCCGGGGATCGATGGATTACTACCACAACAAGAGCAGAAATCATTGGAGAGTCCGATCCCATCAGAGAAACTCTTCAAAGAGCCTTACGCATAGCCTCCTATGATATTACTGTACTAATTAGGGGGGAGACCGGAACCGGTAAAGAGTTAGTTGCAAAATTCATCCATCAACACAGTGATAGAGCGGAAAAACCGTTTCTTCCCGTTAATTGCGCTTCCATAACATCGACGCTTGCAGAAAGCGAGCTCTTCGGTCATGAAAAGGGAGCCTTTACCGGTGCAAGCAGGAGCAGGTTGGGTCAGTTCCGTGCAGCCGATCGGGGAATAGTATTTCTCGATGAGGTCGGTGATTTGCCTCCGGAGGTCCAGCCAAAACTCCTTAGAGTGCTTGAAGAGAAAACCCTTCTTCCCCTGGGGGCAGATACAGGTCTAACTGTTGATATACGGGTCATAGCTGCAACAAATAAAAACCTTGAACAGATGATCGATGAGGGTACGTTCAGAAGAGACTTATACGAGAGACTTAACCAGGTTACCCTGGAAGTTCCCCCGCTCAGGGAACGTCAAGAAGATATACCTCTTCTGTCGGCAACATTTTTAAAAGAGTGGAACGAGAAACACGGAGAGAACAAGAGGTTCTCCGAAGAGGCAATGCATTATATCCTATCCTATCCGTGGCCGGGGAATGTGAGACAACTTGAAAATACCGTTATCTCCGTCTGTGCCGTTAGTCAATCCGATCTTATCGGACCGGAAATACTTCCCCCTGCCATCCTGTCATATTTTAACAAGGAGCCGCCCCTTCCCGGTATCGAGATCAAGCTTCCACAAAGTGGAGTCGATCTTAAGGCTTTACTATACCAGATAGAGAGGGATTATTACGAGAAAGCTCTTAAGATATCGGGAGGAAACAGGGAGCAGGCTGCCAGGCTTTTAAAAATAAACCCCCCGGCTTTTCGAAAAGCCCTTAAAGAGCGGTTCGGGTTTGACGGTTCGGTGGAGGGATTTCCTTGACCAGGTTAGCCGGGCTGCTACTCTTTCCCTGTTAGGGGTGTGTGGCTCCTCCAGAGAATCCTTGAGCCTGAGCAGCTTCTCCTCAGGCAAGCCGGTAAACTAAATTATAAGACTCATATCCAAACCCTTCTAAAACATCTTTTTAGCGATTTCTAACTGCTTTAAGCTTCTACCCCTTTACTCCGCCCGATGTGAGACCGCTCACCAGATACTTCTCGAACCAGAAGAAAAGCACCATTATAGGTACGGTAATAATTACTGCTCCTGCCATCAGGTATTGCCTGGGTACTTCCTGAGAGTTTAAGGTAACCATCCCCCTGGAAAGGGTGAAAATCTCAGGTGTGTCCAGAAACATGAAAGCAAAGAGAAACTCGTTCCAGGCAATCATGAATACATACAGAGCAACAGTAGCCAGGGCAGGACCGCTCAGAGGGAGAGTAATCCTCCATATAACCTCCCCCCGGTTGCATCCATCTATAAGCCCCTGCTCCTCAATATCTCTGGGCAGGGTCTGAAAGTAGCTTCGAAGCATATAAAGGGCAACCGGAATGGTCATGGCAGCATACACTATGAGAAGCCCCGGAAGTGTGTCCCTTAAGCCGAGCTGGGAGAACACGCTGTAAAGTGGAATTACCAGTACGATGGTAGGGAACATGTATATAAGAAGTATAGAACTGGAGAGAAGCTTCCTCCCCGGAAAATAGAGCCTGGTAACTGCATAAGCACCCAGGATGGCAGGAATCAGGGTAAGGACAACCGTGGCAATCGCTACAAAGGTGGAGTTGAAAATATACCTGGCAAAGTGAAAGCGGTTTAATACTTCTGTATACCCCACAAAAAGCTGATTCAACCCCCTGGCGATAGAAATGCTTAAGTTGGTTGGATCCTGCAGATATTCCGCCCTTGATTTAAGGCTGGAAGAGAGCATGAAATAAAAGGGGAATAGTACGATCAGGACAAAAAACACCATCCCGAATCCTCGTAATATACGAATGAAAAGAAGCTCCCCATGGCCTCTCTCGGGCCTGAGAATGTTTATATCCTTAAGTGCTTTCCAGGTAACCAGGCAGGAAAGTGGAAAGGTTATAATACCCGCTATTATGTTTCTTGACTCTGGTTCTGGGAAACCAAAGGGTCTAAAATTATACACAACGAGCCAGATCAGACCTACTGAAAACCCCGTTACAATTCCGATCAACAGAGAGTTATGCGAGTAGATTTTTAAAAATCCCACTGAAAAACCGATAAAAACTCCTGCAAGAAAAACCGCCCCTATCGAAACTCTTGCTTCTGTAGGGCTTAATATCGAGATGAGGAAGGCCAATATATAAATAACAACAATGGTGGAAAATAAGCCAACAATACACATAACCATGATACCGAAAAAAGAGGGAAATCTTCTCCTGATAAGGGCTTTAGAGACAGAGTTTGCCATTATTGTTCCTCCGGTGAGTAGTGAAAATAAAGGATAAGAAAAACTGCCAGAAACAGAAAAAGGAGCACTGCAGTTGCTGCACCTGCTCCGATATCTGCCCTGCCAAAGGCGTTATCGTAAACCGAAATTGGTAAAGTTTTTGTACCTGCAGCTCCCCCTGTCAGCAGAAACACATCGTCAAACTTGTTGAAGGTCCACATAAACCTGAGTAGAAAGAGCGTAGTTAGAACAGTCATGAGTTGTGGAATGGTAATATTCCAGAACTTTCTGAAGGCTCCGGCTCCGTCAACTTCTGCTGATTCGTATAACTGTGAGGGAATTGCCTGCAACCTGGCCAGGATAAAGAGAAATGCAAAGGGGAAATAGCGCCACGATTCAAAGGCAATGACCGTTGACAGAGCGAGCGGTAAGTTTATCTCCAATCCAAACAAATCAATATTGAATGACCGTTCGCTTAAAAAAGAGATGGACCTTTCCATCAGTCCAAACTGTTTCAGAAGAGCATTAACGGTTCCGCTAAACGGGTCCAGAAAAAATGACCAGGTAAAGGCGACCGCAATAACCGGAGCTACATACGGGAACAGAAACAAACCTCGTAATATTCCCTTTCCCAGGAACTTTGCATTAAGTAATTGGGCTGCAAAAAGTCCCAGAATGATAGAACCGATGGTACCACCAAAGGTATACACAACAGTTGCTCCCAGGGTAGGCCAGAACTCACGACCACTAAGCACAAAACCATAATTTTTCAAAGTAAACTTTAAATTGGTCAGCACATTGGGAGCACTGGCATCTATGGTGAAACCAAGGACCTTTCCTTTTCCACTATTTTCTGAAAAGTAGGACTGCTCAGCCTCAAATCTCATCTCCAGGGTTTTATTGAACCCACCCTTCCATCTGCCAAAATTGCAAACCAGGCGGGAACCCCGGAAACTGCAGTCATAACCCACATCCACAGGCTTAAGCCCTTCCGGAACGATGATGGTCATAACTACATTTTCCAGGGCAACATTCTGACTGGTGTTTCTCGCCCGGTAGCGGATAATAAGTTCGTCCCCGGGCTGCTCAGGCTGTTTTACCACCTGCTCACGAACAACGGGGGACGGAGGACGTAATTCGCCGAGCTTTACAGATTTGAAGCTTATCCAGAAATTGGTAAATACGGGAAAGAGGATAATAGCAAAGACTATTAAAAATGCAGGTATTAACATCCATAGAGCCAGCCTTGCTTCCCGCGCTGCCATTCCGGAATATCTTCTCATACTTTCTCCTTCTATAAACGAAAAAAAGGAGAAGTGCAAGCCTCGTAACACCCGCACCTCTCCTTAAAAAATCACTGCTACTTCATGAGTGCCTCTGCTTCCCGTTGCATTATCCTGGCTGTCTCCTCAACGCTTCTCTCGCCGTCAATATACTGACGAACGAGTTCTGCAAAAATCCTGGTATCATAGAGTTTTGAAGTTAGCGAACCGTACCCTTTCTTGAATCCCCATCTACTTCCGGTTTCAAGCCCCTTGAGAAGCTCCTCAATAACTGCGTCGGAGTATATCTCGCCTGAAGGAGCCTTACGATCCACCCCAACGGGAAGTTTTTTCCAACCTTCTATGAACTTAACCGGATTATCAGTTGTACCTTTACGTACCGGGAATTTACCTTCCGGAGCTATTGCCAGTGTATCCAAATATCCTTCATTCATGGAAAACTCCACAAACTTCCTGGAGGCATCGACGTTAGCGTCCACCGTGATACCAAAGTACCGTACATCAGTCCAACCCGATCCCTTGGGATTGCCCGGTCCAGCCAGGTTCGTGATAAATCCTGTACGCTTTGCTAGTTCGCGTGTTGTTGGATCATCGTATGCTGTAACCGGAACACTGTCCCGTAGGCCGGCGAGCTCATCCATTATAAAAGGTGACCAGATTATCATGGCAGTTTTTCCTGCAAAGTAAAGCTCTCTGGATTGCTGCCAGTAGAGATTTCCGGGAGGACTTGCCTGGGCGAGCTTTTTGTAAAACTTGAGTGTTTCTATCATCTGAGGAGTGTTTACAGTAACATTACCATTATCATCTACAATATCTACTCCATTTGCAAGAGCAACATGCTCGAAGACTTGCATAAAGTATACCTGACTGGGATCCGTGGCAGCTACAAAGCCGTAGAGACCGGGGGGGTTATGCAGTGTATCGATAGCCTTGCTAATAGCCGAATAAGTGGTGGGAGGTTGCAACCCCTTTTCTTTGAACAGATCTGCCCTGTATACCAGAAGCTGGGTCCAGCCATCCACCGGTACTGCAGCGTACTCATTTCCTACCTTGACAAGGTCCAATGCACCGGCACCGAATGTCCCTTCTCCCAGCCCCTCTACCACATCCGTAGCTGTTGCACTATCCAGTATTCCGGCTTCTGCCCAACTCAGGGTAAAGTTAAGCGGATGATAGATCACATCAGGAAGCTCTCCTGCAGAGAAAGCTGCGGTAACCCTCTCTCCCATCACATTCTCACTAACCGGAACAACATCCACGCTGATACCGGTCTTTTCTTTGAACCTGACTGCAATGTCCCGCTGTATTTCCATTCTTTCAGGCTGTTCTTCCGTGGTCCATAGGGTAATAGTTACCTCTTTTACAGATTCTGCCTTCTCCTCCTTCTGTCCGCCGGCGAAAACCATAGTGCTGGCAACAAAGAAGATAAAACAGCTAAGAACAATTACACCTAACCTTTTCATATTAAACCTCCTATTTTTATTTTTCTCCCTGTACAGGGAAAAATTTCTTATAACGCGCCTCTGTGTAACCATGCGTACACCGTTGATCGGCCTATTGAAGGCCGTTCAATGGGGAAATATTTACCTTGTAGTCTCCCGGATTACAACCCGGGGAGTTATGCAAATCTCCTCATTTAAGAGCTTTCTGGAATTGCCCGATAACCTGTCCATAAGATAGGATATGGCCATACGAGCCTTTTCCCGTATAAACTGTTTCATGGTTGTAAGACCCAATGCAGAGGCCAGCTCAATATTGTCGAAACCCATCACCCCTACTTCATCGGGCACTTTGAAATTATGGGTGCGAAAAAACTTAAGCCCTCCTGCAGCCATGGCATCGCAAGAATAAAAAACCGCATCCGGTTTAAACCCTTCCAGCAATCTCTCCGTTGCTTTATAACCTCCCTCTACATCAATTGTATCGTAGCAGGCCATGCTTTCTTGAAACTCAATGCCTGCCTTCTCCAGGGCACTTCTATAACCGTTGAATCTACCCATCAGCCTGTCATCCTGGTAGTTCCATCCCACGAAGCCGATCTTTCTGTACCCTCTGCTTAGAAGATACTCTGTTGCATCATGTCCCCCTAAAAAGTTATTTGTACTGATAGATTTTGCAGCACCGGAGCGGGACTGCATCAATACAACGGGGATATTTACAGAATTAAAAAAGTTTACCCCTCCTTCATCCAGGATGGCAGAGAAGATGATAACCGCGTCGATCTTTTTTCTGTAAAAGGAGTTCCTGGTAAAGAAGAGGGATACCCGCCTCTCTCCTTTCATATCGATTAAGAGAAGATCGCAGGAAGTTGAGGAAAGCTCCAGTTGAATATCCCTTATAAGCTCACCCACAAAAGAGAGCTTTATATCGGGCACAGCAAGACCGATAACGGCGGTTTTTGCAGTGCCTTCGTGTTTAACAGCAGGGGGAACGTATTTAAGCTCCTCTACCGCCTCGTAGACGTTCTCTCTCGTCCTTGCCTTTACAAGCTCAGGCTGATTCAACGCCCTGCTCACCGTACTGGGACTTACACCCGCATACCGGGCTATTTTTTCGATAGTAACTTTATCATCCACCGTTACTAACCAGAATAAACTACCTTTACCGGATTGTCAATACTCTTTCTGAAATATTCTTTTTAAAATGAAATTTTCAGAAAAAATTTTTGCCAGGTCTTGAAATTTTGCAGAATATTTAAATAATCTATAAGTGTATCGAAAATTGTGCTTGCAATTAAGATAAACCTTCGCCAGGGAGCTGCCCTTATCAATATGAAGCAAAATAGTCAAATTTCAAGACCTGACCCTATTAACCACAAGCTTTTTTTCATCTCTCATACACATTGGGATAGAGAATGGTTTCTCCCTGCCAGGTATACCTGTGAGTGGCTTATCTCTTTTTTCGATTCTCTTCTGGATCTGCTGGACAAAGAACCGGAGTACCGGTTTGTGCTGGACGGCCAGACGATCATGATAGAAGACTATCTGGAAGAGCTTAAGCGACTGGGAGAAAACCCCGGGAAGGCAAAGGAAAGGCTTGCCCGCTACTGCAGGGAGGGGAGAATTACGGGTGGCCCCTACTACCTCCAGCCGGACTGGCAGCTTGCAGGCGGAGAAGCCCTCATCAGGAACCTTCTCATCGGCTTTAAGGATGCAGGAGATTTAGGCTCACCAATGAGAGCGGGATGGCTTCTGGATAACTTCGGTCAGATCAGTCAGGCGCCCCAGATACATGCCGGTTTCGGTATAAAGGGTTTGTTCCTCTGGCGGGGGGTGGAGATGGAACCGCAGAAGGTACGCACAGAGTTTCTCTGGAGCTCCCCCGACGGAACCGTACTTCCATGCATCTATCTTCTCGACAGCTACCGAAACGGAATGCGTCTTCTCTCAGAGAGAGAAATACTCTCAAAGAGGGTCGAAAAAATCGCCAACAGGCTTACCCCTTTCTCCGAAACTCCGAATCTTCTCCTTATGAACGGGTACGATCAGGAGACAGAACCGGAAAATATTCTGCCCGTCCTTAAAGAGCTTAGAAAAAACGGATTCCAGGCAAAGCAGATACTGCCGGAAGACTATCTCCGTATCGTGCTGGCAGATAAGCCAAGCCTCCAGACACTGGCCGGGACCCTTTACAGTGGAAGATACATCTCTGTTTTTCCCGGAGTTCTCTCTTCCCGAATGTATCTAAAACTGCAAAACCATCTCTGCCAGAACTTACTCGAACGTTACACGGAACCCCTCTGTACACTGGCCTGGCTTAAGGGAGCAGACTATCCATCGGAAGAACTTACCCTTTTATGGAGGAACCTGCTTAAAAATCATCCCCATGACAATATATGCGGAGTCAGTGTAGACGAAGTGCATGAAGATATGGAGAGACGCTTCTCCGAGGTAAAAGGGGAGTGTAGTCAGATTATAGGAAATGCCCTCAAGCTTCTCACTGCCGGGAGAAGGGAAGTCGATAAAGAGTTTCTGGTTTTTAACCCATCGCTTCACCCGAGAACGGGAATTGTAATCTTTGATCTCTCTGAAAAGGGGAGTTCGGCCGATTCCGCCGGTGAAAGTTTGGTGCCGGTCGATGAAAGAGGAGAGATTTTACCGTTCTCAAAAGATAAAACCGGCGCTCTCCATGTTTTTATTCCTGAGACACCGCCTTTAGGATTTAGATCTGTAAGATTTGTTGAGCCATCAACTTCCGTGTCAGCCGGGGGAACTCTGCCTGAGAAAATCAGTGTCTCAAAAAAAGAGAGACGTATAGACTCGCCCTGGCATACACTCTTTATTAAAGATGATGGTACGATCGACTTAGTCGATAAAGAGAGGGGCTTCACCTATACCGGCCTTTTTATGTTCGAGGATTCCGGTGATGCGGGGGATACATACAACTACTCTCCTCCCCTTTCGGATATCCTTTACTCAAGTGCAGGGGGTAAGGCTGGGTTTGAGCTTCTGTCGGAAGGGCCTCTCCTTGCCACTGTAAAAATTACAACCGAACTGGTCTTACCTGAGGCTTTAAGCCCGGATCGAGAAAGAAGAAGCCCTCAAACCACCATCCTTCCGGTAATTACTTTTATAACAGTATCCGCCGACTCACCCCTTATCAGGTTCACCGTCATCCTCCGTAATACCGTAAAAGATCACAGACTCAGGGTTATCTTCCCTACAGATATTAGAACCGAAATCTCCATTGCTGAGACTCAGTTTGACGTGGTCTCCCATCCCATCATACCCGAACCGTATAAAGACGATGAAATCCCCCCCGAATTAAAGAAAATTCTCCTGGGTGCACGTGAGCCTGAGCCGGTAACTACCTTCCCTCAGACCCGTTTCGTTGATCTCTCCGACGGAAGACGCGGTCTTGCAGTTATAAACAGGGGGCTTCCCGAATACGAGATACTTCCCGAAAGAAGCACGATTGCACTTACTCTGTTCAGATCGGTTGGCTGGCTTGCAAGAGGAGACCTCAAGGGGCGTGTAGGAGATGCAGGGCCCGCAATCTACACACCAGGTGCACAGTGCTTGAGAGATATGGTATTCCGCTTCGCCCTGTACCCGCACACAGGAAACTGGGAAGGGGGAGAGGTGGGCAGGCTGGCTGAAGAGTTTAACACACCTCTCCTGGTAATAGAACCCGCCGGGGGTTATCTTGCCGGTATTCGTTCCAGAAGCAAAAGAGCCGAAGAAGAAGATTATCCTCACGGTTTTGCGTCTCCCGAGGGCTTTTTAAGGGTTCTTTCCCCCGGCAATGTCATAAGGGAATCTGCAGTTAAAATTACAGAGGATGGGGAAGCAGTTCTTATCCGCCTTTTCAATCCTTCACCTTGTTCTATTCCTGCTACCCTGCATTCTGCTTTAAGAATAAAGAGGGCATGGATGGCCAATTTAAATGAAGGTAAAGAATACAGGGTGTATCCCGTTGATGGAAATACATTAACAGTTTCCCTGGGTGCTAAAAAGATTGCTACAGTCCTGCTCGATATTGAAAGGGGAGATACATTCGGGACGGATAACGCTCGTACAAAATATGGTAAAGCAGGAGCGTCAGCAAAAACACTGGAGGGGTGTGGTTTCAGGTTACTGGAGTATGTATCTCCTGCGGCTTTGAATGCCGCAAGAAATCTCTTCTCACGATACGTCTCCCAACCCGCAGTAACAGAAGAAGACCTTATTATAGAAAGAAAAAGAGCAGAGAAACTTGCGGCAGAGCTTAAAAAACTGGAAGAGACAGAAGCTAAAACAAAAGATACCCATACCAAAGAGCTTCGCCTATGGGAGAAGAGGAGCCGATTATCCACTTTGAAGCGGGAATTGCTCGAGACAAAACTATCCGTTCTCTACCTTGAGAGAAAGCTTCACCATCTGGATAGGGAAAGAGCCTCTAAAAGCCGGCAAAAAGAGTTGGACAGGGTTTTAAGGGAAACCGGTTTTAAGCTTAACCTTGCCCGTATACGCAAGCGAACGGATGACTACCTGCTTGCTTTTTTTAAAGAATAACCCTCCTGCCAGCCAAAAAAGCAACCTAAGTGGCGTTATCTGAGATCGGGCTATCGCCTCCTATAATCTTCTCAAGATTGCAGGCCGTTCTTCTTACAGCCTCATCCACATCCATTTTACCGGATATTGTATTTTCCAGCAGGACTTGAAGCTGTTCCGAAATCCTTCTGTACTCGGGGGTAAGGGGACGCACCCTGGCGTTGTAAATCATGGCGGAAGTCTTAAATAAAAACCAATTTTTTTCGGGATCCAGGGATCTTTGTACCGAAATGCGGGGAGGGTTTTGTCCGGTGGAAAGGCAGAAAGCGCGCATAAATCTCTCCCCGGTTGTAATCTTGAGGATATTAAGCACAAGCTCGGGATCGTGGGCATTCGCCGATACGGCATAGGCCATTCCGCCGGCTGTCGTGGTGCACCTTCCTCCCGGGCTAGCGGGAATGGGAACAAACCCGACTCTTTTTCTAAACTCCTCATCACCGAAACCGCTCACCTCCCGGATGATACTGCTCTCGTAGCTCCCTCCGATGGCAAGTGCGAACTCTCCCTTGGCAAAAAGCTTGGGAGTTTTATCCCACTCGTAGCTTACAACTTCCGGCGACTCAACCCTGTGTTTCCATACAAGATCCCTCAGGAAGCTTAAGGCGCGCCTTGAAGCCTCGCTGTCAAAAACCACTCTTCCGTTTGAGAGAACATCCCCGCCGGTAGACCATAGAAAGGGTAAAAAGAAATAGGTTATGGTCTCACCGGCCTTAAGGCCTCCAGGAAAACCAAGGGGATACTCTTTAAGCCCGTACTTCTTTCTTACAGAAGGCTTCTTGAAATGTTCTGCAGTCTTAACCAGTTCTTCCCATGTACCGGGCGGCTCCATACCCTCCATTTTAAACCAATCCCTTCTGTACCAGATGAGAGCCATATCAGTCTGGGCGGGGATGGCGTAGATGTGCCCCTGGTAAGTGCTCTCCTCCACGAACACGGGGAAAAAATCCCTCCTGTAATCATTTTCAATCCACAGGGGGTCGATCTCATCGAGAGGTTTTAAGAAACCTTCCTTTGCAAGGTTGGGCACGGAAACAGAGTCCAGAAGAAAGAAATCGGGAGGCGATCCGCTGGTTAGGGCGCTTTTTATCTTGAAATGCAGTTCCGGATAGCCTACAAGCAGTAAGTTGAGTTTTACCTGCCTCTCCGAATGGGCTTCATTCCACTGGCTTACTGCTTTTTCCAGAGGCGTAGCCCATTTATCTTCCGGGACAAGCACCCTTATTCGCATAATATCCCTTGATGGTGAGAGGGAGAAATCGCTTACAAAAGTACCCTGACCCGGTCTGCGGTAAAGTATACCCTCGTGGGTCAGTTCTGTAAGAGCCTGGCGTACCGGTGTGCGGCTCATTCCGAGCATGCTGCAAAGCTCGTGCTCGGTGGGCAGCCTGTCGTTGGGTTTGTACTCCCCGGTTTCTATTTTTTTCATTATAATTTGTTTTAACTGATAATATAGGGGAATGGGTACACTTTTATCTATTTCGAACACTCTGGCTCCTGTGGTTATCGACTCAATAAAATATAACTTTACACAGCGATGATTGTCAATTCAGTATGATACCTTAAAGGCTACAGAGGCTTAACCAGAGGGCGGTAAAGCTCCGGCCGCATCGCCCTGAAGAAAGGTTCCTGTTTTCGTTCTTTAAGGATGAGGTTTAGATCAATCTCTCCTACCACCACCTGCTCTCTACTGCCGTCTCCTTCTGCTATCACCTCCCCTCTGGGATTGATGATCTTACTGAGTCCGCAGAAAGAAATCTCTCCCTCTTTCCCAACCCGGTTAACCGCGGCTATAAAAAGCTGATTGTCCTGTGCTCTTGCCCTCGATCGTAAGTTAAGCAGATATTCGTAACCGGTCGGAACTGCTGAGGGTATGAAAATCATCAGAGCCCCTTTAAGCGCGAGGATGGTAAAGATCTGTGGAAAGGCATGTTCAAAACAAATAGCCACCCCGGTTTTTATACCCTCCAGCTCAAAAACCGGGAGTTTGCTCCCCGGACGGAAATAGCTGTGTTCTGCAGGGTAGAGATGCGTTTTTCTGTATTTACCTGCCAGATTTCCCGAGGAATCGATGAGGAAAGTGGTATCGTAGAGAACTCCTTTTCTGATGGAATCGGCTTCTACTATTGTGCCGAGTATGGCCAGGCTCCGCTCTCTTGCAAGCCTCCCAAACTCTTCTGTAGTAGGGCCGGGTATGGTCTCTGCAAGCTCATAGAAGGAATCCCCCATCAGGTTTAAGTTATAACCTGTGGAAAATAGCTCGGGAAGACAGACAAACTCTGCATCAACTGCGTTATTCCTTATAAGTTCCTTTGCGTGGGAGATATTATGCTCCTTTTCTTTGGGCTTGCTGTCCATCTGAATAAGAGCCACTTTAATTTTTTCTCTCTCACCAGGTTGTTTCACCTATTTCCTCCATTTCTATGGTTATTCTTATGCCTCCCCTTGTCCGTATAACCTCTGTGATTCCTTTACCGCTCCTGCTTTCAGGCTTTTGATAAAGTAACGAAAATGCACGTCCTGCTCCTTCACCGCTCCTGCTTTCAGACTCTCGATAAAGCAACGCAAACCCTACTCTTTTACAGCACCGGCTGTTAAGCCCTTTATAAAGTAGCGTTGAAATATGATAAACAACATCAGTATTGGTAAAGAACCCACTGCTGCCGATGCGAATATTGCCCCATAGTTGGTCCCCATAATTGGGCTTCCCATAAACTTGTACACGGCAACCGGAAAGGGAAGCTTCTCCTCACTGAAGAGCATGGTAAGCGGAACGATAAACTCAATCCAGCTTTGCATTATCGTAAACATGGAAGCCGCCGCCATACCCGGAAGAACAAGGGGAACCATGATGTACCGCATTGATTGAAACTGGGTACATCCGTCAACCAGAGCGGCTTCGAAGAGATCGTTGGGTATGGTGTCGAAAAACCCTTTGAATATCCAGATATTGAGGGGAAGAGTTCTGGCAGTATAGATAAAAATCAGCCCGATAAAGCTATCGAGAAGCTTGAAGCTCTTAAGAATATCGAAAAGCGGAACAAGCGAAGCCATACCCGGAATCATCTGCGTGCCCAGGATACCCAGGAGTAAAACCGATTGAAATCTGAACCTGAACTTGGACAGTGCGTAAGCGGCAGGTATGCTTACAGGAATGCTTACGGCAAGAGTTCCAAGGGTGAGAATCAGACTGTTAAAGAGGTTTCGCCCGATACCGATGTTGATGAATGAGTAAACATAATTTTTTAAAACCGGCGGCCTTGGTATTATGTGAGGGGGAAACCTGTACAGTTGGGATACCGGTTTGAGGGAAATTATAAACATCCACAGGATGGGAAACAAAAAAAAGATTGTAAAAAAGAAGAGTAGAAGATAAACTATTTTTCTGTAAAATCTTTCTGCGGAATAGAAGATCATTTCGAAACACTCCCTTTAAGGGTCTCCTTTCCGAAAACCCGTATATAGAGCAGGGTAATAATAATGTTAAAGATAAAAATCACCACGGCCAGGGTCGCCCCGTAACCCAGATCCATAAATCGAAAGGCATTGCGCCACATGTACATGCCGATAACATCCGTTGCATTTTGAGGACCTCCGAAAGTAAGAACAAATACAATGCCGAAGGCATTGATCGTAAGAAGAGTTATCATTATAAGATTAAGCATCGATACATAATGGAGGCTGGGAAGGGTAATTTTAAAAAACTGTTGTAATCCACTTGCTCCATCCACCTTTGCAGCCTCGTAGAGCTCAGCTGGAATCCCCTTCATGGCGGATTCCAGCAGAAGCATGGAAAAGGTACTCCCCCACCAGCAGTTGGCCACGATTACTGCAGGCATAGCCCAGTCGAAGAGCCATCTTTGAACGGGAACCCCAAGGGCGTTGACAAAGCCGTTCAAGACTCCGAAATTGCTGTCATAAATATGAAGCCATACCAGTGCAACCACAAGCTCGGAAAGCGTATAGGGAAGTATAAAGGATGAACGGAAAAAGCGAATCCCCTTGAGATCCTGGGTGCTTAAAAGAGTGGCCAGAAACAGCCCCAGGAAGTACTGAATAGCCACACTACCTCCTGCAAATAAAAGAGTCGCCTTAAGGGAGTTGTAAAAAAGTGGATCGCTTAACAGAACCGAATAATTTTTTAATCCCACGAATGTAACTTCTCTCTGGAGAAGTCCCATGTCGAAAAGACTCAAGCGGAAAGCGTTAAAAACCGGATAGATGGAAAACGCTGCCAGTATTAAGAGTGCAAGAAGCATCAGAAGAATTGGTGTTTTTTTCATCGCTTTCTCCGCATGCACAAAAGAAGCCAACCCCCTTCGCCGTTAACCGGGCAAAGGGGGATTCAAGCAAACGGCTCTGCAGGTGAATGCCTGGTTTACTTAAGAGGTAACCCCGTAATAACGGAGATATTTTTTGCAGCTTCCGCTACTGCCTCTTCAGGAGTTGCCTTTCCGGATACGGCATTTTCTACCATCCTCTGTAATTGCTCCGATACTTTGGCATACTCCGGGATTATAGGCCTTACACGAGCATTGTAAAGCATATCCGATGTCTCTACCAGAAGCCAGTCTTTCTGTTGATCGAGCTTATTAACTACAGAGATGCGGGGCGGATTCTGTCCTGTAGAAGCACAGAACTCATACATGAGCTCCGGCCCTGTGGTAAGTTTAAGTATTTCCAGCGCAAGCTCCGGATTCTTCGATTGACGGTAAATTGCATAGGCCATGCCTCCCGCAGTTGTTGCCTGTTCACCGTTTGGACCGGCAGGAATCGGCACAAAACCTACCTTCTCCCTGAATGTTGCATCATCCCAGCCGGCAGCCTCTTTTATCATGGAACCTTCGTAACTTCCGCCTACAGAGAGGGCAACCTGTCCGGTACCCATAAGCTTGAGGGCGGTGTTCCATTCATAGGCGATACATTCAGGAGATACCGCTTTATACATGTTCACAAAATCGGAAAGCAGCTTAATAGCGGCAACGGTAGTTGAGCTGTTAAGCACAACCGTGTTGTTACGAAACACATCCCCACCATTAGACCAGATAAAGGGGGTAAGCTGGTAGGTTACAGTTTCCGCAGCCTTAAGCCCTGCAGGGAAGGCAAAGGCATATTCGCCCATTCCGTATTTCCGTCTTACCTGTGGTTGCTGAAAGTGCTGTACCGCCCTTACAAGTTCTTCCCATGTTTCGGGTGCCTTTATCCCCTCCGAGCTAAACCAGTCCTTCCTGTACCAGATCAAGGCCATATCTGTCTGACTGTGAATTCCATACGGCTGCCCATCGAAAGAATCACCCTCTACAAAGACCGGATAGAAATCCTTGTTGTAGTCATTTTCCACCCATGTGGGATCGATCTCATCGAGGGGCATGAGAAAACCGGCATTGGCAAACTCGGCAACCCATACCGAATCGATCAGAGAAAAGTCTGGTGCCATTCCTCCCGCAGCAGCGGTTGCAATTTTCTGGCGCAGTTGGGGATAGCCCAAAACCAGTTGATCCAGAACCACTTTTTTGTCGGGGTTGGCTGCATTCCATTTCTCCACTGCCTTCTCCACATAGGGAGCCCACCTCTCCTGATTGATAACCTTGATTGTAACCCCCTCTGCAACCTTTGCTTCCTTCTCGCCTGCTGCAAAAAGCCCAGCAGTAAATAGCAATCCGGCAAGAAGCACCACCATAAAGTGCACTACCTTCTTCATAATTCCTCCTTAAAAATGATTTAATATGATATATTGGTATATCATAATGACAAAGTACTAAAATTATATCCCCGTCTTCCTGAGTTGTCAAGGGTTATTTGGTCGGTAAAAGGTTTTTTTCCAGTTTGTCGAAATATGTTCACCGACTTTCGTTGGTTGTGCCTGTTTGGAAAGGCAGGTTTGTTACTCAAAAATACCTATTGTTGTCGTACCCGTGGCGGTATTGCTGCTCCGGAAATCCGAAACACCTCTGCACAGGTTCCCCGAAGCTCAGTGCGCATATAATACTCCTGCCCGTTCATCTGAAGCTTACCTTCACGTAATGCCTGCAAGTCCCTTCGTACATCATCCCACTTACAGAGGTGTAGTACTCGGGCATAAAAAGTCCGGCCTAGAAACTTAAAGTCCCTGTGTAGCTCATCCCCTTCACAGAGGCTGCCTTTCTCTTCCAGACGTGCATACAACTCTTTCATCAGCACCAAGGCCAAAAAACCGCAGAAAACATGGCCGCGGATGTTCTCATCACATTTATCTATCATAAATAGGCCTTGTCTCAAGCACACTCTTTACTGTTCGAAAGGCCTGCTCCACCATCCACAACTGCTTGTACTGCAACGTCACCTCTTCGGCCGAAAGGGAGGTGTAAGATGAACCTTATTACGGTGAAATAAAGCTTTTACAAGGGATTTATGCTACCGGAAAGACCCTTGAAGAGTGCAGGAAAAATCTAAAAGAGGTAGTTGAGGGGTGGCTTATTATCAGCTTAAAGAAAGGCCTTCCACACGCGGCAAACTTAAGGGTTTCGGGAGAGTTCTTTAAGGGTTTCGGGTACCTTGCTATTTATCTCCTATTATTTTCCGATAGAGGAAACCGTGTTTAAGCTCGATTGCCTTCTCGGGGCACATCTCATGACAGCAGTAACAGCGTATGCACTCGCCGTGGTCAATACGGGCATAACTTCTGTTCTCCATGGTTATGGCTTCCATGGGACAGGCCGTTGCACAGATGCCACAGGCGGTACAGGTTTCTTTCTGTATTTCAGGCTTAACCGACATGCTGTTCTTTAACAGATTCTCAAGCAATCTGCGCAGCCAGGGGGATTGTCCGAGCCCCGAACCCGGGGCAAATGAGGATGGAAGTTTAAAATTGGGTACTTTAAGCTCGGAAGGGTTTGCTCCCACAAGATCTACATCTTTAAGTCTCGTAGGGGAAAGCCCCCTCTTCTCCGCCTCTTTGAGAAGGGGGTTGTTTTCGTAGGGAAGGCCGATTATCTCTCCGGCAACAACATCCAACGCCAATGGATTTGTCGAAGCAAGGAGAAATCCCACATGCCTTGGATCGCCCGAACCCGGACCGTGGCCTTCCATGGCCACTACAGTATCCATTACGGAAAGAGCAGGCAAGATAAACTCCGCCAGATCCAGAAGCATTCCGGCAAAAAGATCGGGGTCGTGCAGTTTTGCATGATAGCCCGGTTTTGCCAGTCCGGGAACCACTCCGAAGAGGTTTTTAACCGCACCGGTTAAGCCCATAAACTCATGGGTTTTAAGCTTACAGATGTTTATAAGCCCATCTGCCTGTAAGACGGGCTTTATTATTTCAAACCTTTTTATTAGTTCTCCCTCCGGAAAGGAGACAACCTCCCAATCCGTATCAAGGTTTAGCACACACCCTATTTCGCTCGATACTGCATTCATGCCGCTCTTCCGATAGGCTCTTCTTAAGATGTTCACTGTATAGGGATAGCCGGAACCTGGGCTGTCTGCAATGGCAGGAAGAGCCCCGCTATCTTTTACAAGTTTTCCTACACCTTTTACAACCTCGGGATGGGGGGTAACCGCCTCTTCCGGTCTAGCGGGACGAAGCAGGTTAACTTTAAGTATTATTCTTTCCCCTGCGGATACAAAGCTTCCCATTCCGCCCATCCTTTCTATCAACAGGCTTAACCTCTCCTCGGCTTCTTCGTAATTGCTGCACCGTATGGCAAATACTTTGTTATCCATGGTTCTGTACTCTGTTAGATTTTACGACACAACCCAAATATAACCTTGGGATCGGCCGGCACATGGGAACAGTATCGAGTAATTATGCTGCTTCTTGCCGGCTCTGCCGGGGAGGCTGAGCCCCTTTGGTAGAGCTAACCGCTTATCTCTGCGAGTTTAACAGGACGCCTCTCCTTGAAAGATAGCATGGCTGCCTTTCCAATCACAACAGGCATCCTCCCATCTTCCCCGCTTACGGGCGGATCTCTATCGTCGACGATACAGTTAATAAACTCCTGCATCTCCCTTATGTAGGATTCCTGGTACCTTTCCAGAAAGAAATATAGGGGTAGATCCTGGATTACCGCCTCTCCGGTACTCAGTGCCACCCTGTTGGGAGTTTCATTTTCTGCAGTGAGCATACCTGCAGAACCGAAGACCTCCACTCTCTGGTCATAACCGTAAACCGCTTTCCTGCTGTTGTCAATGGTACCCATAACTCCGTTTTCAAACATGAGATTTGTTATGGCGGTATCTATATCTCCCGCCTTTCCTATCTCCTGATCTATCATCACCCCTCCGATTGCGGAAACCTCATCCACTTCACTACCTATTAAGAAACGAGCCATATCGAAATCGTGTATGGTCATATCGAGGAAGAGCCCTCCTGAGACTTTTACATATTCAATGGGTGGAGGAGCCGGATCTCTGCTTGTAATCCGCAGTATGTGAGGTTCTCCTATCCTGCCCTCTGCAATAAGTTCTCGAATTCTGCTAAAATTTGGATCGAAACGGCGGTTAAAACCTACCTGGAGCTTCACTCCGGCTTTCTTCACTGCCGTGAGAGCTCTGTCTATTTCCGGGAGGTCGAGCGCTATGGGCTTTTCGCAGAAAATATGTTTACCGGTTTCTGCGGCTTCTTCGATAAACCCGGCATGAGTGTCTGTACTGGAACATATAATAACGGCATCCACATCGGGGTTATCCATGACTCGTCTGTAATCACTGTCTGCTTGAGGAATTTCGAGTCGAGAAGCGCATTTTCGGGCAGCTTCTATGTTTATATCTGTAATTGCAGCAACTCTTACCCCCCTTATCCGGTTTGTAAGATTCTCTGCATGGAGCTGACCAATACGGCCGGCCCCAATTATTCCTACATTTATTTTTGACTTCATTGTATTCCTCCTCCTGAAATTTAATTCATCCCCGGTGAGGGGAGAATTTTTACCGTTCTGGTTCTCAGAAAGAATCGCGGAGACCTTTCAGAAGCTTTTTTGCCCCTACAGATGTGGCGTCTTTTCTCTTCGATGTTACTCCCCGGGTTATGTTAAACTATTTTAGTAGGGGTGCAAGATACTCCATGCTTTCCTTTATATCTTCTTCAAAGGAGTTTTTTATGTTTCCCTCTATGGCCAGAGAGCCTCTGTAATCCATCTCCTTGATAAAATCAACTATCCTTCTAAAATCTATAGCCCCCAACCCCGGAAAAAACCTGTTGTTATCGGAGAGATGCAGGTGGTTGTAGTAATCCCTGCATTCCTTTAAAGCAGAAAACATATCCGCCTCTTCTATGTTCATGTGGAAGGTATCCGGTAATACTCTGGTAAAACGGTTTCCTGCTTCACGGACAATCTCAACCGCCTCTTTAAGAGAGTTTGCCACAGGGGTTTCATACCTGTTAGTTGCCTCTACGATGAGGGTTACCTCCTTCATCTTTGCATAGGGAGCGAGCTCTTTGAGGGATTTTTTAAACTGCTCCACCGCCCGGTCTCTGTATGGTACTCCGGGACCCTTTATATAACCCATAATAACAGGTATTTTAGTGTTTGCAAGAAAATCCACTACGGCCCTGCATTCCTCAACCGCCCTCCTTCGTTCTCCCTCATCCGCGGCAGAAAGTGAAAGATTTAAGGTTTTCGCCGTAAGCCCCGATGCAAACATGGAGAAACGTAGATTGTAACTTTTAAGAAACCGGATTATATCCGCAAGAACCACATTCCCTGGATTTTCAATGTTTAACTCTACACCGCTGAATCCCAAACTCTTTAAGATTTCCAACTGTCTTTTAAATACATCGTTCTCCCGGTAATCATCCGGGAGAACGAGTTGTACCGAAAGGGGAAACCGATAACTCTCTTTTTCCATATTCAACAACTCCCCTTAAAATTATCCCTTGGTAAAGGGGCCTATCAATGGTAACTCAAATACCGATTTCCAGCCTGGTGATAGCGGTTCTTTGAGGAAAGGCTTAAGTGAATCGGGATCACGGAGAGTGGTTTTCTCTACCGGAGGAAGCTTTCCGGGAGGATATTTATCCAGTATCTGCTCAATTACCAGGGTGATATAACAAAGGATTGCTGCTATAGGTCTTTTAGCCTTTCTTGCAGAGGATAGGGTAGGTTTGCCAACCACACCCTCCGGTGTTGCCTTTCTCTCAATCGCAGTATGGCCTTCTCCTTCGGACCATTTGTGGGGTCTTCTCCATGGGTCAACGGATGTGTCGAAGTGCCCATCCGGAAGGAAACCTTCTCCGGAGGCATCCACGGCCTCGTCCATATCGATCATCTCCGGGAAAAGGAGTAATCCCACGGAAGTCTCGCTCTCGTCTGCATGAACGAATGTAGTCTCCAGGCTGTCTTCACGGTCTATGGGGATGAAGAACTCTCGCACACACCTGTGCCAGTCCATCACCCGGTATATTCCGGGAAGTTGAAACCTCTTACAGAACTCATGTAGTGCCGTCTCAAGCATCCAGAGCTGACCATGATTGTTTACTATTATAATTTTTCTGTAACCGTCGTTCCAGAGCCCAAGCATCGTGTATATAAGTGTTTCCACCACCACTTCCTGTGGAAGCATAATTGTTCCGGGCATTCCTAGGTGATGGTATGGATGACCTCCGTAGTTAAGAGGTGGAGATGCCAGATTGACTTCGTAACCTTTCTTTTCAGTGTATCTTCTGACCGCCTCGCAGATCTGGGTTGCCATAAAGGTGTCGAGTCCGGAGTTTGCATGCATTCCATGGTTTTCGGTCGTGCCCACTGGAACCAGCACAATGTCATTCTTCTTTCTCTTCTCGATACACCTGGCTCTCGGCGTTGTTTGAATGTAACAACCTGCTTTACCCAGCTCCGAGTCCGAGGGAACCTCGTAGTCTTTGAGGATTTTATCGATCTTATCTTCCGATGCATCGAAGATTTCCTTTTTAAGCCTTCCCACCTCGTTGTCCTCGAATATAATGAGGGGATGATCGGTCGTTAGAAACTTCATTTTTTCCTTAGCCATTATTCAGCTCCTTGTAGTGTAAATTAATTAATCCATTCTGCAACTTATTTTACATTCCTTGCGGTCGGTTCTGAGCATTACAATATTCTCAGGCACCTCCTCAAGGGTTATCTCTTTTGTGATCATAGGCAGCATATTCATTCCGGTTGCCATCGATTCGATTACCCTGGGAAATGTGCCATGACCGGAATGTCCCTGTGCTCCTACCATCCTTGCCCTGCGTACTTGAAGAACTTCCCCTGTTACAGGCATTTTTGCCTCAGCTCTGGCTACAACCACTATTGTGCTGTTAAGTGTTCTTCCTTCCCAGATACACTTCTCGATCTCCGGATAAACCTTTATTGGTAAGCCCGAGGCTTCCAGATAAATCGCAGCTCCCATGCCTTTGGTAATTTTTAGCACTTCCTCGGATAGGCTTGTTTTAACGGGATCGACAATATAATCTGCTCCCAGCTTTATACCGACTTCGGCCCGGGCCTTCTCGGGTTCGGAAAGTATAACCCTTGCAGCACCCTGTCGTTTCATTATAGCACATGCAGCGAGTCCGATCGGGCCTCCGCCGCAAATAACCACATTGTCTCCCGGCCGAATACCTCCTCCTCTCTCTATCATTGCATTGTAGGCCACACTTGTAGGTTCCACAAGGCTCCCGAGTTTAAACACATCCTCCTCGCTGTATTTCTCTTTCAGAGAATCGAGACTCCAAAGGGTCTTGGCGGGAAGTACGATATATTTGGCGAATCCGCCGTCCACATTAAAGCCAATCTCATCGAGCCTCTCGCAGTGATTGGGCCATCCATCGGCACAGGGCTGGCATGTACCACACCACAGCATCTCTTCGGTGCAGACCCATTCTCCTCCCTTGAAGGGTTTATTTGTCTGCTTATCATATGCATCCGCTCCTGCCTCTCTTACAATACCGGATAGCTCGTGCCCAAGTGTACAGGGGAAACCGGTAAGTCCGGGGTACCAGATGTAACCCTGCTCATCGGGCTGTGCCATGTGCACATCACTTCCGCAGATTCCACATCTTTTTACCTCAAGGAGTACCTGCCCGACTCCGGGTCTGGGAACATCCACCTCTTCTATTTTTATCTTTGGATTTCTCCAGACCTTGCTTCCAAGGTAGGTTTGCCTGCCGTCAATGTCTTTGGGACCCAGTTTAAAATCAGGCTTCGGATCCCAATCGGCGTAAAGCCTTACCGCTTTCATCTTTTCTGCCATATCGTTTATCCTCCTTCTGGCAATTTATTGGCCTATCCCTCAAAGCCTTCGATTCTTAAAGGGACGGCCCTCAGTTAAGGCTCCCCTTGTCATGTTCTGCATCATGGGGAAACCTTCTGTTTCTTATAAATCTAAAATATTTTTGCAAACGTTTGCAAAAATATTTTAGTGATGCATGGCCGCCCGAACTGTTGGGCGGTGTATTACCCAACTCCATTCCCCTATCCTGTCTTTCTCACAATCAATTCCGGCTCCAGAATAATTTTGCGGCAGCTTAGCTCTTTCCTCAAGCCGTTATTCGAAGCCCTTATATCGTTTAAAAGCAGTTGGACGGCCATTTTACCCATTTCGTACTTCGGTTGCCTGATAGTGGTAAGCTGAACTTCGGGGAACGAGGCAAAGGGAATGTCATCGAATCCAACCACGGCAATATCACCAGGAACAGATAACCCCGACTCCTTTACCCCCTGGAGAACTCCCAGGGCCATGAGGTCATTCTCTGCAAAGATAGCCCTGGGATAGATACCCTCCTCTATCATTCTTTTGATTATTCTATAACCCGTTTCTCTTTTAAAATCACCGAAACAGATAAATCTTTGATCCAGTTTCATCCCGTATTTTCGGAAGGCAAGCTTGTAGCCCTCCAGCCTCTGGTCAATGGAAAAGGAGCCTTCCGGTGCTCCGATAAACCCGATTTCTCTGTAACCGGACTCTATAAGGTGCTTTGTTGCCAGGAAACCTCCTCTTATATTGTCTATTGCCACACAACTTCTATCTGTTTTGGGGGGTAAATTACTCACATAAACTACGGGAATGTTACTCTTTAACTCCTCCTCTATCTTATCAACAGTATCCGAGATGGGGGCAATTATTATTCCGTCGACCCTTTTTTCTATAAGAAGGTTGATGTAGTGGGTTTCTCTCTCCCTCTCCCAGTTGGTATTGCAGAGAAACACACTGTATCCACTCTCTCTCGCTCCATCTTCTATGCCACGGTGGACTTCCGGGAAAAAGGGGTTTGTAATGTCGGGAATAATTAGCCCCATGGAAAGAGTCTGCCCCCTCACAAGACCCCGGGCAATAGCGTTTGGCCTGTAATTTAGCTCTTCAGCCGCACGGATGATCTTACAGCGGGTAGCCTCATTCACACCGGGCCTGTTTGCCAGTGCACGTGATACGGTGGAGTAGGATACATTTGCAAGCCTTGCAACATCTTTTATGGTAGGGTTCATATTGTAGTAATAATAGCAAACGTTTGCAATCTTTTCAAGTGTTTTTTATTATTTTTATTACGAAAATATACCACAATGACCGATTAGCCATTTTCATCGTTTCGGTTGCCGCGCAGCGGCATGGGCGACTAAATAAAAATTAAAAAGTGCTTAAGCATTGTATTCCGGAACTATCAAAGAATTATTTAATCTATTTTGTACCCCATACGCAAAGAAATATCTTTAGAAGCCCTGGTTACATGACCAGCAATCTCTTCGATTCGATCGTAAGTGATTACCGATACATATCCTGAAGTGCTCACCGCAGCGATAACCTCACCTCTATAATCGCGAATGGGTGCACCTATGCAGCGAATACCCTGTTCATATTCTTCATCATCCAGACTCCAACCTCTTTGCCGGGTCCTTTCGATTTCTTTAAGTAAGGTATCCAATGACACAATTGTTTTATCTGTAAAAGCCTTAATTCCCCCACTTTTGTACATTTTCCTTATCTGTTCTTCCGTCATTCCTGTTAGAAGCGATTTCCCCAGAGCTGTACAGTGCAGGGGCGCGCGTTTGCCAATAATAGAATACTTTCTAAGGCTGTTATGAGTCTCCATTTTATCGATATACACTACTTCATTTTCCTGAAGAATAGCCAGAAAGGAAGTATTACCGGTTGCAGCTGATAGTTCCCGCATTATGGGCTGAGCTTCGGTTTTAAGCTCCAAATTGTTAAGATAAAGACTGGTTAATTCGATAAACTCCATCCCCAGCCGGTAACTCCCCCTGGACGTTTTCTCTATATATCCCCTCTGCTTTAATGCATTTAACAGACGGTGTACCGTGCTTTTATGAAGCTCGAGACGCTTTCCTATCTCGGTAAGTTTAAGTCCGTGTTGTTCCCGGGATAAAAGCTCGAGGATATCGAAGGCACGATCGAGAGATTGAACTTTCATAAAGTAAAATTATCTTTTTAATTCCGAAAAATCAAGAGATAAAAAAACTTAACGGCCCAGCCATCCGCCGTCAATGGCTATGGTAAAACCATTTATATAGTCCGATGCTTCCGAAGATAGAAAGACAACCACTCCCTTCAGATCCTCCGGTATACCCCAGCGTCCTGCCGGTATTCTTTCCAGTATAGACTGACTTCGCTTTGGATCTTTGCGTAAAGGCTCGGTATTGCTTGTAGCCATATATCCCGGTGCGATGGCGTTCACATTGATGTTGTGCCGTGCCCACTCGTTTGCCAGCAATTGAGTTAATCCCCGCACACCGCTTTTGCTGGCTGTATAGGGAGGTATTAGAATACCCCCCTGGAAAGAGAGCAGTGAGGCTATGTTGACGATTTTACCCCCAGTACCCTGTTTTAAAAACTGTTTTGCAGCAGCCTGGCATAGGAAAAAAAGAGATTTTAAGTTTATACTCATAACATCATCCCAGTCCTTTTCACTGTACTCTAAAGAGGGTGAGCGACGGATGATACCTGCATTATTTACAAGAATGTCAAGCTTCCCAAACCGTGATATAGCACTCTCTATAATCCTTTTGACAGGCTCGATGGTAAGCAAATCCGCCTTTACAGGTAAAAAATTACGCCTCAGCGTTTCGATTTCTGATTTTGCCTTATCCGGAAAATGAGACCTATATACTCCGACAATATCAGCACCTGCTTCGGCGAGTCCGACCGCCATTGCCTCTCCCAGGCCGGTACCAGAACCTGTAACTATGGCAACCTTGCCATCGAGTTTGAATTTTTCTACCACCATCGCATTTTCCTCCTCGGAAAATTTAATCCGCCCTGTAAGGGCCTATTTTCATTGTTTTAGTTGTCCCGTAGGGTCATGAGGAGTCCACCTATAAGAGAGAGCTCATGGGTACATCGTCCATGTCTGAGAAAATTTGATTCTCGCCTGCCATGCCCCAGATAAATGAATAGTTTCTCGTTCCTACACCTGAATGGATGGACCAGCTAGGGGATAGTACTGCCTCTTCGCTTCGCATAATAAGATGTCTGGTCTCCTTGGGGGTGCCCATAAAATGCATAACTAAATCTTCATTGGGGAAATCAAAATAAAAATACACTTCTATGCGCCTTGCGTGAGTATGAGTGGGCATTGTATTCCAGACATTATTGGGTTCCAGAACCGTCAAACCCATTACCAACTGGCAACTGCGAATACCCTCCGGGTGAATATATTTATAAATAGTTCTCCTGTTACTCTGTTCATAAGATCCAAGATTTAACGGTGTCGTCTCTTTAATCGATATACTGGTAGTAGGATAACTTTTGTGAGCTGGTGTGCAAAGAAAATAAAACTTTGCAGGGTTTTCCAGTTTAGCAGTGCTAAAGTCTACCTCTCTGGCGCCCATACCTATATATAACCCATCTTTATTACCAAGTTTGTATTCATTATCATCTACTGTTACAGACCCTTCGGCACCTATATTGATAATACCCATCTCACGACGGTTAAGAAGATATTTTGAACCTATAATCCGCTCATCAACTTTCAGCTTAAGGGTTGAAGCAGGCTGAACCCCACCCACGATCAGGCGGTCGTAATAACTATAAACCATTCGTACTTTATCAGGTACAAACAGCTCCCGAACGAGAAAGTTCTTCCTGAGTTGTTTTGTGTCAAAGCTCTTCATCTGCTCTGGATGCACTGCATGTATGATTTCCATAATATATCCCTCTTTTAATTAAGTTTATTTCATCAACAATCCGGGTAACCATAAGCTCAGCGGGGGCAGAAGTGTTATTAAAACAAGGGTAATTATATTGGCAAGTAAAAAGGGTATTGAGGCCTTGAATATCCTGCCGATACTTAATCTCGAAATCGCCGAGCCTGCATTGAGACACATCCCTACCGAAGGTGTTACCAGGCCGATTGCAAGCCCTGTAATTAGAATTGCACCAAACTGTACGGATGATATACCAAGGGCTTGAGCCGCAGATAAAAACACAGGAGTGAGCAGAAGTATTGCTGGGCTTACATCTACAAAGGTTCCTGTAAGCAATATAATAATATCAATACAGAGAAAAATTAAAACACCGGGTAAGTTTAGCGATGTAACAAACAATGCGACTGCTTCAGGAATCCGCTCAATTGCCAGTATCCGGACGTACATTTGTGATAGAGCAATGATTATCATCACAGTTGCACTTGTGATAATCGCCGATTTAAGAACTGGCGGTATATTTTGTAGCTTCAGGCCGCGAGTTACAAAAAGCCCTATAATGAGCGCATAAAGTATCCCAACACCGGCCGATTCAGTGGCCGTTGCTATGCCGAATACCACAGAACCTACGACAAATACGGGCATAATTATAGCAAGAATAGATTTTCGAACCCGTACGAATTGCTCTTTTGTACTGAGACTCACCTCTTCCCTGGGATAGTTTTGCCAGTAAGATATTGCCATTATGATCTCAAGCATGATTAAACCGATCATGATGCCAGGAATAGCACTACCGAGAAAGAGCTTGCCCACAGATTCTTCGGCTACAAGTGCATAGATCACCATGGGAACACTGGGAGGGAGAATCATCCCCATGGTAGAGGAAGCTACGGTAATCCCGCTTGCAAACTCCGCTGTATAGCCGCGATCTTTCATCTCGGGAATAAGTACAGCGCCTATTGAGGCAGTATCGGAAACCGATGAGCCAGAAATCCCCCCGAAGATCATAGAGGCAAGAACATTAACCGCGCCCAGACCTCCGCGAAATCTTCTAACAAAGAGCATACTGAAGTCTATCAGCCGCGATGTAATTCCCCCTTTGTTCATTAACAAACCCATGGTAATAAAGAGAGGAAGGGCTATCATTGCATATGAGTTCATCCCTGCAAAAAGACGTTGAGGTAAAACGGGTAATAGTTCGGGATGAATAATGGAAAAGTAACAAAATGCGGATAACCCCAGAGAATAAGCTATGGGTATACCCATCAAAAGAAAAACGAACAGGCTGATAAGCAAAATATTCTATAAAGAACTTCCGCCTCTTTCCCCAGCACACCGGAGAAAAAAAGCTCTACCTTGATGCGGCCATTGCTGGCTTTCTCCAACTGTTCTTTAAACAGTACCATCGACTTGCTGCGCGGATGGTTTGGAGACTGGGCATTGGCATACTTAAAAATATAAACCTTACCCTCTTCCGAAACTCCCTCCGATTGCCCCTCTGCAATAATATAAGAAGAAAGGAGAGACACCAGAGCCAACAAAAAAATCAGTTTTTTCATAATCAATCCTCCTTTTTCGGGAGAAAGCAATATTGAATCTCCCAAATTTTGTTTAAGTTATTAAAGTTTTATAATATAAAATTTATTTTTATTATACAATATTTTTTGATTTGTCAAGCATAAAACTACAACTTTTCGAGATTTTTTTTAAATTTCTTATAACTTATCACTGTGTAGTTCGCTCTTTTATAAAAACCGAATTACTTAATCTGAGGATGATTATTAAAAATGTGAAGGATTATCTTTTGTGTTATTCTATTTTCTGCCGGCGATCACTTCGATAAGTTCTTTGGCGTTTGTCTCCTCCCGTTTTAAATCCGCATAGTTCTTTCCGTGCTGAAGAACCACAAAACGGTCGGATACTTCATAGGCTTCATAGGCGTTGTGAGTTATAATAATTACCGAAAGACCCTTCTCTTTTGCTTCGCTAACCAGCCGCAAGACCCATTCCGTTTCTGCTACGGACAGCGCGGCGGTGGGCTCATCCAGAATAAGGAGTTTAGCGCCAAAGTAGCTGGCCCTCCCGATCGCTATAGCCTGCCGTTCTCCGCCGGAGAGGAAGTTGACAGTTTCATGCATTTCCCGGATATTTCGCAAACCAACCTCTGCCAGGGAGTGTGCCGCCACTTCATCCATCTTCCGTTTATCCAGAAACTTAAAGAATCGGTTCCCCATCACAAGCTCCCTTCCCAGAAAAAAGTTTCTGGATATGCTCATGAGATTAACCAGAGCCAGATCCTGGTATGCGGTCTCTATCCCAACATCCCTGGCATCCCTTGGGGATTGGAAATTTGTTCTCTCTCCGTTAAAGTAAATCTCCCCCCCATCGACCTGGTGATATCCATTCAACGCCTTGATAAGAGTGGATTTACCAGCACCATTATCCCCAAGAAGACCCACCACTTCGTTCTTTTTAACGGAAAAGTTGACATCCCTGAGAGCAACCACCTTACCGAAACGGACGGTTACGTTTTCCATATATACCAGGTATTCCCTTATTTTTTTATCTCTTTCTTCCTGAGTAATACTCGCTGCACCCGTCATCCTGCCACCGCCTTTCTTATTTTTGTATTGATTATAACAGAGATAACCAGAACCACCCCGATAAATCCCTGGTACCAGTAGGATGGCGCACCGGCAAGGATCAATCCGCTTCTCATAACACCTATTAGAAACGCCCCAATAAAAGCGCCCACTATGCTGCCGTAACCTCCTGTAAGCAGAGCCCCGCCGATTACCGCCGAGGCGATTGCTTCGAGCTCATGGAGACTGCCTGCAGTAGGATCGATGCTGTGAAAACGACCAAACATTGTAAAACCTGCCAGTCCGGCCATAACCGAACAGAGCACAAAGTTGATTAACTTTACCCTGTTCACATTGATGCCAAGAGCTTTTGCCGTCCCCGGATTACCTCCCACTGCAAAAACGTGATTACCGTATTTGGTGTTATTCAGGACTATGGAAAAAATAATGGTTGCAGCTATAAACCATATTCCCGATGCCCTCATGCCCATAAAGATCTTTCCTCCAAGGGCATCGAGAAAGGCGGTATCTTCGCCCATAAAAGTAATAGTGAACCCCCCGGATACAGCAAGCAAGACGCCCCGGTAAAACATCATCGCTCCAAGGGTCACTATAAAGGAGGGAATCCCTGTTTTTATTACAATGAGTCCGTTAAAATAACCGATTACAGCAGAGGCAAAAAGACTGACGAAAAATGCTCCCACCATCGGTACACCGATTTTTCCAAGCAGGGCACCGATCATTGGAGCGACAGCAAACACAGAACCTACCGAGAGGTCAAACTCTCCTGCAATCATGAGGAAGCACACCCCTATGGCTATTATCCCGAGCTCAGAGGTGATGGTGAAAATTCCTATAAAGTTCTCTCTTGTGAGGAATTTTCCGGAAAGAAGAGAAAAAATAATTATTATTATCAGCAGACCCGAAAGTGACCCTATCTCTTTAACCCTTAAAAGTCTGCTATAAAAAAGCCGTATTCCGCCTTTCATTTTCCCTTTAACCCTGTGTGATATTTATTTTATCGGTAGTGCCACGGATTTTGTGCTTCCTATATAGAAGAATTTTACTCGGGGAGCTCCCTGCACCTCATGCTGTATGGCAGTCTTGTGAACCCCGAAGCATGAAGTAAGCGAAGCTCCCCAAAGAGCCCTTATCTTAAAGAAGCACAATCTTCCTGGCACTGCCGGGGTTTTTTATTGTGCCTTTATCTATAATTTTTCTCAACCATCTCTGCAACTATTTCCACATTGTCTTTATCCACAATGGCAGGACCTGTTAAGATATCATCATGGGGAATGAGCCCGAACTTATTATAGAGTACAAGCAAGCCGATAGGAAGATAGCCCTGCAAATACTGCTGCTGCTCCACCGTGAAAAGGAGTTTCTCCTCTCTTATGGCTTTGATGATTGTTGGAGAAAGATCGACTGCGCCCTGTTTGGTTTTATCCAGTAACCCTTTCTCCTCACGCAGTCTCAATACAGGATGTGTGTCCAGCGGCCCCAGTGTGAAAATAGCATCCGTATCCGGATTTTTTGTGAGATATGCATCCACAGCCTGATAGGTCTCCGAGGCATTTGGAGAGGTGGCAAGTTTTTCCACGGGTATCCCCTTTTCTGTAAAAACTTCTGTTATGCCTCTGGCACGAGCCTCAAGCCCCGCATGACCTACCTCATGAATTGAAACCACCCCTCTTTCAGGTTTACCGGGGGCAAAGGCCTTAAGCATTCTTCGTGCTCCTTCGATACCTACTTTGTAGTCGTCCGCTCCAACATAAGCAAGATAGGGAATACGCTCCTCAAAGGGGCGATAATCGGGAACATTGATGGCTACAACCGGAATCCCTTTCTTGTTGATAGCATCTTTCAGCGGCTGATCCAGCGCCTTCGCATCGGTTATAGTTACCACCAGCCCATCGGGATCGCTTGCAACTGCTGTTTCAACCATGTCCACCAGTTTCTGGATCGAAAATTTTTCCGGCCCCAGATACTGAACATCGCAATTGAACATCTCTCCAGCCTCCTTCGCCCCCTTCATCACTACACCCCAGAATGGATCTGCAGGACCTCCGTGCGAGACCACAAAAAACTTATACCTCTCTCCTGTTGGCTTGACAGCCTCCTGCTTTCCTGCAGAAAATACTGACACCGCAATGAAAAGCATGAGAAAAAACGAAATAACAACCTTTAAACCCTTTTTCATCGATTTCCTCCTTAAATCTTGAAGTAGTTGTTTTAATTAGCAGTAAGCAATTTTTATGCCAACTCATCTCTTTCATGTCTTACGGCTACGGAACCGAATGAATACGATGATTTATAATTCTTGACATACAAATTAATTATTTTGTTCAGTTCCCGCTGATTTTTCGGATTTGCCCGTCTCTCTACTTTATCTAACAATTTTTCTCTAATCTCGATAAAACCGGACGATATAAGCCGATTACCGGACAAAAACAGCCACTCCGATTATTGCCTTTGAACTATTTTTTTATACCGAATTTTTTTATCCTGTAACGAATTGTGCTTCTTGTCGTTCCGAGCTCTCTCGCAACGGCAGTGATGTTCCAGTTGTTCTTCTCAAGAGATTCAAGAAGAAGCTGCCTCTCGATGCTGTCAAACCGATTGCAGGAGAACTCCTCTTTATCGAGACTGAAATTGGAGCGTAATTCTGAGGGTATATGGGTAAGCTTTATCTCCTTATCGGTGGAGAGGACCACGGCGCGTTCGATTACATTTTTCAATTCTCGTACATTACCCGGCCAGTTGTATCTTTTAAACAGTTTTTCAACCGGATGGGAGAGGGTTTTTCTCCCTTTTCCTGTTTCCTGAGCATTCTTTTCTATAAAATATTCTGCAAGGGGCAAAATATCCTCTCTTCTCTCCCTCAGGGGTGGAACCTCAAGGGTAATTGCATTTATACGGTAGTAGAGATCCTCCCTGAACTTCCCCTCCTTGACCATCGCCCTTAAATCCCTGTTTGTAGAACACACTACCCTGGTATTCACTCTTATTTCCACGTTACTTCCCAAGGGTTCGAAGGTTTTTTCTTCCAGGAAACGCAACAGCTTTGGTTGTATGGAAAGGGGTAAGTCTCCTATTTCATCAAGAAAAAGTGTGCCGCCTTCGGCCATTCTGATTTTGCCCTGATAATCTCGCAATGCCCCCGTAAAAGCGCCTCTTTGATAACCAAACAACTCACTTTCAAACAGGGATTCCGGAACAGTAGGGCAATTTATGCTTACCAGCGGCCTATCAACCCCATCACTTCCAGTAGTGCCCCCGTAGTAATGGAGAGCTCTTGCCACTAGCTCTTTGCCGGAACCGCTCTCGCCTGCAATCAACACGGGAGTCTTCACACAGGCTACCTTTTTCACGGTATCCATCAATTCATGCATGGCAGGGCTTATGTAGACTATTTCGCGTTCCTGAATGGCCTCCTTGGAGAACTCGTTCTCCCTTTCCATGGAATCGATACGGAATATCCTGCGTATTATGTGCCTTATAACATCCTTGTTAAAGGGTTTGGTAATAAAATCTACAGCCCCGTTCTTCATGGCCTCCACCGCAACTTCAATAGTTCCGTAAGCCGTTATGAGAACCAAGGGAATATCTCTTCCTGTTTCGTTAAGAAAGTTAAGTATTTCCGTCCCCTGTATATCGGGCATCTTTAAATCCGTTATTATGAGATCTGGTTTACCTCCGTCGGTGATGTATTGCAGTACATCTTTACCTGTAGTTGCAGTGATCACTTCATAACCGTCGTTTTCCAGAAGCATCTTCAGAATCATACACATGTCTTCTTCATCATCTGCAACCAATATTCTTTTCATTTTCCGGTTCCTCATATTTTTATTTTAAATGTAGTCCCTTTCCCCGGTAGGGAATCAACCTCTATGGAGCCATTATGCTGCTCTATAATCCGGTGAACAATGGAAAGACCAAGACCGGTTCCCGAAGTACGGGTTGTAAAGAAGGGGTTGAAAATCAACTTCTTTGTATCTGTGTCAATACCACAACCATTATCTCTTATCTCAATATTGAGCCTGCCATCCTCCATTTTTGATCTGAGTTCTACCTTACCTCCTCCGGAGGAAGCCTGTAATGCGTTCATCAAGATATTGGAGATAACCTGCTCCATAAGATTTTCATCCATGGGATACTCATCCATGTTTTCATCGATTACCAGTTCTACCTCTACCTCCGGGTATTTGCTTAAGGGAAGGGCTGCCAGTGCCGATTCTATCATTCTTTGAACAGAGCAATTCTTTCTCTTAGCCGGGCGCGGATGGCCGAACTCCAGGAAGTTATAAACTATTAAATTGAGGGTATCTATTTTGTTGATCATTGTATTAAGTATTCGTTTGTAATTATCCTCATTCACCCTTACCTGAAAATCGTCCCTTAACATCTGGGCCGATACTTTAAGTATACCGAGGGGATTTCTTATTTGATGGGCTACTGCGGATGCCATCTCCCTGACAGCTTTTACCCTGGATGATATTAGAAGTTTTCCCAGCTCTTTTAGATCCACATCATCCCTGAGGAGCTCGGTAAAGTTCTCGCCATGGCTTAAGATAACGAATCTGTCTGCTACCTCGAAAACCTCATGCGCCTTATGGGTAATAAAGATTACAGAGATTCCCTTCTTTTTTATATCTCTAACAAGGCGCAGAAGCCTGTCGGTATCGTTCTCAGAGAGTGCCGCCGTCGGCTCATCGAGAATGAGAAGTTTTGCACAGAAGTGATTAGCCCTTCCGATTGCCAGAGCCTGCCGCTCTCCTCCGGAGAGAAAACTCACAGTATCTCCGATTCTTCTGAAGGTTTCAAACCCCATCCTTTTAAGAGATTCCGCGGTGATTTGATCCATCCTCTTTTTATCTAAAAGACGGAAGGGACCCGCTTTTTTTACCAGCTCCCTTCCGAGAAAAAAATTCCTTGATATGCTTAACCTGTCGATAAGGGCAAGATCCTGGTAGGCTGTTTCGATTCCGGCAACTCTTGCCTCCCGGGGGGAAGAGAAGTTGACCTTTTGACCATCAAAATATATGCTGCCGCCGTTTATCCGGTAAAGTCCGATAAGAGCTTTTATGAGGGTAGATTTCCCGGCACCGTTATCCCCGAGTAGTCCCACAACCTCACCTGCCCCCACACGGAAATTAACTCCGTTTAAGGCGACTACGTTGCCAAACTGGACTTTTATACCCTCCATGTATACCAGGCTGTTGTTTACCTGACTATTCATATTTTTAATAGTTGTTCATGCCGTTGCGCGGCAAACGATACTATGAAAATAGCCATTCGGTCATTGCGGTCTATTTTCGTGATAGATATTTCAACTTACAGGTTATTTTATTGTTGAGCTTGTGTCAATCTTTGACAGTTTTATCGAAAAGTATATCCGTTATGGAGTTTCCCCTTGAAACTTGATGCAGATCAATGTTACATTATAAAAATGATCATATATTTTAATTAGTATTATCAGCCATAGTATATATTACGGGTTTACCGTAAGGGCGGCTAATGGTATTTTTTTTAAGGACCAGAGGGGGATAAAATGGATCATACTGTCTGTCCTGGAGCAAAACAACTCAGACAACCCAAACCCGAGATATTCGAATGCCCCAACTGCGGGGAAGAGATGGAGATCTGGTCGGATGAAATAAAGGGAAACTGCCCTAACTGTAACACAACGGTTACCAGAGATGGGATGAATATAAGCTGTGTTGAGTGGTGCAAGTATGCCAAGGACTGTCTGGGAGAGGATCTTGTAAACCAGTATATGGAAAACAAGGCAGTCACGTTGAAGGAGAAATTACTGCAAAATTTGGAAGAGTACTTCGATGGAGATACGAGGAGAATAAACCATGCCCGTAAAGTACTCGAGTATGCAGAACAACTTCTTAAGCAGGAAGATGCAGACTGGCATATCATAATTCCTGCAAGTATTCTCCACGACGTGGGGATAAAGGTTGCGGAACAGAAATACGGCAGTGCCGAAGGTAAATACCAGGAGAAAGAAGGCCCTGCTGTTGCAAGAGAAATGCTTATGAAGCTCGGTCTAAACATGGAAGATATAGAACAGATCTGCCTGATTATTCGTTACCATCATTCTCCAGGAAAGGTGGATACCCGTAATTTCAGGGTATTGTACGATGCGGATTCTCTGGCTAATATAGAGGAGCAGATGAAAGGGAAACCCAACGACCAGCGAGAAAAAATTATAGAAGGCATATTTCTCACGGAAGCTGGAAAAAGGTTGGCCAAAAACTGTTATTTAAAGTAACTTATAAAGAGTAGAAAATTTATCAGGAAAGGTGAAAAAAATGAGAGAAAAGGTCGAAAGATATTTAAATGAGGTTAGACCATCCCTTCAGGCAGATGGAGGTGATGTTCAACTTGTAGATGTTACAGAAGACGGAATAGTCAAAGTACGGCTTACAGGTGCATGTGGTGGGTGCCCTATGTCTCAGATGACTCTAAGTCAGGGCATAGAACGACACCTTAAGAAGTCGATCCCCGAACTTAAAAGAGTGGTTGCAGTTTAGGTGAAAAGAGGTTAGTCCATATTTTTTACGATCTCTAAGCCAAACTCTGAACATTTAACCTCTTTTGCACCATCCATAAGGCGTGCAAAATCGTAGGTAACGATTCTGTTAGCTATAGTCTTCTCAAGTCCCTTAATGATGAGCTCGGAAGCCTCTTTCCATCCCATGTAGTTAAACATCATTGCACCGGATAGTATCAAAGATGCGGGATTTACCATATCACGGTTAGCGTACTTTGGGGCGGTTCCGTGTGTTGCTTCAAAAACGGCAATTCCTGTCTCATAATTGATATTTCCGCCCGGAGCAATACCTATCCCCCCCACCTGAGCGGCCAGGGCATCGGAGATATAATCTCCGTTCAGGTTTGTGGTTGCTATAACATCAAACTCATCGGCCCTTGTAAGCACCTGCTGGAGGAAGATATCTGCAATAACATCCTTTATGAGAATTTTTCCATTGGGTACAACGCCTCCGCATTCTTCCCAGGTTATGCACCTATCGGGAAACTCCTCCCTGGCCACCTCGTAACCCCATTTTCGGAAAGCCCCTTCGGTATATTTCTGTATATTACCCTTATGTACCAGAGTAACACTCTTTCTTTCGTTTTCTATTGCGTACTTGATGGCCGCCCTTACCAGCCGTTTTGATCCTGTTATGCTTATGGGTTTTATCCCTATACCTGAATCGGAACGAATACTCCAGCCGAACTCCCTCTTACAGAACTCTATAAGCTTTGCGGCTTCCGTGCTGCCTTCCGGATGTTCCAGCCCTGCGTATACGTCCTCGGTATTTTCCCTGAAAATTACCATGTCCACCTTATCCGGACGGAGAACGGGACTGGGGATACCCTTAAACCATCTCACCGGTCTTAAACACACGTACAAATTGAGAACCTGCCTCAAGGTTACATTCAGGCTCCTAAACCCTCCTCCGACCGGAGTAGTCAAAGGACCCTTAATCCCCACTGTATAATCTTTGAATGTCTCTACAGTTTCTGCAGGCAACCACTCTCCTGTTATTCGCTTAGCCTTCTCCCCGGCATATACCTCTTTCCATAGTATTTCTCTCTCCCCCCCGTAACTTCTCTCCACCGCCTTATTAAACACCCTGACCGACGCTGCCCATATATCCGGTCCCGTCCCATCGCCTTCTATAAAGGGTATAACGGGGCGAAGGGGTACTTTAAGAATACCCCCTTCCATGGTTATTTTACGGCTATCGTTCATTATTGATGTCTCCTACAGAAACTCTATTTTCTTTATTTGTGGGAGCCCGAACAGGAGATGTCCACCTCCACAGGAAAATTAATCACTCCGCCTCTTGATTGCGAATCCAGTTAAGTCTCCCACCTGCAAGGATAACTTCTCTCTCTTCATTACTTAAGTTAAATCCAAGTTCTATCTCTTTATTTTGGGATTTGTTAAAGAGTTTTATGCTTTCGGCCTTCTGGATAAGATCTCGTACTCTGGGAATTGATATCTCATCTCCCTCTGCCAGATTCTCATAATCGTTTTCATTTTTGAAAGTCAAGGGGAGAATTCCGGCATTTATGAGGTTTGCAATGTGAATCCGTTCGAAAGATTTAACAATTACTGCTTTTACACCAAGATACATGGGACAGAGAGCTGCATGTTCCCTGCTCGAACCCTGGCCGTAAGAATCACCTCCAACGATGATGTTTGCAACTCCCCTTTGTTTATTTTTAAGAGCCCGTCTGCTGAACTCTTCATCTACAGGGGCAAAAACGAACTCCGCATACCTGGGGATGTTAGACCTGTATTTAAGCTTATCTCCGGCCGGCATAATGTGGTCTGTGGTAATTTTATCGCCCACCTTTATGGTTATTAACCCTTCAATGTGGGGGGGGAGGGGGGTGTTTACCGGAGGCTCGCCTATGTTTGGCCCTCTGAAAACTGCAATATCCCTCTTGCCTTCTTTCGGCTTAACGATCATGGAATCATCAACTGTAAAATGTTCAGGTAATTCGACTCTCGGATACTGCATCCCTGATTCCCGGGGATCGGTCAGAACGCCATTTATGGCCGATGCCACGGCTGTTTCGACGCTTGTAAGGTAAACTCTGGCGGATTCTGTGCCGGAACGTCCGCGGAAGTTCCTGTTAGAAGTGCGCACGCTCACAGAATCGGTACCGGGGGCATGGGAGTTTCCGATACAGAAGCCGCATGCAGCTTCAGCAATCCTTGCCCCTGCAGCAATAAGGTTTGAAAGAGCGCCGTTATCGGCAATCATACGTAAAACCTGTTTGGAACCGGGTGCAATCACAAAGGAAACATCGGGGTGCACCGTTTTACCTTCAAGCATTTTTGCCGCTGTCATGAGATCTTTATAACTTGAGTTTGTGCACGAGCCTATAGCTACCTGATCTACCTTTATCCCCCCAGTATCCCGTACAGGTACCACGTTGCCGGGACTGTGAGGCAGGGCTGCCATCGGCTCTATCCCTGAAAGGTTAAGTTCAATAGTCTTACTGTAAACTGCATCCTCATCTGGCTTTAGCTCTACCCATGAATCTCCTCTACCCTGCGCAATTAAAAAAGCCCGTGTCTCTTCATCACTTGGGAACACGCTCGTGGTAACCCCAGTTTCTGCCCCCATATTGGCTATGGTCGCCCTCTCGGGTACAGAAAGAGTTTTAACTCCTTCCCCGGTATATTCGAGAACTGTTCCTACATTTCCCCTTGTACCGAGCACGCTCAATACTTTTAAAATTACATCCTTGGCTGCAACCCAGGGAGAAAGTCTGCCCTTAAGCATAACCCCTGTAACCCTGGGATAGGTAAAGGTAAAAGTACCCCCTGCCATGGCTATGGCCACATCGAGCCCACCTGCACCGACTGCAAACATACCTATACCCCCGGCGGTTGGTGTGTGTGAATCCGAACCAAGAAGGGTCTTTCCCGGAACACCGAATCGCTCAAGGTGAACCTGATGGCATATCCCGTTTCCCGCTTTTGAGTAGTAGATACCATATTTTGCAGCAATTCCCCGAAGATAGGCATGATCGTCGAAGTTTTCAAAACCGATCTGCACCGTATTGTGATCCACATAGCCAACGGATAGCTCTGTTTTCAGCTTTTTTGGATTTAAAACTTCGAGTTGGAGCGAGGCCATCGTTCCGGTGGCGTCCTGAGTTAGTGTTTGATCTATCTTTACGGTAACCGGTTTACCCGCTATTGCCTCACCTGCTATCAAATGAGAATGGAGAATTTTTTCTACGATACTTCTGCCCATTGACCCCCAAGTTAACCAACTGTTTTTATGTTAGTCAAGAAGGGGGATGGGGGGGGAAATGCCTTGAATTTAGACATACCTATTGATAGAAGAGCCCAACCTGCTTAAGCGGGCAATTCTTCCCGGCGTGCCACCATCTTAATCAGAAACACAATCTTTACTGCATAAACCGAAAATGTCAAAATTCAAGACCTGACCCCCCTGCTCTTTTCTTTCTCCTTCTATTGCTTTATAATTTCACTGTTATCCATGAATGAAAAGCTTAAGAGAGAATCCAACCGTCCTTACTATCTTCAACTTAAAGAGATTTTAAAAAATCGAATTCAGTCGGGTGCAATCAAATCAAAGAGACTTCCCACGGTAAGAAAGGTCGCCGAAGACTTCGGAGTAAGCATAAATACGGTTTTACGGGCCTACGCCGAACTGGAGAAAGAAGGTGTTGTAATAGGAGCCGTGGGAAGGGGCACCTTCATCACCACTACCCCCCAGGACCTCAAACGGCAAAACAGGGAGACCCTTCTTATGAAAATCATTGAACATGCGATAGAGGAGGCACTGTCGCTCGAGTTTTCCATTAAAGATTTCGAAGACGCCGTGCACAAATATATCGAAGAAAAAGTGGAGATGATGCAGAGGGTTAAACTCTGCTTTATTGAGTGCAATATAGAACAGGCCAACTACTTTACCAATCACCTAGAGCTTGCATCCTATATTCAGAAAATTCCCATTCTCCTCGAAGATCTTTCAAATAAAAACAAAGATGTCATACAAAAAATAATAGAGAGCGACATCATTGTTACAAGTTTTCATCATCTTGACGAAGTATACGAGCAACTGGAGCATCTGGGAAAACAAATCATAGGTATTAATCTGGAACCGGAGATACCTACCCTTATAGAAGTGGCCAAAATCCCTCCCGAGAGCACAATCGGTCTTGTTACTACCAGCGAACAGTTTAGAATAATAGTGCGGGAAATACTTAAAAGTCTGAACCTTCAATTTTTAAGAGTATTGGAGACAAACTCGGGAAATGAGGAGTCTGTAAGAAATCTTGTAAGGGAGTGTGATGCCGTTCTCGTCTCTCCTCGTCAGAAGAAAATCGTCGAGCGGTATGTAAATGAGGGTACGAAGGTGATCGAGTTTGTGTTTACCCCGGATCGAACATCCATAAGAAACCTTAAAGTGGCAGTACTCGAATTGAAAAAGGCATCTTATTAAATACCCGCTAAAAATAAATTAAGGCTGTTACCCGGGGCGTACGTCAAAGTCGACTTTGACGCACGCCTGTGATATTTTCTTCCCAACTTGACTCTTGATCTCCCCGGACCGGCTCTGTGCCCCCGCAAGAGCACCCAATACCGTTTACCTGCCCCGCGTCCCCACGGGGATTCCCCATCCTGTGATGTTCCCTTCCCAACTTGACTCTTGATCTCCAGCCAAGTAGTCTTTTAATCAGGAGAAAGCAAAGATGGCTAAGAGAAAGAACGATAACCCCTATATTTATCCGGGTGATATGAGCTTTACCCCTGCCAAAGACTTAAAAGATGAAGAAGCCAAAAAGGAAATCGATCTTCTTCGTGAGGCAATTGAGCATCATAACTATCTTTATTATATAGAAGATAATCCCCGGATATCCGATTACACCTACGACAGGCTTTTCAATCGGCTTCAGGAACTGGAGGAAGCCTTCCCTCAGTTTAGATCGAGCACCTCTCCTACCTGCAAGGTGGGTGCTCCACCGGTGGACGAGCTCAAGAAAGTGGAACATACAGCTCCGATGCTCAGTCTCAACTCCGCCCTCGATGAAGGTGAGGTACGGGATTTTATCACCTTTGTTAAGCGAAACACGGGCATGAAGGATATTCTCTATGTGGTGGAACCAAAACTCGACGGCCTTTCGGTAGAGGTGGTCTATGAAGGTGGATTTTTTAAGTACGGTTCTACAAGGGGAGACGGAATTACCGGAGAAGATATAACAGAGAACCTTAAGACCATAAAGCCTCTTTCTCTGCGGTTAAGGGATAATGCCGGGCTGCCCGGTTTTCTGGCGCTGCGCGGAGAGGTTCTTATGTCCAGAGAGGGCTTCCAGAGGTTAAACCGTCAGCGAATAGAGCGTAATGAGGAACCCTTTGCCAACCCCCGCAATGCAGCAGCCGGTACGGTGCGCCAACTGGATTCCAGGAAGGTGGCTGATAAGCCGCTGGATATTTTCTTCTACGATGTTTTACGGTCTGACAGAGAGATATCCCGGTCCCACTGGGAGATACTGCAAAAGTTTCCCCGGTGGGGTCTCAAGACCAATCCTCTTAACAAGAGATGCTCATCTTTCGAAGAGATACGCAATTACCGACTTGAATTGATCGAGAAAAGGGATGAACTGCCCTATGAACTTGACGGCATTGTAATCAAAGTGGATGACCTCATGCTGAGGGAGCAACTGGGTACCAGGCAGAGAAACCCCAGGTGGGCTTTCGCATGGAAGTTTCCCCCAAAAAAAGAGATAACCAGGGTAAGAGATATTGTTGTCCAGGTGGGACGAACGGGTATTCTTGCCCCCGTGGCCCTGCTCGATCCGGTCGAGGTGGGCGGCGTAACCGTCAGCAGGGCTACCCTTCACAATGAGGATGAAGTTAAACGAAAGGATATACGAGGGGGTGATAGGGTAAGGGTAATAAGAGCGGGAGATGTAATACCGGAAATACTGGAGCGTGTGGATGAAGAGGGAGAGAAAAGGGGCAAAACCTTTTCCATGCCAGGTAGTTGTCCTGCTTGCAATACAAAAGTGGTAAAGGAAGGTGCCTATACGTTGTGTCCGGCGGGATTAACTTGTCCTGCCCAGAGAGTGGGTAGAATCATCCACTTTGCATCCAGAAATGCCATGAACATAGAGACCCTGGGGGAGAAAAACGCACGACAACTGGTAGAACGTGGTATGGTTAAAGACCCGGCCGACCTCTATTTTCTTTCCGAGAAAGATTTTTTATCGCTAAACGGATTTGCCGAAAAATCCGCCCGCAATCTGTATCAGTCAATCCTAAAAACCAAAAACCCGGCTTTAGACCGTTTTCTCTATGCTCTGGGCATTCGTCATGTAGGTGAGCACGTCGCAAGGGTGCTGGCCCGTAAATACGGCAGTCTTGAAGCCATCCAGAATGCCTCTTTTGAGGATCTGCTGGCAACACCGGAAATAGGGCCGGAAATTGCCGAGAGTGTGTTTAACTTCTTTCGAGAAAAAACCAACAGGGAAATACTCGCTCGATTAAAAGAAGCGGGCATAGAAATCCAGAGAGTAGAAAAAATTAAAAAACAGCCACTGGAGGGGAAGACCTTTGTGTTTACAGGAGAGCTCGAGAAATATACCCGTGAGGAGGCACAACAGATTGTGGAGTCCCTGGGCGGGAGGGCTACCTCGAGTGTGAGCGGTAATACAGATTATCTGGTTGCAGGGAGAAACCCGGGCAGTAAAATGCAGAAAGCGAGGGAGAAGGGGGTTACGATTCTTAACGAAGAAGATTTCGAGCGACTTATCGGCGCAAAGTAATAGAGAGATGCTTAACCTGCCGGACGTGGAAACCTACCGCAGCACAGCCAAAACCAATGTTATTATGCCCTCAGGAGATCATTGACATGGAACAACCGTCTGGAGCCAAGTAAGCAGCACAGCCGAAACCAATGTTATTATGCCCTCAGGTCTCGTTGTTTTGTCATGATATCGCTTAGGAGGGAAGCAGAAGCCTCCTGCCCCCGCTGTTCAGGAGAAATACAGAAGATCACCTTCTCCGGAAGAAGCGCCTGTTTCTGCCCTTCATGTCAGAGGGCTTAACCTTAACGCTCGCACCTCCAAAAAGGGCGATGCCGTCCACTTTTATGGTGGGGGCGCCTTCGTAAACCTCACCGGTGCTTTTATCGTCAAATCCGCCGAAAATACCTATCCCGTTTACCTCCACATTGATACCCGGAGGTACGATGATATCGACTCCTCCGAATACTGCAACCACGGTTACAGTAACTCCGGAGGGCGGTATCCGGGCATTTCGGAAGTCAATATCGGAGCCTCCGAAAATGTTTATAAGATCGAGATACCTGGGAGGATTCCACACCCCCTTTCGGGTGGTTCCGGAGAAAATGTTGACCATAGCCTGGCTTTTTCGCACCATCCCGGTATTTATCTCATAATCCCATTCACCGACCTCTGTCTCTTTGTCCGGTTCATCTTCTATCCCGGGGAGGTCGGAAAGCAGAGAGGTGAGTTCCAGAGTGCTTTCCGTATTTGTAGCCACCATGAGCCTGTGTTCGTACTCATCCACATCGATATTATCCTTGGCAAAGTGTGCTTTAAGCTTCTCTATAACCTCTCTGCGAAGCAAATTGGTCGGTTTTCCGTCGTAATTCTTAAGTTCCATCTACTTTTTCTCCTTAAGGTATAGTTTACAATATCGGTATGTTCGCCCAAATTCCAAATAACACAACCAGAACAGACCGTGCGGTCTTTAATAAGGAACCCCGTAGCCGGCAGGTTGGCTTCCGTTTAATAACCATATTCACTGCTCCATAAATCTACTATTCTCTCTATATTTCTTTCAAGCCGGTTGGAGATTTCACTGGCAGGAATCTCTCCTATCAATCCAATTATGGCCCCAATTAACCCGCCTATTACACCAGCAAGCGAAACACCAGGACTATCTACAATAACACCGATATAAAATAAAGTAAGACCCAATAGAATAGTTCCTCCACCAATCGAACTTACCGTTTCCAGAGACTCTTCTTTTTCTAATAATCTCTTCGATCCCTCAACAATAAGATATATCTCTTCCGGAAGGTCTCGCTCCCTGCTTAAATCGATAAAAAATGCTCTCCTGTTTCTTATAGTATTTATCTTATACTCTCTTCCTCCAGAATAGACCCTTGCCGGCTTAAATAAAGTTGCCTTCTCATATCTCATCGGTTCGCGGGGAATGTTCTTAAAATCGACTCCAACTACCGAGTTGCCTTCAACCTCCGCGGTTATGCTTTCGCTTTCCCCCCCCATCGTATCTCATCTCGAGCTTATGCTCTCCCGGAGATAGATCGGTAATCTCGAGCGGTTCTTCTGTGTCGAGCCGGTCGTACTCCTGATCATCTATATAGAGGGTTCCCGCTGTTTTTACCGTAACCTTGATACCACCTGCAGGAGGCGGTGGTTCTTCTGTCCTCGATCCAACCGCAATATACTCAGAGTAAAGTTCATCAAACCTCTCCTTCAACTCTGAAAGGGTTGCACTCGCATCCGCCTTCTCAAGAAGTGTGAAGGCCAGCTTAAACTGCTTCTCTGTTTCTGGATTTTCCTCTTCCAGACCCGTCTTTATTTCTTTCTCTATGATACCAAATCCGCTCTTCTCCAGCTCCGTAAACGGCGGAATGGAAAAAGTTACCTGTACCGATTCCTCCTCGGGTATATTTATCCTTCCCGAGAACAATACCTTCTCTTCAAAAGGTCTTACCTGCTTGATGAGTACTTCATGTGAGCCTGTAAGTATGTTAGAGAGAACATAAAGGTTCTCTCCTATAAACTCC
>QNBH01000001.1 GCA_003645645.1 Spirochaetota bacterium | reverse complement strand
TTAGTTACAAGTGACTTAAAGATAAAACAGTATGAAGAAAATGGATTAAAATTGATGTTTTAAATAAAAAATCACTTTGAGTGGACTCGAAGGAATTCCAGATTAAAAGGCAATCTTACGGATATACCAGTTTTTTGATATTGCATTACCGTGTTGATCAAAAATAAAGAGAGTTTGTATTTTTCATTGTACATTCTTGAGAACGCATTAATACCACGAAAATCATCGGCCTTTATTGATGATTTAAATTTAATTTCTATGGCTTCCAGATATTTCGGATGATCGATAATAATGTCGACTTCCCTTTTGTTTTTATCCTCCCAATGTTTTAAACTATCGGGTTCGATTCCCATCTTCAGGATTTCAGATAGAATATATGTTTCAAAGAGAAAACCAGCGTCTTTTCTTAATTTCAACGCTTCAAAATTTCTTATAAAATAATTCACTACTCCCGGATCGATAAAATATATTTTAGGCGATTTTACAATTTCCAATTTCTTATTTGTAAAAAACGGAGGGAGTTTTTTAATAAGAAATGTCTCTTCAAGTATGCCTATATAGTTTTTTACTGTTTTATGCGAGATTCCTGAAACAGAAGCAATATTATCGTAGTTGATCTTCTGTCCGTTATTGATTGCAAGATACTCAATAAGAGTTTTTGCAGGATAAATTTTCTGAAGGTTTAAATACTCAACTAGTTCTTTTTTTACGTATAAATCGAATATGCTTCTAAGAATTTCTCTTTTATTTTCTCTCCCTTCTGTCAATACAACTTCAGGGTATCCTCCGAATATAATAAACTCTTCAAGAGAAGAGAGTAAGGGGCTTATTATAGCGCTTAGATTTTTTCCTTCAAGGCTATCTACTTTTGTTAATATATTGAGAAGTTCATAATCTTCTTTGAAATTTAAGAACTCTTCAAAATCGAGAGGATATAATTTATATATAAGTTTTCTCCCTGAAAGGGATTCCTGAATAGAGTTTTTTACTGTTAATGAGGATGAGCCCGTTGCATAAATTTTTATATTTCTATGATGATCGTGAAGATTTTTCAGCACCCTGGTAATATCCTGATATCTTTGAAATTCATCCAGTAATAGAATATATTTCTCCTTACCCTCTTCCCTGTACCCATTCAATTTAAGATAATTCACAATATTCTCATATGTGGCTATTTTTTCATAATTTGAGAAAATGTCCAGGTCGAGCATCTGAGTTCTGTAACCCGATTTCTCCAATTGATTCTTTAATAGTTTAAGAAGAGTTGTTTTACCTGACTGTCTTGGCCCAACGATGATAATAATTTTGTCGTTATCTTTAAGTTCGATCAATTTTTTTAGTAATTTTCTCTGTTTATACATCTAAACGGTCTCACACGTTTGAAAGTACTCTAAAATGGAAAATTATTCAAGAATAGCATGATCTAAAATGGAAAATATATCTGTTTTAGAGTAGATAGAAGTTTCCTTATCCTGGCGATTACTTCCAGTTTACCCTTTTATATCCCGGTTGAAAGAGGATAAAGTTCATCTCGCCGTGGTGATGCAGGGGTCTCCAGAATATGGCAGGCTGTTCTGAACGGAAGGAGATATTCGCTTCCGCTTTCACTACAGTGCTCGGGTTAAAAATTGGTAACCGTCTCTTCTATGCATCTCCCAGGTACGGTTAAACTGCTCGAGCAATTAATTAGCAATCATGGGCAATCTTCTTTTAAAAACCAGAGCTCTTCTTCTATACGCTCCGGCATGGCGGTGTTAAGCTCAAGCAGTCTCCTCAGATGGGTAAGGCTGTCCACATCTATCTCTTTGAAGCGCAACCCTATTTTATCCCCCTCTCTGCGAACGAGAGTCGCCCGGGTAGTTATGGCTATATCCGTATTCTCGAGATATATAGTTAAATCGAGTTCCTGGTTAAGAGATATTTTCTCATTTTCAGGAGTCTGTATTAATGCACCCTTTAAGGATACATTTATAAGGTTGAACGGAATTATCTTATTGTTTGTAATCAACTCTCCCTGTGTTCTGAACAGGGTTCGGATGAAGTTTCTCTTATCCATACTGCTTTGTGTGTAAGTTTAGTAAACGGGAATAGCCTCTGTTTAGATGTCTTTGTAAAGATTCAAGATGTTCATCAACCAGGTGCCGGAAGTCTTCGTCTATCTTATAGTATTTCTTTTGCATACTCTTAATAAAGTTATTTTTTATTTTATAAAGTTGTTCAAGATTTTTGCCCAGGTTGATGGATTCGTAAGCATCGGACATTCTCTTACTGTATGCACTTATGAGCTTAAAAGTTCTTGTTTTAAAATCGTCCACAGCAATAATTTCTCTTGTAATTTTGAAAAAGTGGTGTCCCACCACTGCAAGGCGTATCGCATCGGGGAATGCTCTTATACTGGTAAATATAGTTTTTAAAACATAGGCAAGATAATGATGGCCATACCAGGAAAAGGTCTGTATAAAGAGAGATTTTAATAAAGAAACCAGTTGATTTATTTCTATATTCATGCTGGTTACCCGTTTAATGAAATTTATCTTTTTAAAGAGAGTCAGGCAGCGGTTGAAATAGACTCTGGGAGAATAGATATGGGAAATTATATGTTTGTATCCGTCAATTATTACATGCATGGGCATAATTGGTTTAAAAGTAAGAGTAAGTTCGTGGGTATTGTTTCCGGTAGAGCCGGAAAGGATTCTACCTTCTTGTTGCAGGCGTCTGTATAGTCTTGTATTGGGCAGGGCTGTCAGCAACCCCACCATTGCAACCGGTATGGATGATTCCTTAATAAAGTCGATTTGCCGCTGGAAGATATCCGGAGTATCGCTGTCGAAGCCCACTATAAAGCCTGCAGTAACCTCAATGCCCTTGCTCTGAATCTTTGATATACTCTCCAATAGATCGTTTTTCAGGTTCTGCTTTTTTCCTGCATTCAGAAGAGATTCTTCGGAAGGCGTTTCTATGCCCACAAAGACCATAGTAAACCCGCACTGTCTGAAAAGCTCCAGAAGCTCTTCATCGTCGGCAAGGTCTACAGAGGCTTCTGTGAATAAGCTGAAGGGATACTTCTTTTCTCTCTGCCACTTAAGGACTCTTCTTAAGAGCTTCTTTGTTCTTCTTCTGTGACCGATGAAGTTATCATCCACGAAGAAAATTGGGCCTCGCCATCCCAGTGAATATAGCTCTTCCATCTCCCTGATTATCTGCTCTTCCGATTTGGTACGCATTCTTCTTCCGAACATTTCGATTATATCACAGAACTCACAGTCGTAGGGGCATCCCCTGGAGAATTGGATCGCCATACTGTTGTATCTTTTCATGTTAAGAAGGTCGAAACGGGGCAGAGGAGAGGTTTTTATATCCGGCTTTTCCCCATCAGCTTTGTAGATATGTTTTACCTTTCCTCTTTTATAATCTTCGAGAAACAGCGGAAGAGTTATTTCGGCCTCATCGAGCACGAAGTGATCAACATTTTCTATCTCCGTATAGAAGGAGCTGGCGTAGGGGCCTCCTGCAACTACAGATGTTCCCAGTTGCTTACAGCGTTTTGCAACTGCAGAAAAAGAGTCTTTCTGAACGAGCATAGCAGAGAGAAACACCATATCAGCCCACTCTATCATCCTGTCGGAGAGATTGGATATATTCATATCCACGAGCTTTACTTCAAACTCCTCCTCCGGCAACATTGCTGCTACTGTGAGAAGACCCAGAGGAGGGGTGGTTGCCTTTTCTCTGGTAAACCTGAAAACATACTTGTAACTCCAGTATGTAACCGGAGTTTCCGGATAAACCAATAATATTTTTTTCTTTTTATTCATACCCTTTAACATACTAAATATTTTTCAAAATGTCATTGTTTTCTTGGTTTTTTATGAAGTTTTTTGTTAAATGGTCGGTGTAGGGGTTTGCCAAACGAGCATCTATCTTAAATAAGCACAATCATTGTGGTATTATTGGGGATCTAAGAGGAGCAGTTTATGCTGGTAGATTTACACATTCACTCGCAAGCTTCCGACGGATGCTGGTATCCTGAACAGATCGTAGAAAAGGTAAAACGAGCAGGTATTGGGCTTTTCGCAGTGGCAGATCACGATACCGTTTCCGCGGTTTCTGAAACAGAAAGAATTGCTCTTAAAGAGGGTTTGCTTTTTATACGCGCAGTTGAGATAACCACATCCCTGGACGGAGGCATACATCATGTTCTGGCTTACGGCATCGACCTTACAGATCCAGTGCTTCTGAGAATGATGGAAAGAAACAGAAAGAAGCTTGCAGGAGTAAACGATCATGCCATAAGGAAACTTATCTCTGCAGGGTTCCCCCTGGACTGGGAGGAGTACAGTGATTATCGGCATGAACCATCAAGGGGCGGCTGGAAAGCGGTAAATTTTGTTATTGACAAGGGGCTTTGCAGGAACGTTAAAGATTTTTTCGAACGCCTTCTTACAGGCCCACTTGCATTGGAATATCCTTCTTTCGAAAGTACAACCTGTACAGTAGAGGCCATACACAGAGCAGGAGGGAAGGCTGTTTGGGCTCATCCGGGGAACAGTCTCAAGCAGGACAGAGTCGAGAACCTTGTAGAGAAGATGCTGGATTTGGGGATAGACGGGCTTGAATGTTACTCTCCCTACCATGCGGAAGATCAAACCCGCTATTTCCTGGGGATCTGTAATAGAAATGGTCTTATTGCTACGGCAGGTTCGGACTCTCATGGAGGATTTGCAGGAAGAAAGCTGGGAGAACCCCGTGTTAGTGTTAACGATCTCTATATTGAGCCTCTGTTAGACTATGTTTTATCTCCCACCTGAGGGCGGCGCTTGGACCCAATCGGGCTCAGGGAAAGAATTACATAGATAGTCAGGAAAAGCAAAATATAATTGCTTATTATCTAGCTAATCATAAAAATTTCCCTCGAAATTTGAAAAAAAATTAAATAAATACAAAAAATAATTAAAGAATACAATATTTCCAATCACTAAACTGTTAATATTAATTTGTGAAAACATGAGAGGTATAAGCCTTGAGCAGTAACAGTGTTTGTATAATAGGAGCAGGAATAAGTGGTCTGACAGTTGCCAATAACCTGGTAAACGCGGGGATAGAGGTTACACTCGTGGAGAGAAACCCCTACCCCGGTGGACGGGCTCTTTTTTACGGATGTAAAGCCTCGGATTCGTGCGTTCACTGCGGGGTATGTCTTATCAGGGAAGCCGTCATGAATTTCAGGAGAACCCATAACATAAAGTCTCAATTCTCCTCCGAGCTTACTGGATTTTCTCGTAGTAATGGAGAAGGGATATTGCTTGAGATCGAGACTCACCCCAATATTATAGACTGGCGTCTCTGTACAGAGTGTGGGAAATGCATCGAGGCCTGCCCTGAAAACGCCGTAAAAATTGCTCCCGGATGGAAATACTATGTCGATTCCGGGTGTAACGACTGCGGGAAATGTGTCGATGTATGTCCTGAGGGAGCCATCGCCCTGAAAAGGGAGAGCATGAGGGAAAGCATCCATGCAGACTGTCTTGTCATAGCAAGCGGATTCAAGCCCTTCGATCCTTCTGTGAATCGGAAATGGAGTTACGGAGAGAGTCCCCGCATAATAACGGGAAGCGATCTGGAAGAACTTTTTTACACCGAGAATTACTTGCCGGGAGTCGTAAAAAAATCGGATTGTAAAAGGATAGCCTTTCTCCAGTGTGTAGGTTCCCGCAACGTAACAGAAGGAGGAGAATACTGTTCCCGTGTCTGTTGTGCTTATGCCTTGCAAATGGCAGGAAGACTTAAAGATGAGTTTCCCCATACCGAAATCGATTTTTACTACATGGACATTCAGCACTTCGGTAAGGATTTTGAGTCATTTTTCGGCGATGTTTCGAGGAAAGTCAATTTTATCAACAGCAACCCCATTACCTTTTCTGTTGACAGAGCTGATAGGCCCGTTGTTAGATACGAATCCATTACCGAGCAAAAAGATAAAGAAGAGGCTTACGACCTTGTTGTGCTTTCAAACGGGATTGCCCCTGGAGATAAAAACGAAGCGCTGGCAAAAATGACAGGACTTTCACTCGATAAAAGCGGCTTCTTATATGCAATGAACGGAATGGGAGGAGTATTCGTTACCGGAGCTTGTAAGCAACCCATGAGAATAGAGGATTGTATTGAGGATGCTACCGGCGTAACCGGAGAAGTTCTATCTTATCTGGAAGAGAGAGTGCAGGTAAAATGAACGATAAGAAAATTGTAGCAGTACTTTGCGATCATGGTTGCAGGAACGGAAGCAAAATAAAGTACGACGAGCTTAAGACGAATCTTAAGAAAAGCGAAGTGATCGAGGATTTTCTTCTGGTTAATAAGGCCTGTGATTCGGGAGTGGAGTTTCTGGATGCTTACAAAGGCAGAAAGATCCTGTTTGGAGGTTGTTCTCTTCTGGAAGAAAGGGGCATCTACAGCAAAATAAAGGAGAGATTAGGGCTTAAAAATGGTGAGTTTAGGAGCTTTGATGTAAAGGCAGATCTCTACGATCTCTACCCGGATAAGGTAAATCTCGAAGAACTTCTGGTCTGTAAGATATTATCGATGGGTACGCTGCTCTACCACGCAGAGCCCTATGAAGAGGAGAGAATCAAGCCGGCAGAGGGGATACTTGTCTACGGTGATGGCATTACCGCTCTGCGCACCGCAAGGGCACTTGCGGAAGAAGATATTTCTGTAGAGGTGCTTGAGACAGGGGAACAGTTCCTTTCTCCCGGACTTTTCTCACAACACTTTGGCAGACCCGATCAGAGGGGGCTTTCTTCGGTTGTTTCCGCCGATGAGAGGAGAAAAAGCGAGAGAAATAGAGTTGCCGGATTTAAGAATGTCCGGTTCTTACCTTCCGATGCATTTTTAAGCTTTGAAACCGTGGAAGATGGTTTTGTTTTTACTTTTAAAAGCGGAGAGAAGAGAAAGTTCGGTACGGTGGTTATCGCTCCCGAAAGAGAGGAGGAACAGAGCCGTGAAACCGGTGCCTTAAACCTTACCGATCTCTATGGAAAAATTGTTTGCGGAGAACCGTTAAAGGGAGAGGTGGTTTTTCTCCTCGATTATGCTGCGGATACATCACCAGAGGTTTTTAAGGATGTGCTCCTGGCCGGAAAATATATAAAGAGAAGGTTTGCATCGGAAGTAAGGATCCTTATGAAAAATGCAAAGGTCAGTGTTTCCGGAGCACAGGAGCTATACGATGAATGCCGTGAGCAGGGAATTATCTTTTTCAAATACTTAGAAGATCTAACTCTCAAAAACAACTATGGAGATTTTGAGATCGAAGGTACCGATCTCTACACAGGAGATAAGTTCTTAATTAAGGAACCCGATATTCTGGTTATCCCCGGAAGGTCTATACTTTCTCCCCGGTCAAAGAATTTTGCCGAGGCATTGGAACTGCTTACAATAAGTGACAGGTACCCCCAGCCCGATTCACTGTGGAGGCTTCCAAACGAAACAAACCGGCCGGGAGTTTTTGTTGCTTACCCCACCGGTGACAATAGCATAGCTTCTCTTCTCTTCTCAGTCAGAGCTAGACTCTCAACCGCAGGTATAGCGGTTAATGAGCATATTCCCGTTGTGGACGAAGATAAGTGCGTTTACTGTCTGACCTGTGTCAGAGTATGCCCCTTTAAAGCCATGACTACAGACAGCGAAAGCCGGGTAGCCAAGGTTTTACGCACAGTCTGTCAGGGCTGTGGGAGCTGTGCAGCGGAGTGCCCTGCCGAGGCGATTCAGTTAAGGAACCTGACCGGAGAATCGCTTTACCAGGGAATAAGGGCTCTGGGATAAAGGAGTTTTACTTATGGAAGAGTCTTTGTTGATAATATACTGTTCGGAGGGAGGCAGAAAGGCACTGCAGAAAATGAGCAGTGAAGGATTCCGCCTGCCTTCCGGGGTTTGCACTTTCGAGCTACCCTGTACCGGAAGAATAAACGACGTTATGCTTATGGAGACCCTTCAAAACGGAGTTCGGGGGATATTTGTAGCAGGTTGCAGAGAGGAGAACTGCAAATACCTCGACGGAAATAAGAGGGCCTTGAGGCGGATTAAGAGAATAAAGAAGCTCTTAAGCGATGCGGGCATCGAAGGAAAACATATTGAGATGCAGACTTTCGGCCCGGACGAAGGGAAGAGACTCTACAGTGCTATTAACGATTTTGCCGGGAAGGTAGGAGTGTCATGATAGTTGCGGAGCAGAAACCCATAGGAGAGATACTCAAAAAACTTCCGGAAGTGGAAAAACTTCTCGTGCTTGGTTGCGACACCTGTGTAACCGTTTGTCTGGCAGGCGGCGAGAAAGAGGTAAAGGTGATGTGTTCCGCCATTCGCATGGCGGATAAAAAAATAGGAGAGGTAACCGGTTTTTCCATCGAGCGACAGTGCGACCGCGAGTTTTTCAAAGAGATAGAGGCGGTCGTAAAGGAGAGCGATGCGATTCTCTCTCTCGCATGTGGAGCCGGAGTTCAGATGCTTTCCGATTATTTCGAAGGTAAGCTCGTAATACCCGGGCTAAACACCCATTTCATAGGCAGTAATGAGGGAGCGGGATACTGGCTCGAAAGGTGTCTGGGGTGCGGTGATTGTATGCTCGATATTACAGGTGGGATATGTCCGAAAACGAGATGCTCAAAGGGCCTTATGAACGGTCCCTGCGGGGGTTCGGAGAACGGAATGTGCGAGATTGATCCGCTGAATACAGAATGTGGCTGGTATCTTATTTACGAACGGCTTAAAAAGTTAAACATGCTTCAGAACATGATGACGAATCAACCTCCCAGGGACTGGTCCAGGGCACATGATGGTGGACCGAGAAAGCTCTTAAGAGAGGATATACAACCGTGAAGAATAGTAAAGCAGGAAGCAGGCTGGAGAAGCTCCTGGATAGGGGTGAGTTTGTGGTTACTGCAGAACTCGGCCCCCCTAAAAGTGTCGATAGAGAGGTTATAGACAGCAAGGTAGAAGCATTGAGGGATGCCGTTGATGCAGTGAACATTACAGACAACCAGACGGCCATCGTGAGGGTATCTTCCATAAGCACGGGGATTTATGTAGCGGAAAAGGGGCTTGAGCCCATATTCCAGGTTACCTGCCGGGACAGAAATCGTCTTGCAATTCAGGCGGATCTGCTCGGTGCATGCCTCAATGGTCTTAAAAACGTGCTCTGCCTCACAGGAGATCATCAGAGCTTCGGCAATCATCCACAGGCAAAACAGGTCTACGATATTGACAGTATCCAGCTTATCAAAATGGTAAAGGATATGCGGGATGAGAAAATCTTCCAGTGCGGAGAAGAGATAAGAAACTCCAAAAAAGCCGAGATAAGGGAACCACGTTTTCTGATCGGTGCGGCGGCCAACCCATTTGCAGATCCCCTGGAATGGAGGGTAAACAGACTGGAGAAGAAGGTAAATGCGGGGGTCGATTTTATTCAGACCCAGTGTATTTACGATATGGAGAGATTCGAGCAGTGGATGGAAGAGGTAGTCTCCCGCGGACTTCACGAGAAGGTAAAGATTCTGGCGGGAGTAACTCCGATCAGGTCTCTGGGTATGCTTAGATACATGAGGGATAGTGTCGCAGGAGTGAGGATTCCCGATTCCGTAATTAAAAGGTTTGAAGATGCGGAGAATGCCAGAGAAGAGGGTATCAATTTTTGTGTTGAACAGATAAAAAGGTTCAGAAAAATGAAGGGTGTGGCGGGAGTACATATAATGGCGATCGAATGGGAGAACGCAGTAAGGGGGATTGTAGAATCGGCAGACCTTCTACCCAGGCCGAACGGCGTCTGAAAACTTATCTGTCGGGGGTAAAGGTATCCGACAGTTGTAAAGGATAAATAAAGAAATAGCGGAGGAAGATGGTGAAAGATATACTCCTATCCGGATTAGATGAGGATTTTAAATATGAAGTGGCGTCCAGACCGGGAGCGACATTCTTAAAGCGTTGTTTCTCATGCGGGACCTGCACGGCATCGTGCCCTGTGTCGGAGATTGATGAGAGGTTTAATCCGCGTTTGTTTATAAGAAATATACTGCTCGGAATGAAAAAAGAGCTGCTGTCTTCCGAGCTCCTCTGGTACTGTACACAGTGCTACACATGCTACGCCAGATGTCCTCAGGATGTGAGATTTACCGATGTGATGGCTGTGCTCAGGGAAATGGCGGTAGAACAGGGATATGCACCAGGCGAGATGCTTGAAAAAATTGAAAAAGTTGATGAACTGGGGCAGAGATTGAGACATGGGCTGGCAAAATATATGTGGCTTAAGGTTAAAGGCGAGGATCCCTCGGTTCAGGAAAAAAAACTTCAGGAAGAACTGACTAATGGTATTGAGGAGTTGGGTTAATTATGAAGCGGAATGGAAGCGGATCGGTTCTTGTTGTCGGTGGAGGAATTGCAGGAATACAGGCGTCCCTCGATCTTGCTGAGGCTGGTTTTCGAGTACATCTTGTAGAAAAGTCTCCCACCATAGGCGGGATAATGGCTCAACTGGATAAGACCTTCCCCACCAACGATTGTGCCATGTGTATCATGTCTCCTAAACTCGTAGATTGTGCCAGGCACTTAAACATAAACCTTCTAACCCTTTCCGAGGTGGAGGAGATAAGCGGTAATCCCGGTGATTTTACAGTCCGTATCCGTAAATATCCCAGGTATATCGACGAAGATAAATGCACGGGATGTGGTGAATGTGAGAAGTACTGTCCCGTTGAAATGCCCGATGAGTTCAATGAGAGACTCTCTACCCGGAAAGCCATCTACCGTCCTTTTCCTCAGGCGGCACCCAACGTTTTTGCAATAGAAAAAAAGGGAAAATCTCCCTGCTCTGCAGCCTGTCCGGCGGGATGTAATGCCCATGGGTATGTTGCTCTCATCCGGGAGAGAAAGTTTGACGAAGCGGTAAAACTCATACGAGAGAGAATTCCCCTTCCTGCGATTTGCGGCAGAGTATGTGGCCTTTGTGAAGATGAGTGTAACAGGGCCAATCTCGATCAGGCTATCCAGATTCGTGCACTAAAAAGGTTTGCCTCGGACTGGGAGATGAGGCAAAAACAGCAGGGTATAGAACCTGATGTAGAAAGTACAAAGGTAACTCAAAACAGAGAAAAAGTAGCCATTATCGGATCGGGACCGGCCGGTCTTACGGCCGCCTACGATCTTGCTAAAGAGGGATTCAGACCCGTTATTTTCGAGGCACGAAAAAAAGCAGGAGGGATGCTCAGATACGGCATTCCCCGTTACCGGCTCCCGGAAGATGTAATCGATTATGAGGTAGAAATAATCCGGAAAACCGGCGTCGAGATTAAGTACAATAGCCCATTTGGAAAGAATCTTACCACAGAAAAGCTAAAGAGCCAGGGCTTTAAGGCCGTCTTTATTGCAGCAGGAACTCAGAAAAGCAGAAGACTCGGCATTAAAGGAGAAGAACTGGAAGGCGTTTACCCGGCAGTAGAGCTGTTGAGAGATATAACAGAGGGAAAACATAGAAATACATTTACAGGCAAACGGGTTGCAGTGATAGGAGGAGGCAATACCGCAATCGATTCTGTTCGTACCATGCTGCGTCTTGGTGCAAGAGAAGCATTTATAGTTTACAGGCGGAGAAGAGAAGAGATGCCTGCCCTGGAAGAAGAGATAGTCGAAGCGGAGGCAGAGGGTGCGGGGTTAAAGTTCCTCCTTTCGCCGAAAGAGATAACAGGCAAAAAGGGAAAGGCAAGCGAACTCATCTGTAACAGGATGAGATTGGGATTCCCCGACAGTACGGGCAGAAGAAGACCCGTCCCTGTGGAAGGTGAGACGGAAAGTTTTGCCGTGGATGCTGTTATTACTGCACTCGGCCAGGAGGCCGAAGATACTGTTACAGAGGGGGCTTCGGGTAAATTGAACCTTGATAGAGGTTTATTCAGGGTTGATCCGATCACTCTGGAGACAGGAGAGGATGGGGTTTTTGCAGGCGGTGATATTGCAGGTGCCGGAGGGCTGGTGGTTCATGCCATAGCGCATGGCCATGCAGCGGCAGAGTCCATACAGCGCTATCTGGAAGGGAGAGACCTCAGAGAGGGGCGGGATGAGCTCTATGTAGAAACAGCCCTTACACCGGAAGAGTACAGGGATAGAAAACAGAGGTTACAGGTACCCAAAGCAGATATGAAGAAGCGTCTATCGGGCTTTGATGAGGTTGAAATCGGTTTTGATGATAAGCAGGCTGTAGAAGAGGCGATGAGGTGTCTCAATTGCGGTGTATGCTCGGAATGTCTTCAATGTGTCTCCAACTGTGAAGCCGATGCCATTGATCACTCCATGAAAGAGGAGTCGATCGAGCTTAAGGTAGGTTCGGTCTTGCTTGCTACAGGATGTGAAAAGTATGACCCATCTGCCATGTATCACCTGGGTTTCGGTAAATATCCGGATGTGGTAACCAGCATCCAGTTTGAGAGGATCCTCTCCGCTTCGGGTCCATTTTCCGGCCACATAAAGAGATTATCCAACGGGAAAACTCCTGAGAAGATTGCCTTTATCCAGTGTGTAGGTTCGAGGGATTTAAAAATCGGGAACGAGCACTGCTCCTCTGTATGCTGTATGTATGCAATAAAAGAGGCAGTAATTGCCAGGGAGCATGAGAAACAGATAGAGCCCACAATATTTTATATGGATATTCGCGCCCATGGAAAGGATTTTGACCGCTATTTCGAAAGATCAAAGCAGGAGTATGGTGTAAGGTTTATAAAGGCGCGGGTTTCCGGGGTGGAATGGGATAAAACTACCGGTAAACTTCTGGTACGTTACGAAGACGATAAAGGCAAGACCTGCTTCGAAGATTTTGACATGGTGGTGCTTTCTGTGGGGTTTGAGGGCGGGGAGAGCATCCTCAAGCTTTCAGAGGCTCTTCATATACCCTTAAATTGCTACGGATTTATTGCTTCCGACCCTTTTAATCCGGTTGAAACCAAGGTTCCCGGCTACTTTATCTGCGGACCTGCGCAGGAACCGAAGGATATTCCAGAAACAATCATGCAGGCCAGTGCCGGTGCTGCTGCGGCTTCCGAAGTACTTGCAGAGACGAGGTGGACCGAAATTGAGGAGAAGAGATATCCGCCGGAAAAGGATGTAGCCGGCCAGGAACTGCGGATCGGAGTTTTTGTGTGTCATTGCGGTATAAACATAGGCGGGATTGTTGATGTGCCCGATGTAACCGAGTATGTTAAAACCCTCCCGGGAGTTGTATATGCAGAAGATAATCTCTATACATGTTCCCAGGATACCCAGGAACATATAAAAGAGATTATTAAAGAGCATAATCTAAACCGGGTGGTTGTCGCCTCCTGTACCCCCAGAACCCATGAAGCTCTATTCCAGGAGACCATTCGAGAAGCAGGGTTGAACCGACATCTCTTTGAGATGGCAAACATAAGAGACCAGTGTTCCTGGATACACATGAACTTTCCCAGAGAGGCCACAGAAAAAGCCAAAGACCTCTTAAGAATGACGGTGGCAAAAGCAAGGCTCATCGAGCCTCTGCCCAGCATACCCCTCGATGTTAACCAGAAAGCACTGGTTATAGGAGGAGGACCTGCAGGAATGTCGGCCGCACTTTCTCTGGCCAATCAGGGCTTTTCGGTGGAGCTGGTGGAAAAAGAGGCTCAGTTGGGTGGAAATCTCAGAAAGTTGCTTCGTACGGTGGATGGAGGAGAGACCCAGCCTCTTATCAAGCGTATGATAAGCAGCGTGACCAATCATCGGGGGATCATAGTGCACGTGGGAACTCAGGTACAAACAGTAGAAGGATTTGTAGGAAACTTTAAAACAACCTTAAGCGGCAACAGTAAGGGGCCTATTACTATAGAGCACGGAGCGGTGGTAATAGCTACCGGAGCCAGGGAATCAGTCCCCCGGGAATATCTCTACGGAGAAGATGCAAGGATTAAAACGGGGCTTGAGTTCGAAACATTCCTGGAACAAACTCCTTCCGATAATTTGCCCGAACGGGTGGCTTTTATTCAATGTGTGGGTTCCAGAGAGAAAGGGCACCTGTACTGCAGCAGGGTCTGCTGTATGGAGACTGTAAAGAATGCCCTTTATTTAAAGAAGCAGAGACCTTCTTCGGAGGTGTACGTTCTTTACCGTGATATGCGAACTTACGGTTTTTCCGAGCGTTATTACAGGGAAGCAAGGGAGTCGGGAGTCGTATTCATCCGTTACAACGAAGATGAAAAGCCCCTTGTGGAGAAGAAGAACCATGAATTGCAGATAACTGTAACAGACACTCTTACAGGAGATAAGGTAGAAATATTTCCCCAGATTTTGGTACTTGCTTCGAGAATCGATCCCGGAGCGGAAAACGAGCTTATTTCCCAGCAGTTCAAGGTTCCCCTGGGAGAAAACGGCTTTTTTCTGGAAGCACATGTAAAGTTAAGGCCCGTTGATTTCGCCACCGAAGGAGTTTTTCTGGCAGGAATGGCGCATAATCCAAAGACCCTATCGGAAAGCATTACCCAGGGCAAAGCAGCGGCTGCCAGAGCGGCCACCATCTTAAGCAAGAGCAAATACGAGGCAGAACCGACCATTGCTGCTGTAAACGAGGATCTCTGTGACGGATGCGGAATATGTGTGGGGGTTTGTGAGTATAAAGCCCTGGAAGTGGTGGAGAGACAGGAAGGCGGAAAGGTGGTGAAATTAAACGAGGCAATCTGTAAGGGATGCGGTTGCTGTGTGGCCGCCTGTCCGAGTGGGGCAATGGAGCAGAAGGGTTTTAAAAGCGATCAGATTTTGGCGGAAATCGACGCACTACTCGGTTAAGAGGAGAGAGAAATGAGTGAGGAGTTTAAACCCAGAATACTCGTATTCTGCTGTAACTGGTGTGCTTATGCAGGCGCCGATCTTGCAGGAGTAAGCCGTTTCCAGATAAGTCCCCATTTCCGGGTTATAAGAACGCTGTGTTCGGCCAGAGTCGATCCGGAGTGGATTCTGCATGCCTTTAGAAAAGGGGCGGATGGGGTGATGGTGCTTGGCTGTCATCCCGGTGACTGCCACTATATCGGCGGAAACTATCGAACCCGCAGAAGAATGGCACTGGTCAGGATGCTTCTTACCCAGTTCGGACTGAACAAGGATAGGTTTCAACTGGAATGGGTATCGGCTGCAGAGGGGGAGAAGTTTGCCCGGGTAGTTAACAATTTCGTAGAGAGAATAAAGGAATTGGGTCCCAGTCCATACGGGAAATTGGAAAGGAGAGAACGAAAGGCAGTATGAAGATATACAACAAAAATACGAGGGAAAAGATATGGCAGAGAAGATAAAGATTGCACTTAAAAGGGGTGCTTCATGCGTAGGCTGTGATATTGCCATTGTCAACTTCAACGAAGAGCTCTTCACCCTGCTCTCCGTAGCCGATTTGGTTTTCTCACCTACGCTTCTCGATGTAAAATATGACGATCTCAAAAAAATGCCCGATAAATCCATAACCATAGGATTTTACCACGGTGCAGTCAGAAACTCGGACAACGAAGAGTTTGCCCATATAATGAGGGATAAGTGTCAGATTCTCATTGCTTATGGCGCCTGTGCGCACATGGGGGGTATTCCGGGATTGGCCAACGTAACAGATAAAATTGCAATATTTAAGAAGGTTTATAAAGAAACCTTTTCCACGGTAAATCCCGATGGCACCTTACCCGAGGAGAAATCTTTAGATAAAGAAGGCCATGAGCTCACCCTGCCCCGGTTCTACGACGAGGTATATGCCCTGGATGATATTGTCGATGTGGACTATTACGTTCCCGCCTGTCCTCCGACCAGTGATATCAATAATAAAATTCTCACAGTAGTGAAAGAGTTTGTGGAAGAGGGAAAACCCCTGCCACCCAAAGGATCCATCATTGCATCGGAGAAGACGCTGTGCGATGAGTGCGAGAGGAAACGAAGCGGAGAGATCAAGGTGGACAGGCTGTACAGGATTCAAGAGATAGCGTTTGACGAGGAGAAATGTTTTCTCGAACAGGGGATTATATGCCTAGGACCTGCTACAAGGGCGGGATGCGGGGCGGTTTGTACCGCTGCGAATATGCCCTGCCGGGGGTGCATGGGACCGACGGCATCTGTTACAGAACAGGGGGCATCCATGCTGAGTGCCCTTGCCTCGGTGTACGGAATGACCGACAGAGAGACAGAGTTGAGCGAAGAGGATATAGAGAAACTTATGATGCAGATTCCCGATCCACTGGGACTTTTTTACAGGTTTTCTCTTCCCAAATCGCAACTCGGCCGGGTGGTAAAGGAAAGAGTAGAGTAGCAAGGAAGGAGACGGAAGAATGCCTGAAATATGGGATAAGACACACAAAACAGACAAAAGAGTAATACACATAGAACCGGTTACAAGACTGGAAGGACATGCAAAGATCGATATATTTCTCGACAACGAGGGAAACGTTGAAGAGACCTATTTTCAGGTAGTGGAGCTTAGAGGGTTTGAAGAGTTCTGCAAGGGAAGAGCCGCAGAAGAGATGCCCAGAATTGTAAACCGCCTCTGCGGTGTATGTCCCTGGCCCCATCATATTGCCTCCTCCCTTGTGCTGGACAAACTCTTCGATGCACCTCCCCCGCCTGCAGCACATAAGATCAGGGAACTCGGATACTGCGCACACATGCTCGAAAGTCATCTGGAACATATATATGCACTGGGTCCTGCCCCCGATTTTATCTTAGGACCTGCTGCAGATCCGGCAAAAAGAAACATCCTGGGTGTTATCGAGGCGGTAGGTCTTGAGACCGGAAAGAAGGTAATCGTACACCGGGGATATGCAGTAGAAATAGAGAACATAATAGGGGGGAAATCGACTCACCCCGTATTCAGTATTCCGGGAGGTATTTCCAGACCTTTAAAAGTCGAAGAGAGGGACAGGATCCGTGAGCTGGCCGGCAAACTTGTGGATTTTTGTGAATTCACATTGAAGGTAGTCGATGATATCATCCTCTCCAACAAGGATTATATGGAGATTATTCTAAATAAGGATCTCTACTATCACAATTCCTATCACATGGGGATGGTGGATGAGAATGGCAGGCATACCTTTTATGGTGGTAAGCTGAGGGTAATTGATCCCGATGGAGAGGAAGTTGCGAAGTTTGACTGGGATGAGTATCTCGATTATGTGGGAGAGCATCCTGTGCCCTGGTCTTACTTGAAGTTTCCCTACCTAAAAAAAGTCGGGTGGAATGGTCTTACGGACGGAAAGGAGAGTGGGCTTTATCGGGTGGCTCCCCTGTCAAGAATGAATGTGGCAGAGGGAATGGCTACACCGAAAGCGCAGAAGGCCTACCAGAGATTTTACGAGACTCTGGGGAAAAAACCGGTGCAGAACTCCCTCTCCTTTCACTGGGCCAGAGCAATCGAGTCTCTCTATGCGGCGGAACGACTGCAGGAACTAGCCGATGACGAAGATATCTTAAGCAAAGAGTACAGAACCTTGAGTCGAGGTATCAAAGGTGAGGGGGTAGGAGTAATAGAAGCACCACGGGGGACTCTCTTCCACCATTATAAGGCCGATGATAACGGTCTTATAACCGATTTAAATCTCATTGTGGCAAGCGCCCAGAACTACGGAGCCATGAATATTGATATCCGGAATGTTGCCAGAAATCTTATAAAAAAGGGAGAGGTGAGTAACGGTATTCTTAACATGGTGGAAATGGGCTTTCGCTCTTACGATCCCTGCTTCTCCTGTGCAACACATGCTGCCATAGGCAGGATGCCCATGGAAATTGTTATCCGCAACGAGAACGGCGCGGAGATCAGAAGAATAAAACGTTGATATTCTCCGGGGCGGCTTTTTCACACAGATGAATATTGAATCAAAAACTTTAATTCTCTATATGGGTAACCCTATCGTTGTCAATGACAGGATAGGTATTTTGATAGGGAAACAGCTTGAAAAGGAATTATCCGGCAAAGAATCTATCGAATATCCGGAAATACGCGAGTTTACAGGTTCTCCCCTTGCATTTGTTAATGAGATAAGTGGCTACAGCAAAGTAATAATAATCGACTCCGTTGCTACCGGGCTGATGGAACCCGGCTCAGTGGTGCTCTTCTCAAAAGAAGAGCTCTTACAGCATTCCTCACAGATTTATCTGCACGGAATGAATCTGCCCGAAGCCATCAGGCTGCGAGAGGAACTGGCATGTGCTCTGCCTACAGAAATTAAACTTATAGGAATAGAGGTACCCCGAATAGACCGCTTTGGAGATGAACTTAGTTCCGAGCTTAAGGGAAAAGAGAACAGTATTTACAGATCTGTCCGCGAAACCCTGTTTGAGCTGATAGGATTCTAGTTTTTCTTAAGGATTTCCTGGTCGTATTCTATCTCGAATCTCAATTTGTGCTTTGCCGCTTCCTGTGCAAGAGATAGAAAAATATTCTGCAGATCCTTATTTGTGGCTGATTCGGCCAGTACGTTGTATAGCCTGCAGGAAGCTTTCTCCTTTTGCATGGCAAGAATAAGGGCATCCTGATAGTCCATATCGGGTGAAGGTTGTCTTTCTACAAGATAATCGCTTATTTTTAAATCTGTAATTTTCTTCTCTGCTTCTTTTAATTTCTTTCCTTCCTTGACATTAAGAAGCTTTCTTTTATGGGCTTCCTCTTCCCGGGCGAACTGTTTAAAGACCTTTTGCATGCCGGGGCTCTTTGCCCTTGATGCGATATCAGTATAAAAGCCGTAAGACTCCTCTTCTCTTTTGATGGCGAAATCAAGGGCATCGTCCGCTGATTTAAACTTTTCACGGTTTTCTCTTCCGAAAATTTAATTCGCCCTGTTCGGTGCGTTAATTTTCATTGTTTTGGTTGTCCCTAGGGTTATGTAGACTATCTTATTTAATCAGATCTGCTTAAGAGTATCAATCTCGCCAGAGTTAGTACAGAGGCCAGTGCGGAGGCTACGTATGTTAGGGCCGCTGCAGAGAGAACGCTCTTTGCACCTTCCAGCTCTGCTTGATTTACAGCCCCGCTTTTTTGAAGAATCTTAACAGCTTGATTTGAAGCGTTAAACTCGATGGGAAGTGTTATTAAAGAGAAGACAACGGCAAATGCAAACAGGATGATACCCAGAGTTATAAGAGGCTGGAAAAACCCGAAGAAAAGACCGGCTATTACCAGTATGGGGCCGAGATTCGAGCCAAAAGATGCCACAGGATAAACGGAGTTTCTCACCGCCAGAGGAAAGTATGAACGGGCATGTTGAATAGCATGTCCTGCTTCATGGGCTGCAATCCCCAATGCGGCAATATCTGTACCGCGATAGACATTTGTTGAGAGCCTCAGTATACGAGATCGGGGGTCGTAATGATCTGTAAGCTGACCGGGAATCTCCTCTATGGGGATATCGTAGAGATTGTTGTTATCCAGAATCATTCGTGCCATTTCGGCACCGCTTATATTTTTTCGAGTGCGGTATTTACGATATTTATTGTAGGTGCTTCTTACCCGGGACTGTGCTATCATGCCCAGAATAATGGCTGGAATGAGAAGCCACCAGTAAGGAAACCAGAAACCTGCCATTTGATTAAAGATAATAAATTTTTTCTCGAAGTCAAGCCGGGCTACGATTATCGCAGTATGCCCTGGATATCCTTTGAGCAAGTCCATTGGCCGGATTGACCCGATTCGAAATTTACGAATAATATCTTAAAGTAAAGAGCCAGTCAAAATAAATGCTAAAAAAAGAGAGTTTTTTACGGGATCTACAATACGCAAAGTTCAGTCTCTACGGTGCGTTAAAAAATTTAAAGTTCTTCGACCCCTTTATAATACTTTTCTTCCGCGAGGCAGGGCTTTCCTTCCTTGAGATCGGAGTGCTTTTTTCCGTACGGGAAATAGCAAACAATATTCTGGAGGTGCCCACGGGTGTTATCGCCGATGCCTATGGGAGGAAAAAGGCAATGATCTTCTCCTTTTCGGCGTACATCTTATCATTTTTGATTTTTTACTTTTTGCCGTCTTTCAGCATGTTTATGGCCGCTATGATTTTATTTGCCACAGGGGAAGCCTTTCGCAGCGGAACACACAAGGCTATGATACTGGAATATTTAAAGATTAAGGGATTTCTGAAGTATAAGGTTGACTATTATGGACATACTAGAGGATGGTCACAGGCAGGTTCGGCCATATCTGCATTGATTGCCGCTTTGCTTGTCTTTTATACCGGCACCTACAGGGTTATCTTTATTGCTTCTGTTATCCCCTATCTGTTGAACATGGTTTTAATACTAACCTACCCTTCGGTGCTTGACGGAGAAAAAGAGATTTCAGAAAAAGTGGAAAGTGTATTTAAGCGTTCTTTAAAAAGAATATCGGGAACCCTGGGGGAATTTAAGGGAGTATTCCGTAACAAATACATCTTCAGGGCTTTTATCAACGGCTCCTTTTTTGATGCAGTTTTTCGAGCGGTTAAAGATTACCTTCAGCCTGTGTTAAAACAATACGCTGTGTTACTGCCGATTTTTGTCGCTCTTGAGGAACCGCAAAAACGTACATCCCTTGTAATCGGAGTGGTTTATTTTTTACTTTTTTTCCTTACTTCATTGTCAGCGAGAAGTTCCGGTAAGATAAGCACTCGCCTCTCCCTGTTGAGCAGGGCACTTAATGTAACTTATCTAATCGGTGTGATATTGACCCTTCTCTCGGGGATTTTTCTAATCCTGCAATGGTATATCCCTTCGATTGTGCTTTTTGTGATTTTTTACATGCTTGAGAATCTGAAGAGGCCGATGAATGTGGGATACTTCAGCGATCTCTTCTCCAATCGGGTGATGGCTACAGGTTTCTCCGTTGAAACACAGATAAAGACCATCTTTATGGCTGTTCTCGCACCGATAATGGGATTTCTCGCAGATAATTTTGGGGTAGGGTTCGGTCTTATGGGGATGGGGATACTCCTCTTCATTGCCTATCCACTTGCCTTTCTCAAGGAGATTGAGAAGACAGAGGAACAGGAAAAAGATCCTCCCCTTCAGGATCGAAAAGAATAAGTGTGAATGGAGGGTGTTTTGCAGCTTCTTTTATATATTGGGCGATTTCTTTCATTATGTCTTCGAATGCCATATTATTACGGTATTCAAAGGCTGAGAAGAGGAAACTGATAGATTCATTGGATGGACCATCTTTAACTCCGATCAAGCTCAGATCATCGGCAAGTAATCCGGCCAATTCGATCAATTCACTTCGGTTTTGTCGATGGAGCAAAACCACAAAGATGCTCTCTTCGAGTCGAAATGGTATATCCATGGGATCATAAATCCTTTGCAAGATGGTAAGGGCAATCTTTCTTATCAATCCTGTGCCTGCCTCTTTTCCTGCTTTTTCCTGGTAGAGCGAAAATCCTTTAATCTTAATGCATAGGAGGAAAAAGGGAGAGCGGTTTTTTCTGTATTGCCTGATTGCCGATTGTATGTAGTATTTGAGAGCACCAACCGTGAAAAAACCTGTTACCTTATCTTTCTTTGCCTCCCGCTTTCGGATAACTGCTATGGGATCTTTCAATTCTACCGAATAGAGGGGGATTTCTCCTCTTCCGCCTACGCTCCTGAAAAGTCTAACCGGATCTTCTGCATTGACCGAGTAAGTATGACTACCGGGGTTACCTATAAGATAATCAAGAACACATAATACAGCGTATGTATAGCGAATGAGGTCCGAGTTTGTAAAGGTTCGACCGGAAGAGGAAAATACAGAGGTAAGCCGGGAGGATACCGGATTCTCTATTTCAAAGTTAACCAGATCCCGTGGATTCTCGATACTCTCGATTTTTCTACCGATGGTAACGGCTTCATCCAGCTCCTGGACTATTCTCTGCAACAGTTCTTTCAGCTCTGCCGTGCTTTCAAAGAGTTTTGGAAGATGGGGTCCAAGAGCGGGCCTCGAACCTTTTACTGCATAAAACTTTAAAAGGTTTAGATAGTACAATCTCTTTATCCACATCAGATCCGATGCGATCTTCCTGCCGTAATCCGTATTTTTAAACTGGGTATTTCTCTCTATCTGTCTGCAGTATTCATTAAGCAGTGAGGTATAATGCTTGGTCAGTATCTCGTCGTGAAAATAGTGCCAGCTTCCAATTATTCTTTCCGCTGTCGTTTGAATCTGGATTCTATCACCCTTCTCGTTTTCCATGGTACCAAACCTCAAAGAGCGGAATCCGTAGAAAAACTCCTGCAAAACGAAAACTAAAATCACCACCTGGTGGAGCGGATCGGCCGGCGGGATCAATTCTATACCCCTGGGGAAGTCGAATAGAGGGTGAAAATAGGAGAAAAGATCGGGAAACTCATCCAGTTTATTCCATCCTGCACCGGGAAAGAGTTTTTCCAGTATGGCAAGCCCCTTTTGTATCTCGTCGGCCCCTTCAGGAGGAGCGGACACAGCGGCTTCGCTCTCTGCCTCTTCTTCTGTAGTTTTTGCGGCACCGGTTTCTGCTGAAGATCCCTCTTCTGACTTTACCTTTTCTTTATCTGAAGTGGTATCTGAAGAAGGGGCGGGGGTAATTACATCTTCAGGTTTAAGCTTTAAAAAATCGAGGATTTCCCAGCGCATATCGTAGAAAAACTGCTGGTAGGGGAAAAATTTATTAGAGATAAGTTTCAACAACAGTGGATAACAACGGAACTTGATTTCAACAAACACCGGTATTATCTCTTCTCTTGCAGTAACAAAAAAAGTTCTTATCTTTTGCTGTATTGGGCTGTTTTTAGGTACGGAGAGAATGTCGAGCTCAGCTATTGTTTTAATGGCTTTTCCGATGTGCAAATGGGGGTCGAGATCCATAAGTCGTACTATTGGACGATATATCCCACCTGATAGTCCCGAGAGGGAAGTGAAGGATATTCTACTGGGACTTGATTGAAGACTGGAGAGTTCAAGGTGTAGTGCTTCTATATCCCAGTCCCTGATAACATCGAGTATTTTCTGGTAAAGACCCGGTTTCAATCTGTGGACGGTGGCTTTATTGTTGATATTTATCAGGCCTCTTATAGAAAATACAAGATTCTCTATATGCTTGAAGAAAATATTATCTCCATTTTTAATAAAAAAAGGATTTACTTTATCGGGCACGGAAAAAGCGAAGGATAGGATCGATGCAAAGGCATCCCTTTTGCGCTTAAGCTGATGTTCCGGTTTAGCTGCGAGGAAATCCATGCGGATTCTGTCCCAGAAGCTCGTTTTTTTTCTTTCAGCTGTAATTTCAGCCGAAGGAGTGGGGGTTATTTTGCTCCGGGATTTCCCCTTGGCTTCCGGTGTAAGGGATTTTTTTGATTCAGGCTGTTTTGCCTCTTCCCTCTTTCGGGTATATTTCGTGTAATCTGATTTTTTTCTCAGTTCCTCAAGACGGCTGTACTTTTCCTGTATCCGGGGATCGGTCTTCTCGATCCCCACCTCTCCACCCAACGCACTGGCAATTCTCCTTGCCTCTTCCGGAGATATATCACCGAGTCTCTCCCTGGTTCTTTGAAGCTCACCAGGCTCATACTTTTCCGGTGGTGTCTTTGCCATTTGGAGGATAGGGGATTTGAACCCCTGACCTATAGATTGCGAACCTATCGCTCTGCCAATTGAGCTAATCCCCCGATTATTAAGTATAATATAACACAATGGAAAAGATTTCGTAACTAGTTAGGGTTGTTTTTCTAGAGTGTTTTCCCAAGGGGTTGTTTTAAAATGGGGAAAAAGGCAGCGGATAAAGCCGGAGCCGAGCATACCCGTCATCCATGTATCCGGATTATAATTATAATATTTTGAAACTTGCAACAGATCAAATTGCAGGATGGGTAAGAGTATTATCTGCATATTCTTCGACTTTTATTCGCTCTTGAGAACAGAATTCGGTGCAAAGCATACAGCCTGTACACAGCTTGCTCCGGAATGGTTTCCTTTTGCCCAATTGAGAAGGAGAAATAGCTCCTGTAGGACATAATCCGACACAGGCTGTACAACCATTACAAACTTCTGTAAAGTAAATGAAAAACCAGAAAGTATCAATTAACAATCTTTGTTTCTCTTTCGGAAGCATCTCGATTAGAAGATTGAGCCTTTCCCTTTTCCTCGGCAAATATTTCGAACAGTTTAGAAAAATCTGAATGATCTCCCTGTTGCTACAGCTACCACATTCGGTCATATTGAACTGTACAGGTTTTTGTTGAGAGAAATGAAGTATTATCAGGTATTCTGCTGAGAAAAACCCAAAACAGGATGTCCTCACACGTCCTTTTAGCTCGATATTCCTTCGGCATCTGATCACGGGTAGAGGAATATCTGTTATCTGTGCAATGGTGTTGGTCAGATTAAAATACTTTTCTTCCAGAGCTCCGGTAGGACAAACAGAAACGCATAGCATACAGTATGTACATGTACTCTCATCAAAGCACAAACCGTTATTGGAAACTTTAAGTATCTTATGCGGGCAGATTTCAACACACCAGGTACATGTACTGTCTTTAAATCGTACACATGAACACCTGGCATTGGTTACATTTATCATCCTCTATTCCATAACCCCGCATTTAGTGAAGTTGCTTTTTTAAGCCGCTGGTGCGATCATTTCTCTCTCTTTGTCAATAAATAAATCAAGCGCATCGGCTAAATAAAAAAAGTGATCCATATCCGTATTTTCCCGTATTCTGGAACAAAACTCGGGTACCCGCCGGGAGAGGTTACTATTAAAAAAGGCAAGCTGTTTTTTATGAAAAGATCTTGCTTCTTCATCATGTTTATTACAATATGCCTGGACCTTTTTGAATAAAAGATAGTACATGAATTCCAGCTCAACTACTATGTGGTCCGGGAGTTCTTTAAAATCCTTATTGATAACCAGGCCTTCATGTTTATACCAGTTGGTAACCTCCATCGTGGTATCACCCATAACCCTCCAGGCGGGTTCCAGGTAGACAGAACCAGAAGGCGGGGCGGGAAGAGTGAACGGCCCGATAAAAAGTCGTGCAAACTCCACGTGTAAACTTTCTTGCTTCGTTTTAGAGGCTGCTTCTCGCATGCAGCGAACGGGGGTTGCAACATCCGGATAAATTTGCTTTACAGTTTCCAGTAGATGATCCAGTGTTTCGTAATCAATACACGATTGCCTTTCGGTTAAAGAAAAGCAGGAAGAGAAATGCCGATAACAGTCGCGCCGGCAAGCATCGATCATTACGTTGTTATTAACCCCGCCCATAACTTTTCCCCGGATTCTTATTGTCGTATATATTCGCCTGTCACATCTACCCTCTTTGTCCAAAATCACGAATATAGTAGACATTGGGTTCTGTTCCTGCCTTCGGTTTCAACACAGCAGGGTCTTTCCCCGTTATGAACCCTACGACTCCAAAAGAGGCACTTCTCAACAATTCCGGGTTTTCGAACATCCATACAGTCGCTATGTTTATAGCAATGCCTGTACGGAGGAGTATCACCGATTCTTTGAGCAACTTCTTTTCCCGATGATGTGCAGTTTTTAATAAGAACAGTGGTATCTCTATTTCGAGATGCGTCCTGCGGGTTGATCTGAATGACATCTTCCCGACTGCTGTAGCCAATATCCACCTTCTTAAGCTCGTGGTACCACGTACAATTTGCACTACGACCCTCACGGTTGAGCTTCGATTTAAAATCGATAAGATCGAAGGGGTATTCCTTCGGATCACCGTACCTGAACGGTTCTTCATAGTGTGGAACAAAAGCCTTTTCGCCCCTGGCGGTGTAATTGCATACAGCAAGAATGTCGTCTATTGTTGTTTTATGCTTATCGGCATGCTTTGCCAGTGCATCTTTAGGTGTTTCGCTGTAAAACTCGAATTTCTTTGTTTTTGTTTTAAATTTGCCCCATCTCGATTTATATGCATACGGAGAAGAGTTCCATGTACCCCGTTTTTTATATTCTTCCCAACTGTTGATTTTATCTCCTCCGACGTCCTTTTTCCCGTCCCGGAGAGGTGCTGTCATCATCTTGAGCGCATAAAGGCTAAACTCAGCGGTATTTTCCGGTTTTTTACCAGTCTCCGGATCGTAGAAAGCAGTCCTGAAGTAATCGTATAAATTAGGAAACCCCTTTTCTTTGAGTTTTTCTGCAAGCATCCAGGGGATTTCTGTTTCATCCATTTTTTGCTCCCATAACGGTTCGACAACCGGCTGAACCAGAGAGGCAGACCCGTATCTGTTTGCTTTTGATTTTAAATAGCCCCATTTTTCAAACTCCGTGATTGTGGAAGGCAGGACGATGTCTGCAAGTTGAGTTGTTTCTGATGCATGGGTGGTAATATGCACGGAGAAAGGTATTTTTGCCAGAGCTCTCTCCCACCGTTCGGTTCCGGTGCAGGAAAACGCGAAATTGTTCATATACGTATGTATGGATTTCAGCGAATGTATTTTCGTCAACTTCCGCACCTGCCCGGAAGCGGTTTCTTCCGTCCTTAAAATCTCCTACGAACTCTTTGCTCCACAGTCCATTTACAAGAATAACATGTGCAATAGCAGAAGCCAGTGCCCCGTCCGTTCCGGGTTTGAATGGAAGCCATTCATGGGCCTTTGCAGCGGATGTATTCAGTTTCGGATCGACCACAGCTACCCCCGCCCGATCCAATATATCACCGAATCGTTTTATGGTTGCCGGTATCATCCTGTTGCTGCTCAACGGGTCGGCTCCCCGGATCAATACATATTTAGAATTACTCGGGTCGTAATCCCGGTAATCCCAGTATCCTTCCGTGTAATATGAACCGAACTTTTCAGCTTCTGCACAGATGGCCGAATGGGAAATCCCGTTTGGAGAACCGAAAATCTTCGGTACAGCGCTGTATATAATATCCCGCATATATGTATATCTTCCCCGCAGAAGGACAAACTTTTCGGTTTCTTCGCTTCTACGCAGTTCCATCATTTTTTTAAGCGATAGTGTTCAGGGCTTCATCCCAGCTTATCGGAACAAAACCAGGGTCCTCTCCTTTCCCTTTCCTCGGATTGGTGCGTTTCATGGGAACCTTCACCCGGTCGGGATCGTATAACTGCTGGAGAGCAATGTGCCCTTTGGGGCATATAAACCCGTCATTCTTGTATTAGATGTAATTCTGGCTGTCCCGCAACCTCGTTTTTGTCTATTATTATCCAGTACATGGCATTATAATTCTCATGAGTTAATACCAGATATTTTTTTTGGATATTACAAAACAACTACAAAGCACCCAAATTGGGTTTGCCGATCATTCATCAATCAACGATTTTACGGTCTTGTAAAAAAGTCTTGACAAATGTGCTTGTATGACATATATACAGCGTTATGCATAACTTGCATAACGCTTCCGTCGAACTAAATTATTCCGATATCACCGGTGTCCTTTTAGCAGGGGGTCAGAGCCGCAGAATGGGCCGTGATAAGGCTTTGATTGAAATCGAGGGCGAGACTTTATTCTCAAGAGCACTGGCTTTACTGCAGCGCTATTTTTCACGAGTGCTGATTGCCGGTAATCGGGCTGATCTGGAGCGCCCGGGAGTTCCTGCAATTGCCGACACATATCCCGGTAGTGCCTTAGGAGGATTGCACACAGGACTCAGTGCAGCAAATACGGACTGGATTTTTGTTATACCTTGTGATATGCCTTACCCGGATGGGCGGCTGATCGAGTTGCTGCTTCAGCAACGAGACGGCGTTGATGCGGTGGTACCGCTTACACCGGGTGGATACGAACCGGTATTTGCACTTTATCACCGAAACTGCCTGTCGCATATCGAAAACATGTTAAAACGAAATCAATGCAGAATATATGACTTTTACCGGCGTATCAATGTACACTTTGTCGATTGGCACCAGTTGCCGGCAGGATGGGAGCGTTCGCTTCTGAACATCAACACACCGGAACAATTAAGCTGTATCCAACGGGGAGCAAAAATAATACCACCCATTGTCTCCATTGTTGCAAAGAGCGGTACCGGAAAAACGACGTTTCTGGAAAAGATAATCTCGGAATTAAAAAAACGGAGTTATCGGGCAGGAGTAATTAAACACGATACCCATCGCTTCGAAATCGATCATGAAGGGAAGGATTCATGGCGGTTGACCAGAGCCGGTGCAGACACCATGATAATTACATCACTGGATAAAGTTGCAATGGTCAAGCTGAATCGGGATCAGAAGGAGCCCTTATTTACCGAAGCCGTTGCCGCTTACTGTAGCGATCTTGATATCGTTCTCACCGAAGGGTTCAAGAGAAGCAATATGCCGGAAATTGAGGTTCATCGACTGTAGCGCAGCGAATGTCTGTTGTGCAGGCACGAGCAGTATGACCCACATCTGATTGCCGTCGCCTCCGATAGTAAACTGTAAGTCGATGTCCCTCTCTTCGACATTAACGACGTAGAAGGATTGTGCAATTTTATTGTGGAACGGTATCTATCATGACTCCGATTGTATTCCGAAATAAAGTCTGGCTTGAAGTCGTCGATAAACCGTTACTCGGTGAAGGCAGAGAGCGGTTGTTGTATGCGGTGCGGCCGCTGAGGAACTGGGTTTAACCTACCGGCATGCCTGGTCCCAGCTTAAAGAGATGGAGAAAGTATCGCCTTTCCCCTTACTTGAACGAACCAAAGGTGGTCCCGGAGGTGGGGGGACAGTTCTTACCGATGAAACCCGCGACCTTCTTAAGCGTTTTGCCGGATTCAAACACAGGGCAAGGGAGGAAATTGAGAGGTGTTTTAGCACCGCTTTTTCTCCTTTTTCCCGGGGCATATAAAATTTTCCAGGGAGTTCCCATGAGCCCATGGGATAACCAAAACAATGAAAATTACCGGCCCTAACAGGGCGGATTAAATTTTTTAAGGAGATAGATACATGATCAGTTACCGGGAAGCTCTTACAATCATTCTCAATACTGTTTCTCCTTTACCGCCCGTTTAATTACTCCTCAGTGAGGCCGCCGGTAGAATTTTAGCCACAGCAGTAAACGCATCCTGGGATTTTCCTCAAGCTAATAATTCGGCCATGGACGGTTATGCCTTTACCACCCGTAAACTTCCTGTAATCAATCGGTTACATCTGGTTGGCGAAGCATTTGCCGGCCATCCCTCCAAGGACAGGGTTTTGCCTTGGCAGGCGGTTAAAATAACGACAGGTGCTCATCTTCCTGCAGTAGCCGATACGGTTGTACCAATCGAAAAAGTCCAGCTCGAAGGTGAGGATATTGTTCTGGAAAAGACCATTCAAACAGGGCAGCATGTAACAAGGCGAAGATTACAGGGCCGGAGAGACTCTTTTACAACCCGGAACATTATTGCGAGCCGGAGAAATTGGCTTGCTTACCAGCGCAGGTATTGCCCGGGTTCGTGTTTACCTTAAACCGAAGGTTGGTCTCTTATCCACTGGTGATGAGCTGGTCGAACTGGGGAATAAGCCAAGGCATGGACAATTGGTAAACTCCAATATTTATATACTTACAGCCAGACTGCAGGAGCTTGATTGTGAACCTGTACCGATTGGAATAGGGAGAGATTCTCATGACAGTATTGTCGAAATGTTGCGCACGGGTCTAAAGACCGACCTCCTTATATCGACCGGCGGTGTTTCGGTAGGTGAAAAAGACTATGTTCATGAATGTTTACAAAGCCTGGGTTTCATAAAAAAATTCTGTAAGGTAGCAATCAAACCAGGTAAACCGGTTCTTTTCGGAACTGTTGGAGAAACACCCGTATTTGGTTTACCTGGAAATCCGGTTTCTTCTGCAGCTACGTTCGAGTTGTTTGCTAAACCCGCTTTGCGTTTACTTGCCGGCTATCCGGACCAATCGCCGCAAATGGTTAGAGCAGAACTGACTGGCGCTGTTACTCCAGGCCGAAAAAGGGAGGCCTTTCTATGGGGTTACCTGAAGCAAATTGTTCTCGATTTTTTCTTTACTCCTGCCAGCAGGCAGGGGTCAGGACAAAATCGCAGTATCCAGGGGGCGAACGCTCTTCTACCCCTTCCCCCCGATGAAGAGGAATGGAAACCCGGCAGGCGCGTAGAAGTAATGTTGCTGTATTCGAGTACATGATTTTTTTGAGAAGCGCTGATCCTGCCATTATTGTAGATATGCTTCGCTGAGTATCAGAGTTCCAGTTCCGTTCCTTCTCTGGCTATTTCTATCGCCAGATTTGTCTTTCCCTCTATGCGCTCTCTGTAAGAGTTTACCAGTGATTCCAGTTGATCATCGGTGCGCAAAGGGTCGTGGTGAGAGAGGATCAGCTTTTTTACCTCGGCCTTATGTGCAGAGTTTATCGCATACTCGAATGACGAATGACCCCATCCGATTTTTGAATCCAGGTACTCTCTGTGTGTGTACTGAGAGTCGTGAATAAGTATATCTGCCCTATGAAAAAACCTTAAGATCTTCTCATTTTCCTCCAGTGCAGCCTTCTCTCCCTCTTCTGCAGCGATGGGGTCGTAATCGGGGGATTCAGGATCGGTAGGGAAAACATTGCGGAAAGGTTCTGTATCGTAAGCTGTGCAAAACACTTTCTCCCCATACTCGAACCTGTATCCAAGACAGAGTATGGGATGGTTGAGATACTTTGTGGTGAGGGTGATTCCGTCTCCAAGGTCCATCCGGCATTCTTTTAAAGGATGGTAATTGATTTCCGCCGAAAGTTCGCTGTGTCTTACTGGAAAGTAGCGGTAGGAAAGTTGATCGCCTATAATCCTCTCCAGCCCTTCGTCTTCGTAGGTTACAGGGCCGTAGATGTCGAGTCTGGTACCCGGAACATAGATAGGTGTGAAAAAAGGGAACCCCATAATGTGATCCCAGTGAGTGTGGGTTATAAATATCTCGGTTCTTATAGGGCCGCGGGGAAGGACTTCTCTCATGATACGATCACCCAGAGGCCTTATTCCACTGCCTGCATCTATAATGATAAAACGGTTTAACTCTTCGAAACGCAACTCTATACAGGAAGTGTTGCCGCCATAGCGAACGGTCTGAGGGCCCGGACAGGGAATTGAACCACGCACTCCCCAGAATATTATTTTCATGTCATCTCTCCTGATAGATATAACCTATTTTAGCACTCTTTCTTTTATTAGAATAGGGACTTTTATGTTTGATATAAATCGATGTTACTGTTTATTATAAAATGAAAGGAAGAAAGATGGTTTTGTTAACTGTTAAAGCAAGATATGGCAAAAATTTTAAGAAAGGAGAGATTTAATGAAGATCGAATATGACCCTGAAAGAGATTTACTCTACATCTATTTTACAAACTCAGAAAAAAAATCAACAGAAACTGTAACAATAAGACCCGGGATAATGTTCGGTTGTGGCTATGCCGCGCTGGGCTATTAAGGCCGAAAGCCTGCCATTTTGGCATTATTTTTAATTACAGCTTGGGTTAAGGCTGTGCTGCCTATTTCCCAGGGCTACACAGTCAGCTTGAGAAAGATGCTGGCTTTCTCAATCTCGCTGTTTACGCTCTCTTCGATCTCCTCCAGGTCATCGATGCTGATACCCAGATGTTCGAATACCATTTCTTCTGTTTTTTGCGGGTAGCGGTCCCCAGCGAAACCGATTTCAAAAGTGTTGGCAAAGTAGTTTGCCAGGTGAACGGTATAAAGAATCGTCTTGTTTTCTCCTTCATAGGAGGTTACACTATGATGATATGCAACGGCATCCCTTAAGGCCGGGCCCAGCTTCCAGTTCTCTACAATGAGTCTCCCCGTCTCTCCGTGGTCTATCCCCATGGTCTCTTTTTCGGCTATAAATAGTGGTATTCGATCCATATCTGAGTAGCCCATGGATCGAACATAGCCCTCGGAAAGCCTGTTATTTAGAGGAATTTTACCTATGTCGTGGAGAAGACCTGCAATAAAATATTCTTCCAGATCACTTTCACCGATTTTTAATTTTTTTGCCATCTTTTTGGCGGTTACTCCTACACACAGAGAGTGTCTCCAGAAACCTTCCATGTTAAGAGCCTGAAAGTTCCTGCTGTCTCCCAGAGAACCGAGAACGGCCGTACTTAAGGCAAGATTTTTCACCGTGTTTATGCCCAGCATAATAATGGCTCTCACGAGAGAAGTTACTTTCTGCGAAAGCCCATAGTATGCGGAGTTAATCAATTTCATCACCTTTCCCATCAGCACGGGGTCGAGACTTATTACCTTATTCAAATCCGCGGGAGATGTCCTGGGGTTGTTACAAATCTCCAGTATTTTGGTTACCGTTGTGGGCAGGCTGGGCATTTTATCGATGTAGTCCCTAACCCTGGCTATCTGGTTATGTTCCACCATTGGTATCACACCATCCTTTTTTGTTCGATTTTACGGAGAATAGACTCTATCCTGTTCTTCATGGTAAATCCGATTTCCCTTTCAGGATGATAATCGGAGAGATTCTCCAAATAATTACAGGTTTTTTTAAATGTTTCTATATCAAGAGTTTCTGGTTTTTCAACAACCATGTCTTCGGGTTTGATTTTACGGGACAATCCCGTCAGGCCTCGTAACTTTGATCGGATAGATTCGATTTTCAGTATCATTCCGCTTTTTAAGAAACTATTTCTCTCTTTATCCGGAAGGTATCGTGTGAGACTCTTTAAATATCCCAGTAACCCCTCTACAGTGGGAGGAAAATCCTCGGGAGAATATTCGGGTAACAGATCCTGAATAGCTCTGGCCTCTTTTATGGGATACAGTTCGTCCTCTTCTTCCGACTCGGCAGGGCTGATTTCATGCTCCATATAGGGTGCCCTTTCCTCCGGGGTAAAACCGGCTTGCCCGTGTCTTTGTTCCCGGGATTCGGCTTCTCCCGCCGGGGGAGTCTCCGGTGAAGTGCCCTTCCGTGTTTCTTCTCTTCCGGGAGATAGGTAATAAGGCTGAGCTTGTTGTGCTGGCCTGGTTGCCTCATCCCTATATCCGTACTGAGAAGGCTGTTGTTGTGTGGATGGTCGAACATACTGCGGTTGTCCTGGAGCGGTATATGACCGAGGGGGCGGCTCCGGCGGTTGACCTGGAGGCGGTTGGCCCGGGGGATAGGATTGAGGTTCTGCATGAGCTTGCATGGAGGGAGGGAACCAGCCCGGGGGATGAGCTTGAGGCCTTGCAGTGGCTTGCTGCTGAGGGGGTGGCTCTGCCTGTTGAAAAGGAGAGGGCTGTCCCGAAGGTGAAGCGTAGGGTTGGGCGGTGGCCTGCTGCCAGGGTGTTGGAGAGAAAGGTGCTTCCGAAGTCGAAGATTTTTCTGTTTCTCGGACTATTTCGTGTATCTCTTCTTCTTTTTCCTCTTCAGATGGCATTTCAGGAGGTATCTCTTCTTCCATTTCCAGAAGATTTAGAGTTTCTTCTTCTTCGTTTATTGCAATAACCGGATCTATTCCGCCAATATCGATTATTGGAACCGTTTCGGGTTCAAGACCCGGAATATCTTCAAAGAGAACGCTGTCCGTATCTTCTTCCACTGCTTCTTCAATTGAGCTCTCCAAGCTTATTTCGGAAAGGCTGTTAATATTTTTCTCTATTGTATCCCTGTTCTCGGATATATAATCCTCTGCAATTTGCTCAAATACGGAAAGAAGCTCGTTTAGTTTATCCAGATCCAGTGATCCATCCTCACCGCCCTTCTTTTCTGCCAACTGGTGTGCAAGACGGAGGGCTTCCTGGGTTTCCCCCAGCGAATGATATATATGCGCAAGAAGAGAGAGCACTTCCCTGTCTTCGGGGTTGTATTCAAGCAGTTTTTCAAAGTTTTCTCTTGCCTTCTCATACTCCTCTTCGTCAAGGAGAATTTCAGCCAGAAATCTCCTGGCGGGGATATTTTCCGGAAACCGTGAGAGGATAAAGTTTAACTCATTGATTGCACTGTTGTTATCTCCCTCCTCTCTGTAAAAATCGGCAAGGCCTAAGTGCGCCTCAACATCTTCCGGATCAATTTGAAGAGCAGCTTTATAATTTGACAGAGCCTTTTCCCTGTCTCCGGTCTTTTGATACATTCTACCCAGAGTTATGAGAGCCTTTACATTTTGTGGATCATTTTCCAGTAAATATTGAAGATGATCGTATGCTGCCTTAAAATGATTGGTTTCCAGAAAGAGTTTTCCAAGCAGAAGTCTTACTTCGGGATCATCGGGATTTTTCTCCGCTATAGCAAGAAGCTCATCGATGGCTTCTCTATGGGCTCCGCCTTCATAGTACACCCTTCCCAGATTATAGGAAGCTTTCAAATAATCGGGGTTTTCTGTGATAGCCTCCCGGAAAAGCTTAAGAGCATCGTCTCGTTTTCCCTGTTTTACCAACACAACACCCATATTGTTTTTTGCTCTTACATTGTGAGGATCCAGGGTGAGTATCCTATTGAAAGTCGAGAGAGCCTGCTCATGCTTGTTTAATTTTTCATATACAACTCCTAAATTATTCAACACCTCTATCCAGTCCGGCCGGTAACTCAATGCTCTGGAATACTCGTAAACGGCCTCATCAAGCTTTCCTGAAGTTTCCAGGGCGACTCCGAGGTTGTAATGAAGAGTAGGATGGTTGCTATCGGCTTTAAGCCCCTCGCCGTAAAGCTCAAGAGCGGCCTTATGGTCTCCCCTGCGCTCGTATATGGTACCCAGGTTGTTATATGAAAGAACGAAGGAGTCATCGAGCCGTATGGAGCGTCTGTAAAACTCTTCTGCCTTCTTCAGGTCTCCTGCGTGTTTGAAGGCATTTCCCAGGTTGTAGCATATATCCGCCCTATCGGGGGAAAGGGAATAGGCCTTTTTAAAAGCTTCCAGAGCATCGGGCAGTTTGCCAATAAGCCTGAAAACCACTCCCATGTTGTTATAGGCTTCGGGATTATCTCTATTGAGCTTTATGGATTGAGCATACTCTTCAACTGCCTCATCGTAACGGTTCTGCTTTGCATAGATATTTCCCATGAGGATTCTAATTCCCGGATGGTCGGGGCTTTCACTCTTAAGACGGGTGCAGAGTTTCTCCGCCAGTGAATAATCCCTTACCCGAAAAGCGGTTTGAGTTCTTTTTAATAACTCTGCCAATTTCATTTCAGGATTACCTTATCTCCGAAGGCCTGGTACTTACTTCTTCTGAAAAATCACTTAAATGGGGCGGATCGGCCGAATCGTATGCTGCCACAGAGAAATAGTACAATCTGCCGTTGAGTAAGCCTTCCAGGGTAACTTCTGTTTTATTCCCCACATCGACAGGTGAGCTGCCAAGATTGCTCTCTGTTCCGAAATAGTAGCCGGGTCTGTGGCCGTAATATACCATATAACCTTTTACATCCTGCTCAGTAACCGCACTCCACTGCAGTATGACCTTGCCGTCTCCCGGAATGGCTCTAAGTTTTACTGGAGGAGGCGGCGGAAGGTCTGGTTCGAATGCAATCGTGATTTCGTGAACTGTGGGGGAATGGACTCCGTCTCCTGAAGGCAGAAGTTCCACTTTTAATTGAAGATATCGACCGCTTCTATCTTCCGGGAGGGATCGACCCGGTATAAAGGGTATCCAGTTGTTTTCCGGTGAATCGGGTTGAGCCATGATATCCGAGATTTTGTAATAGAAATAAACAGAGGAATCCGATGGGGTTGAATAAGCCGCCTCAATTTTACTTAACCGGGAGTTTGTATATCCAAGATCGAAGACTCTTGTGATTGCAGTCCCCTTCTCATCCAGATAGAGTTCTGTAAAGGGCTTGGTGATAAAGCTCCTCGATATGCGTAGCTCATCTATCAGTCCGGTAAAAACCTCTCCTATTGTTAGTACCCCCTCCGATAGGTTTCCCGTAACCGGAAGGTAGAAGCTTTTCTCCTCCCTTCCGGTGTTAGTGGTATATATTATAGCATCGGGGATGCCATCAAGCAAATACTCAAGCATACCGGTAGAGCTGTTGAAACGAAGCGTATGGTGATGCCAGGACTTTGGAACCAGAGGAGAGTTACCCCTTAGCTCGAGGGTAAAAGCTTCTCTATCGGGAGGGAGAAAAAAGTTTTTGAAATTCCATACAACTCTTCTGTTTTGAATGTAACAGCTGATTTCTTGAGGGAGAATGGTAGACTCGAATTTTAATGTACCGTTCCAGAGCAGCAGCGTCTCACCCTCTTCCATGGTTGCCGGATAGAGCCAGAACTCCACGGTAAAGTCCTCCCACACTTTACCAGGGTAGAGCAGAGCATCATTGTTTGCCAGGAGCCGAACACCACCGCTCTGTTTTGTAAAAAAACCTGCTCCGTTTCCATACATCGCAAGTTTTTCAGAAAGTATAATACCTGAGGACTCTGTTCTGTAACTTCCCGTTATATCTTCCGGAGGTAACTTATTAAAGTGTATTAACAGGTCGGTTTCTTCTGTGGGCTTGTATTCTCCTTCTTTAAGCACAAGGTCGGTAAAACCACCTTTGCCCGAATGTAGAATTATGTTATCTTTATAATAGAGTCTCTGCCAGTGGTCATCTCTGCCTAAAATGATTATCCTTTCTATGGAAAAACAACTGAAGAGGAAAATAAGAGAGATCGATATGCAGAGAACATATTTTTTCATATTTCTCTTGTATTTTATAAAATTATCGGCATAAATGGAACAGGGATCAGTTACAGATAACAGATTGACCTGCCTTATTAACAATTTACCTCCTAAATGCGGTGTATACCTCATGAAAAGCGCCGCAGGAGAAGTGTTATATGTGGGTAAGGCGAGGAATATTCAAAAGCGTGTTCGTTCTTACTTTTCCGGTGCCAGGGACATAAAAACAAGATTTCTTGTTAGAAAAGTGAGCACCGTTGAATCTATAATCACAAAAAACGAATATGAAGCACTTTTATTGGAAAACAATCTGATTAAAGAGCTCGAGCCCCATTACAATATCAATCTAAAGGATGGGAAAACTTACCCGGTTATAAAACTTACCTCGGAAGAATACCCCCGGTTGTATAGAACAAGAAGGATTATCAATGATGGTTCTCTCTATTTCGGACCCTATCCTCATGTAAAAAGTATAGACCGTTATCTTGAGCTTATAGAGAGATTATTTACCTTGAGGAAATGCAGGGGTAAGTTGAAGCGCAGAGATCACCCCTGCCTCTATTATCATATTGGCAGATGTTCTGCGCCCTGTTGTAACAGGATAAGCAGGGCAGAATATGCCGAAGAGGTGGAAAGAGTTAAAAAGTTACTATCGGGTGAAAGTGGAGAGATCATAGAAGAACTAACAGGAGAGATGAACCGCGCTGTAGAAAGGCTTGAGTTTGAAAAAGCTGCAGAAGCCAGGGATAATATTCAGGCCATAAAAACGATAGAATTGGAACAGGAGGTTGTCGATTTCAATCCGGAATCACGTGATTATGTAGCGCTGGCTTCGAAGGAGCACCTGTGCAGTTTTACGGTTTTTATGATGCGTAATGGAAAGCTCTCCGGACGCGATCTTTTTCGAACCGAAGCTTACGAAGAGAGGGAGGAGGTCTTGAGGCATTTTCTTTTACAGTATTACAGGAAAGACCACAAACCGCCTGCAAGAATATTTATTTCCGAACAAGCGGATTTGTCATTTATCGAGGAGTTCTTTCTTAAAGAGCTCAAGGTAACAACCACGGTAGCCTTTCCTGAAAGCAGACGCGATAGATCAATCTTAAAGATGGCCGAAGAGAACTGCATTCAGGACCTGGAAGAAAGATTAACCTACTCCCAGAGATTTAAAGCATTGCGGGATCTTAAGAATACTCTAGGTCTTCCTAATCTACCCAGACGCATCGAAGGTTTTGACGTTGCCCAGCTTTCCGGGAAGTATCCCGTAGCTTCAATGGTATCTTTTATAAACGGAGAACCGGATAAAAAGGGATACAGGCATTTTCACTTGAAAACTCTTAACGGAGCGATAGATGACTATGAAGCCTTAAGGGAGGCTGTGGCACGCAGGTATACACGTGTTATCAATGAGGGACTCAAGAAGCCAGATTTAATCTTAATTGACGGGGGGAAAGGACAGGTAAATGCAGTAAAGTCTATACTGGATGCACTCGATGTTAAGATCACCCTGGTGGGGTTGTCCAAAAGAGAAGAATTGATAGTTCCCGTGGAGGGTGAGCCGTTAAAGCTTAAGGAAACACACCAGGGGTTAAAGATTCTTCAGAGAGTAAGGGATGAGGCTCACAGATTTGCAAATACCTTCAACAGAAGCACACGCCGGAGGGAACTTATTCTGTCAACTCTCGAGAGTGTTCCTGGCATTGGGAAGAAGAGAAGCCAGAAACTGCTTAAGACATTTGGTTCTCTAAAGGCGATTATTACACAGGACCCGGAAGTGATTGCAAAAGAGTGCGGAATAAGTGTTGAGAAGGCCGGAGAGCTTTTAAGGATTTTGCGAGACAGGAACTAAGATTTATCCCCCTTTCTTTTAATACAGTAGTAGAGGAAAATCGAGAGTAACAGCTCGTGCATATCGGCGCGGAAAGAGCGTAAGAGGTTGTCGTAGTCAGCGATCATTACAATAATGTTCTGTATATCTTCCGATGAGTAGTTTTTTATACCGTTTGCGTATATACGTTGATTTTTCCTGCCCTTAATATCTGCTTTTAGAAATGCCTCTTCCGGATTATACCGCCGATCCGTGAGTTCCCTTAAGTGTTTAAGCTTCTTGAATTGCCAGAGAAGACCACCTATGAGCATTGCAGGATTGGATTCCCCCGATTGCAATATTTTTTGAAGAATTTCCACCGCTGCTGAAAAATCCTGAGTTGCTATCCGTTCGAAGAGGGTAAAGACATTTTCCTCTTTGCTGTGATAGATAAACTTCTCGATCTCTTCTTCCGAAACGGTTGCTCTTTCTCCGAAGAAAAGTACAAGTTTTTCACACTCTTTCTCCATATCCCGCGTATTATTCTCCACCATGTCCAGAAAAAGCTCCACCGCTTCCGGCTGTATGGTAACACCTGCCTTCCGAAAGTACTCCGAGACCCACTGTTGTTTTCTGTTTTCGAACAATTCCCAGAATATTTTTTTTTGCGTTTTTGGTACTACTTTCTCTATTTTTTTGTGTACTCTGGTAGAGTCGCTTAACATAAAGAGGGTCGTGTGTCCTGGAGGGTGCTTAATGTAATCTGACAGCAGGGATATATCCTCGTCTCTCTTTATCTCTTCGGTATTGTTGAGGATGGCCGTTTTGTATGAGGCGAAGAGTGAATTGTTTCTGAGAATGGAAATAACGGTACTTAAATCGGTTTCAAAGGGATAGAAATGATATTCCTCCGGAGCTTCACCCATTCTTTTTGCTAAATCGGTTTTTATTTTTGTGATAAACTTCTCTTTCTCTCCGTTTTCGGGTCCAAGAAGTAAAAAAACCGATGATCCAGCACTGTTACTCATAACTTCTGAAAATACACTCCAGCTTTCCGAGAATCTGAATGTTCTGTGTATAGATGGGCGGGTAGACGGGATTCTCGGCTTTTAGTTTTACCCTGTTTTTCTCTCTGTAGAATCGCTTGAGGGTAAATGCATCGTTGACCATGGCAACAATTATATCGCCGTTTTCGGCGGTCGCTTGGTGACGGAAAATCGCCAGATCCCCATCAAGAATACCGGCATCCTGCATGCTGTCTCCCTTAATATGAAGTGCAAAATATTTACCGCGCCTAAGTGATTCGGAAGGAAGCCTGATTTCGCCTTCCATATTCTCTTCTGCAAAGAGGGGAGTACCCGCTGCGACATTACCCAGAAGTGGTATGGATATAAACTCCTCTGCTTTCTCCCTGGGAGGCTCGTTTATTCCGATAGTTCTTGAGCGGTTTATATCACAATGTATATAATTTTTTCGCTCAAGAGATTTAATATGGTCGTATGCGCCCTTAATAGATATTTTAAAGTGGCGTGCAATTTCCCTTATTGTGGGTGGATATTTATGTTCGTTGATAAAAGATTTGATAAAGGCAAGAACCTCTTCCTGCCTTTTGGTTAAAGGTTTCATTTTTGAATCTTGATTCCCAGTTTTTTTATTTTTCCATGTAAATTGCTTGGATATATTCCTAGAGCTTCGGCTGTTTTTGATATATTGAAATTATTTTGACTTAATTTCAGGGTCAGGAGTTTTTTCTCAAAAAGATCCTTCGCCTCGTTTAACTTCATGGATTCAAACTCTTTAAGGTTCCAGGAACGTTCTTCTTTTATCTTCTCGCCGAGCAAGTAATGGGCGGTCTCCGGTGAGATTATCTCTTCATCACTCATAACATTAATACGTTCTATAAAATTTTTCAATTCCCGGACATTTCCCGGCCAGGTGTAATCTTCGAGAATTTTCATCCCTTCGTTCGAGATAGTTCTTTTCTCCGAGTTTTTTTGGGGTTTAAACTTTTCCATGAAATAATTGGTAAGTTCACGGAGATCTTCGGGTCTTTCCCTTAGGGGCGGAATTATTATCGGTATGACATTCAGGCGGAAGTAAAGGTCTTCACGAAAGAGCTGTTTTTTTATCTCTTCCTGTATATTCTTATTGGTTGCAGCTATTAACCTCACATCCACGGATATGGATTTTTCTCCACCAATACGCTCAAACTTCAGCTCCTGAATAACTCGAAGAACTTTAGCCTGAGCACTCGAAGACATGTCTGCTACTTCATCCAGGAAAAGCGTGCCTTCATCGGCCATCTCAAACTTACCCCTTCTTCTTGCTATTGCGCCTGTAAATGCACCTTTCTCATGGCCGAAGAGCTCACTCTCCAGAAGTGTATCCGGTATGGCGGCACAGTTGACGGTAACAAAAGGGCCGTCACAGCGTCTACTTTTTTTGTGGATTTCCCTGGCAACGAGCTCCTTGCCCGTACCGTTTTCTCCCATAATAAGGATTCTTGCATCTGAAGCTGCACTTTGATCTATGAGGGTCCTGATTTTTTTCATGGCTGGACTGCTTCCGATAAGAGGGTCCTCCATGAAGAGGGAGTATTTGAGTTGTCTGTTTTCTTTTTTCAGATCTTCCATGGCGAGGGCATTTTTTACCAGTGTGATTACCTTATCCATGGATAGGGGTTTTTCCAGAAAATCGAAGGCACCAAGCTTTACGGCTTTTACAGCCATGTCGATATTTGCATGTCCCGAAATTACGATCACCTCAACTTCCGGATGGCTTTGTTTTATCTCTCTTAGTACATCTATTCCTCCCATGTTGGGTAGCCATATATCAAGAATTACAAGATCGATGGATTCCTTCTCCACCAGTGATAGCCCACTTAAGCCCTCTTCTGCAGTAAATACTGTGTAATTCTCATCTTCAAGAATGTCTTTGAGTACATTTCTTATGCCTGGCTCATCGTCAATGATCAGTACTCTGCTCAATTACCCCTCCATTGGAAGATCTATAAAAAATGTTGTTCCCATCTCTTTTTCTGTTTCAAACCAGATTTGACCATTGTGATCGAATATAATTCTCTCGACGATAGAAAGTCCGAGCCCGGTACCTCTCTTCTTGGTTGTAAAGTACGGATTGAAAACTTTATTGCGATTCTCTTCATCTATACCCGAACCGGTATCTCTTACCTGTATTCTACAATACTTAAGATTTCCCTTTCTGACAAGATCGGTTCGAATGAAGACCTCACCTTCACTCTCTATAGCCTCGAATGCATTTTTAAGTAAGTTTGAGAATACCTGTTTTATTTGGTTTCTATCCACATTGAGCATCAGGTTATCGTCGATGTCTTCTATATGTAGAGTTACAAGGGGGTAGGATGCCTGATACATGGAGGATGCCTCAGCAACGATACTCTTCAGGTTGGATGGTTGCATGTATGGAGCGGGAAGTCTTGCAAAATCTCGGAACTCCTGAAGAAGTTTTGTCAAATTATCCACTTCCAGTATTATAGAATTAACGGAGGGTTCAAGCACTTTCTCCAGACTGTTTATGTCGGTTTTGTATTTCCTGAGAATACGCTGGGCAGATAGTTTTATGGGGGTTAAAGGATTTTTTATCTCGTGAGCCATTCTTTGTGCGATCTCCTGCCATGCAGTAACCTTCTCGGTTTGCATGATTTTTATCCTTGAACGCTCCAGTTCGGATACCATCTGGTTAAAAGAGTCGATAAGAATTGCAAGCTCGTCTCTGGATCGAGAGAGTATTCTTATGGAGAAATCGCCCTCTGCCACTTTTTTTGTCGCCTCTTCCAGACTAACGATTGGTCGTATTATCTCCTCTGTTAAGATAAAGCTGATCAAAATCGAGAGAAGTAAAATAGGAAAGGAGAAAAAGGAGAAGAAAAGGATAAGTACAATGCGAAAGGTTGATTGATATTTCTCATACTCCTTGAATATTAAGAGCGAACTGGTAAGCTGTTCCGCTGCCGTATCGAAATCTCTCGGAAGAACCACACTCAGGATTATAGAATAATTTCTTCCTTCAATAGAGTGTTTTTTCAATATTCTCAGTATGCTTGCATCTTTTTTAGTCTCTTTGGGCAGAACTCCTTCCTCCTGGAAACCAGGTTGATCTTCCTGAATCCTGGTTCTGGTATCTCCTTTGAACAGCACTTCATTGCCATCATTATCAAAGATCTGAATCGAGTGAACCGAGGGGTTTGCACTCCTGATATTATCCCACATTTGATCCGGTTGACGTGTCATATCCCGCAGAAGAAGGGGAAAGACATTACTTTCGCTGAAAGTGGTCAGATTTTCGATTTTTTCGTTGTAGTATTCAAGGGCAATGTCAAGACCTCCCTGCAGCGCGTCGGCTAATCTGGAACTAAACCACGAGTTCATGGTTGTGTTAATAAAGCCCATGGAGAGAATTCCCTGGGGAATGGAGGAAAGGAATGCTATGAATGTAAAAAAGATAATAAGGCGGGTTTTAAACTTTGCACCCGGATTGCCCCTTGCTCTTTCCTTGATAAGATTCAAGATGTTTACACCTATTATACCCAAAAGGAAAAGCGGAAGGACCGCTGCCAGAGGAATTATTATAAAAATTGATAGTGTTCCTTCCTCGGCGATATCCTGTAAAATCTGGTCGGAAAAGAAGAGGATCAGAACAATAAGTAAAATATAGAGAAGGATTACTGCAATAACTCCTGCTGCTCCCGAACCGGCGGAACGAATCACTGTTAACCTCCTCCTGGTTTAAGTTGGCTCAGATCGATCCTTTCCCATGGAGTTACTTTCTGATTCTTTGGCAACAGAAAAGATAATATATTGAAGGGAGGCACAAGTTTTATTGTATTGAGGCTTATGCTTCCCAGAATATAATAGCCCTCTAAAGGATCTGTTTCTTTCAGCTCAACGGGATAATTTTTTAGAGTAAAAAAAGCGAGTAAAAATTTGTCCTTATTCTTAAACATCCTGGAGCTTCCGTCATCCCCTGTTAAAAAGAACTGCTTGTGAAAGATATCCCAGCCTGCTTCATAAGTGGGATGTGCTTCGTAGACCATCCTATCCCCAAAATATCGAAGGATTCCACGGCTTTTTCTGTAAAGACGAATATTAAAAGCAATTTCTGCCTTGAAACCTTCTCTTAAAGATGAGAGAAGCTTTTCCTCCGGGTAATTTGCAAGTTTAAGAAAGATGTAAAGATTTTTCCCCTCGGCCGTTACTGTCAGGATAGTTTCCTGTGCATTGAGATAGGGTTGCACCGTAAGAAGGATAAAAAACAACAGGCTGATTCGAGTCTTATTCCTCCTCGAACTTTGTCTCAAATAATTTGGCAATAGATGCAAGGGCTTCTTCCTCATCCGTTCCTTCGGCAATTATTTTGAGTGTAGTATTGTATCCTGCACCCAATGTGATTATTCCCATTATTGATTTTCCGTTTATTCTATCGTTGTCCTTTTCGAAATAAATATCAGACTCGAATTTGTTTGCCAATTGAACTATCATTGCTGCCGGCCGGGCATGAATACCGGCTCTGTTTTTGATTGTTATCTTTTTTTCTACCATGACTCGTCTGTTTCCTATCTGAACGATTTCTTTTTGGAATATACTGACCGGATACTTTCACTTTCAAGCCATTTAAGGATATTCTGATTAAATTCTTTTGCAGAGTGATAACCCATTTTTTTAAGCCTTTCATTCATGGCTGCAGTTTCGATAAGGATGGGCACATTTCTTCCTGGTTTCACCGGAATTTTTAAATATGGTACACTAACACCGAGTAGCTCAGTGGTATTCTCATGAGAGCCCAGACGATCGTATTCCTTTTCTGGATCCCAGGTTTCCAGTTCCACCACCAGTTGTATCTGTTTCTTATCCCGTATGGCTGCAACTCCGTACAGATGGGCAATATTGATAATACCAAGCCCTCTAATCTCCATGTGATGTCCAATCACTTTATTGGCTCCAGATCCCATGAGCACACTTCCGCTTACACACTTTATTTCAACCACATCATCAGAGACAAGTCTATGTCCGCGTTCTATAAGCTCTAAAGCAGTTTCACTCTTTCCCACCCCGCTCCTGCCGGTAATAAGAACCCCTATTCCGTAAACTTCTACAAGAACGCCGTGTATTGTTTTTTGAGGTGCAAAAACGTTGCTTAAGGCCCATACCAACCTCGTGGTAAGTTCAGAGGTGGTGAGATCTGTTGATAGCATAGGGCAATTCATTCTTTCAGAGATTTCCGTAAAGTCTTTTGTAGGCTGAAGGTTATGGGTGAATATACTGCAGGGAAACTCATAGGAAAACATCTCTGCCAGAGTTCTGGTATTGTCTTCTTTCTCGAGTTTCCTGAGATAGGCATTCTCTCCCCTTCCGAATATCTGTATTCTCTGAAATGCAAAGTTGTCGAAGAACCCACTCAGAGCGAGCCCCGGTCTGTTCAGTTCAGGTACTGTTATCTCTCTTACCAGACCTTTCCGCCCCCCAATACATCGCAGATTCAGGGAGTTGTGTTCTTTTAAGTCCATATCTATCAGATCAAGTACTGTAAAGTTTTTCATAAGTTTCCCCGATTTTATATAGATTCACTTCCAAATAAAGAACATAACCGAGTAAGCAAAAGTTACCCCTTTAAGTATGTTCCTGTATTTTTTCTTTTTCCTTGGTAACTTTCAATTCCAGTTTATCCATCAATTTATCTATTCCTTCAAAGAGGTCAAAATTTTTAACTTCGATATGGGTAGAATATCCCCACCTGAAGTTTATGTTGGCTACCAGGGTATATCCCTTTTTTTCTTTTGTAAGAGTAAATAAAAGATCTACGATGAGATCGCTGGCATAATCAATTCTATGGAGCTTCTTATGGATGTACTCTTTTGCATCATCGCTGACATTAAAATGAACACCTTTAATTTCGATATTATCCATGATTCCTCCACTGTGAAAAATAAATTTAATTTATATAAAAAATCATCTCTCGTAAGAAGATGCAATATCCAGTTCTTTTCTATATTTTGCGACTGTTCTTCTGGCCAGTTTGATCCCCCTGTTCTCCAGAGCCTCGGTAATTTTTTGATCGGAAAGTCTTTTCCCTTCTGAGTTTTCTTTGATTATTTCTTTTATAATTTGTTTAACTGCTTCCTTTGAGAATCTCGATCCTCCCGAACCTGCACCGGAGATAGAATTGGAAAAGAAGTATTTTAGTTCGAAGATACCCCACTCTGTTTGGACATACTTTGAGTTGGAAATTCGGGAAACCGTGGTCTCATGTACCCCCACTTCATCGGCAATATCCTTTAATGTTAGCGGACGAAGATATTTTGGTCCTTTTAAAAAGAAGTCTTTCTGAAACTCCACAATAGCTTTTGAAATTCGAAGGAGGGTCTCGTTGCGTCGTTTTATACTTCTAATAAACCAGTTGGCATTTTTTATATTTGTTTTTACAAAGTTTTTTATATTGGGAGCCTTGTTTTTTGCTTGCAACACATTCTTAAAGAAGGAGTTTATTCCAAGTACTGGAATTTCTTCATCGTTTAAAATGATTACAAAGTTCCCTTCCTTGATCGTTACTATCAGGTCTGGAATAACGTATCTGGGAAGTTCATTTGAGTATAATCTTCCGGGGAAGGGGTTTAAGGTCTTTATAAACTCAACAGCTTTCTCAACTTCCTCTTTAGTTTTCTTCATTTTTTTTGCAATCTCATCATGTTTGCCCTTTTCGAGAAGGGGAAGATGATTTTTCAAAATCTCTACAGCAGCGGGTGGTGAATCGGGGGATTTTCCGGCTTGTACTATTAAGGATTCTTTGTAATCCCTGGTACAAACTCCGATGGGGTCGAAACTCTGAATAATTTTTGTTACTTTCTCTACTATGGGTCTCTCTTCCGGTTTAACCAGAAGTTCCGGCGGTTCTCGATGGAAACCATTTTCATCTAAGTTTCGTATAAGCAGCTCACCTGTTTCGAACCATCTTTCAGGGATGGGTTGAAGCCGAAGCTGCCAGAGAAGATGTTCCTGGAGCGATTCCGGTCTGGACAGGGCACCTTCAATAAATCTTTTTTTGTTATCGCTGGACTCTTCATCGTAGGAAATGGTGTAACCGGGGTCTGAGGTGTTTTCAAAATAATCGTACTCTTCGTTGTTTTCTCTGTCTGAAATTTCCTCAATTGAGGCGTCGGTATGTTCTTCAATCACTTCCAGGGCAGGGTTTCTCTCCAGTTCTTCCTGTATTCGGAAACGCAGTTCCTGTATTGGAAGAGTCATGAGCTGGATCGATTGATAAAGCTGAGGATTCATTCTCAGCTTTTGTTCCTGTGAAACTACTGGTTTCTGTCGCTGTTCCAAGCAATTCCCCCACTTAACCTACTGTTTAAATGATCCGGCTCTCGGATGGGCTTTCGGGATTTATCTGCACCCAGGTATTTAAGTACACTATTAATAATGGATTACTGAAGAGGGTTTGTCAATGTTTTACCGTTACATTCTGAACTCATTACCAAGGTAGATTTTACGGGCTATATCACTCTCCAGAAGTTCCTCTCGTGTCCCATTTACGAGAATTTCTCCCAGATGAATGATATATGACCTGTGGGTAATTTCCAGTGCATCTCTTACATTATGATCGGTTATAAGAACGCCTATACCTCTTTCTGAGAGCAGCTTAACAATTCTTTTTATTTCGTACACTGCGATGGGATCGATGCCGGCAAAAGGCTCGTCGAGAAGGAGGAAACGCGGTTCGATGGCAAGAGAACGGGCTATTTCGGTTCTTCTTCGCTCACCACCGGATAGTGTAAAGGCTTTCTGGTTCTTAACCTGCAAGATTCCGAGTTCATTAAGTAAAGCGTCTAATTTTTTTCTCTTCTCGGCTCGAGAAAGATCCCTTCTCGTCTCAAGAATAGCCTGAATATTCTTTTTTACCGTTAGTTTTCTGAATACAGAAGCTTCCTGGGGAAGATAGGAAATACCCTCCCGGGCTCTCTTATACATGGGGAGCCTGGTGATATCCTTACCGTTTAGTGTGATTCTACCCGATGTGGGCTTAACAAATCCAACGATCATATAAAAAACAGTTGTCTTACCGGCACCGTTGGGTCCTAGAAGTCCCACCACTTCCCCTTCGTTCATTGAGAAGCTTACATCCTGCACTGCAATTTTTCTGCCGAATCTTTTTTTTAGGCCTTCTACAGCCAGAATGGAGCCGTTACCGTTATTCATTGGCCGGAGTCATTCTCCTTGCTCTTCTCTTCCCCTTTCTCTTCGGAGATGATTTTACCCTTTACTTCTCCTTCCAGTTGTATCTCATCGGTATCCAGATTTATTACGATCCTGGAGGCTCTGTATTCGTCTCCCTTCCAGAATACAAAAGGCATTCCCGAAAGTTCAAGTATCTCTTCTTCTCTTCGATAACGGGCAAACTCGGACCTGCATGCCATATCTTCTTTAAGAATGCGAACCCCTATCTGGAGGATGATTATATCTTCTTTTCCGAAGTGTTCCAGAAAACCTGCTTTTGCCACAAGCTCGTTTTTTTGATCTATCATCTCCACGTAGCCTTTTACCCTCGTTATTTCCTCTTCACGGTCGAAAAAAAGGCTTTCCGTGCTCAGCACTATCCCTTTCTCTTCGTCCTTTATAGATACTCCTCCCTTGCAAATTGCATACCTGGAGTCCCGACCGTAAAGCTCTATCTCTTCTGCCTGGATCGTTGTGCTTTCGGTAATTATAGTGGCATTTCCCGTTAGAAAGGTGTGCTCTTTACCCTTTGCCATTACGGTGTACATTCTGTCACCGGAAAATTGAAAGGTTTTTCCCACAAGAGGTATTATGATGAAAAAAAACATAAAAGTGGCAAGGAGAGCTCCTATCCTATTCTTCTTCATCAACCCATTCTCCAGCAACTTCTTCGGAGAAAAAGATACTTTTCTGCGTGAAATCCGCTTCAAATCCCCTTCCCATTACTTTCGAGCCTGAATCTTTTTCGATTTTAATCAGGTCCTGTTTTTCACTGGATAGAGTTTTTCTCTCGTTATTCCATATCAAATACTCCCCGGAAATTCTTGCTTCTTCCAGAGCAGAATAAAAATCGAGATTTCCGGAAAGTTGTGCATTTTCTGTTTCTGTAAAAAAGGTAATTTGATCTGCACGCCCCTCTGTAATTACTTCTCCTTCTTCGTTGTACTCCCTGAAGTGCACATCTGTAAGCACTGTTTGTTTTCTCTTTTCATAATTCTCCGCACGGGCGGCATAAACCCTGTACCTTATGTTCCCGTCTATAACCTTTGTCTGGGTAAAATTATATATTATTGTATCGGGGATTTCTTCGGAAAGCTCTTCGACCAGCATGGCTTTCTCGTAATCCAGACTGCATGAGAATAGCAATCTTAAGAGGCTTAAAATTACCCCAAAAAGTATAATCGGTTTAATTTTCTCTTTCACTCTTTTCATTTCTAATCCTGGCTGTTTCCAGACTCGCCTTAATAAAACTCTTAAAAAGAGGGTGAGCCATGAAGGGTTTTGATTTAAACTCCGGGTGATACTGTACCCCAATACCCCAGGGATGATTCGGCCATTCCACAGCTTCTACGAGCGAACCATCCGGCGTTACCCCGCTTATTATGAGCCCGGCCTCTATGTAGGCTTTACGGTATTTGTTGGAGACCTCGTAACGGTGTCTGTGCCTTTCAGAAGTAACGGGAGAGTTGTAAATTTCTCTAATAAGGGTACCTTCAAGGAGATGGGTTTCGTTTTTGCCGAGCCTCATGGTGCCTCCGTATGCCTTTATATCCACCTGTTCGGTAAGCAGGGTAATAACCGGATGCCGGCAACCGGGAGAGAACTCTGTACTGTCAGCGTCTTCAAGCTTAAGCACATTGCGTGCATATTCAATTACCATTATCTGCATACCAAGACATATTCCGAGATAAACAATGCCCTTCTCTCTGGCGTATCGCGCCGCTTCTATCATGCCCTGAATACCCCGCTGACCAAACCCTCCGGGCACCAGAATGCCGTTGATGTCGCTGAAACTCTCCTCTAACAGTTTACCGTCTTTCTCCAGTTTTTCCGAATCAACATATTTTATTTCAATTTTTGAATTGTTTGCAATCCCCCCGTGTAAAATAGCCTCGTGTATCGATTTGTAAGTGTCGTGAAGGTCCACATATTTACCCACTATAGCTATTTTTGTCTTTCTGGTTGCCCTGTTGTAGGTATTGACTACATTTTCCCATCGGTTTAAATTGGTCGATCTCTCGGGAATGCCAAGCTTTTTAAGAACTATCTCATCAAGCCTTTGCTTGTGAAAAAGAAGGGGGATCTCGTAGATGGAAGTCTTTATATCGTAAGCTGAAATGACCGCCTCAACCTCTACATTAGTGAACAGGGAGATTTTTTGTTTGAGACTTTCGTCGAGTTGATAAGGCGCCCTGCACAGGAGGATATCCGGCTGGATGCCTATTTCCCTGAGAGCTTTAACCGAGTGCTGGGTGGGTTTTGTCTTGAGCTCTCCACCTATAACCATGGGGATAAGGGTTAGATGAACGAATAAAACGTATTTTTCCCCCAGGTCGTGTATAAATTGCCTTGCCGCTTCCAGGAAAGGGATGGATTCAATATCGCCTACGGTACCACCTATTTCTGTAATGGTGATATCTACTTCCGGCTGTTCACCTATCAGGTAGATGCGTCTTTTTATTTCGTCGGTGATATGAGGTATGACCTGAACCGTTCTGCCCAGAAACCTCCCCTCCCTCTCTTTTTTGATTACCTCCTGGTAGATTTGTCCGGTGGTTATGGAGTGGGCTTGAGACAGGGGAGAGGAGGTAAATCTTTCGTAATTTCCAAGATCGAGATCGGTTTCAGCTCCATCATCGGTTACATAGACTTCTCCGTGCTGGTAGGGACTCATGGTTCCAGCATCCACATTGATGTAGGGATCTATCTTGATCATACGAACCTTTAAATCCATGCATTCAAGAAGGCTTCCTATGGACGCGGCAGCAACTCCCTTACCGAGACTGGAACATACACCTCCGGTAACGAAAATATATTTTGACATGTAATTGGATTATTAATCAGTGAAAGATAAATGTCAATTGCACCATCCTCAAAAGCTGTACAGCAGATCCATGTATTGATCCATGAGTTCTGCTATCATGCTTCTGTCGGGTAAACCGGCGGCCATTCCGTAGATTGGTGCCATTTTACCCTTATCCCGGGGATTTCCCCTTACATGTTTTACAGCATCTTTCAAATCAGCTATAAACCTTTCGGGAACTCCGGGGAGTGTATGTCTTAAGGTTACGCAGATATGGACGGCTTCCGGATAGTGGAGCCCGTTTAAACTCCACTTTTTCTCATTCATATAGTCGAGTATTCTATAGATGTCAAGGTTGGCGGAACCGAATGCTATTACCCAGAGGGGGTCACCGAATATGAATAACTCCGATATGGATTTAATTCCTTCTTTAATAATTCCGGCGGTTTTAAGAATTTTATCAGTTGCCTCTGTATATCCTTTCTTACCCATTGACACCAGGGAGGCCCAGCAAACCGCGCTCAATCCCCCCGGTCTGGATCCGGCAAATGTAGGAGAGAAATAAAGCCCACCCGGCCATTCTGTGGTTTTGAAATACTGATAACGCCTCAATGCCTCTCCCCGGTAGAGGATGACTGAACTGCCCTTTGCCGCATAACCGTATTTGTGAGTATCGGCTGAAATGGAGGTTACACCGGGAAGTCTGAAATCAAAGACAGGAACAGAATATCCGAGTTTTTCGGCCCATGGAAGAATAAACCCTCCCAAACAGGCATCTACATGAAAACCGATTTTTCTCTTTAGTGCTATCTCCGAAAGTTCCGGCAGAGGATCTATAATACCGTGAGGGAAACCCGGTGCCGACCCCACCAGAACAACAGTGTTTCTTGTTATCGCACTCTTTGCTTTTTCCGTATCAGCCTTGTAATCTTTATCTACCGGTATTTTAACCACTTTGATATTGAAATATTGTCCCGCCTTTTCGAATGCAGCGTGGGCTGTAACAGGGACTACCATCTCCGGCTTCTTTATTCCTCTCTCCTTTCTCCCCCAGTCACGGTAGGTTTTCATTGCTAGAAGGATGCTCTCGGTACCTCCTGATGTAACATTTCCGCATACCCTGCCGCCGAAAACCGGATTGTCATTTTTGATATCATTGGCATGGAACATCTCGGCCGTCATTGCCACAATCTCTGATTCGTATTTAATTGTGCTGGGCCATAGATCTGAATGGAGAGGATTGCTTTGAGAGTTTAGAGCATAGATCCCGTTTAGAAAGTTGAGATGCTCTTCACCTCCGTGGTACACTGCCCCCGAGACATATCCTTCTTTCCATCTATTCTCCTCTCTTCTGTTAAGACCCTCCATAAGATCTATAATTTCTCTTTTCTCCCATCCCTGTTCGGGTATCGATTTTACAAGAGGAAGATTTTTATTATATGGTTTTGCCATCTTTTCAAGTTCTTCCAGTATATTCCCGTACTCTTCGTTGATTTTTTTCTGTACATGGGGCAGTAGTTTGAGAGCCTTCATGCCTCCGCCCAGGAGCTTTTGTGTAATTGTCCTTTTAGTTCTAATTTTTTTCAATTTACTCCTCCGGTAAAACTTTTAATATTTATGCGGTTGAATATTTTTCTGTTTCTCCTGTAAATATCGAGAAAGGTTTTAAACATTTCTTTGTAAAGTTTCTCTTTTTCCTGATTCGGGGTAAAAATATTTTTAACAGGCACATATTCATGTATCCTATCAGCAGCAATAACTCGGCGTGCGATGAATCCGAGGAATGCGGCTCCTCTCAGATTGGCAAGTCCCGGTTGCTCAATCTGTCTTATTGTACAGCCCAGGATGTCTGCAAAGAGCTGGCACCAGAAGTCTGAATATGCACCACCTCCTATAATATTCAGATGGGCAAACTTCTTCTTTACGAATTTTTCTACATAATAAAGAAGCCATTTTGTGTTAAAAGCCACCCCTTCATACACCGCTCTTACAAATTGTTCTCTCGTTGTATTGAGAGAAACATTATAGAAGCAGGACCTTAGATTGCTGTTTTCAACAGGAGTTCTCTCTCCAAAGAGCCAGGGGGTAAATATTACGCCTCCGCTGCCAGCTTCTGCCCTTTGTGCAAGAGCTTCGAGTATCTCATACTTATTTTCGCCAGGGGATGCTTTCTTATTAGAGTCATTACCGGAGAGCAGTATATCGTAAATGAAATCGAGACATGCGCCTGCGGTTTCCTGCTCATCCGCCAATATGTATCTATCGGGTATTGCCGATGGTAGGGTTGCCATATTGTGGAGTAAATCTGTTTTTTTAAAAGGAACATGACAGCTTATCCAGGACGATGTTCCAATGTAAAGATGAGGTTCGTAATCCTTCACAGCGCCCGAACCAATGCAGGCCGAATGTACATCGGGTGTTCCACCTATAACCTCAATACCTTCGGGTATTCCAAGTTCCCCGGCCGCTTCTTTTTTTATTTTACCTGTTATATCAACAGCTCTTCTTAATTCCGGCAGTTTTTCTTTATCTATTTTTACAAATTTTAGAAGATTATCCTTATAATGGACATTCCCTATATTCCTGTTATCCGTTATCCAGTGGAGCGCAATGGAATCGAATGTAGCGAAGAAGTTACCCGTAAGCTTCATATTGATGTAATCTTTGGGTTCGAGAAACTTGTAAACGTCTCTGTAGATGTGGGGGTGCTTTTCTTTTATATAAAGAATGTGAGCTATGGAGTCTTTTCCGGCATGGCCGGGTATTCCTCCCGTCGATCTAATCCAACTTAACAGTTTAAAAATATCATAGCCCTGAAGGTTGATTTTCCCACGCGTAATTTCCCTAACTATCGGTGCCCCCCTCGAATCCATCCAGATGATGGCATTCATAAGTGGATTTCCCTCTCTGTCAACCGGTACGGTACCCGACCATTGAGTTGTACAGCTTATAAGGGCTAGTTTTTCTGCTTGAGGGGGGAACCTTTTAACCAGCCTCCTCGAGGTAGTGATAAAGGCTTCCCACCATTCGAGGGGGTCCTGTTCTGCTCCTCCGCGGTCGAGAATTATAAGCCTGGTCTTCTGAAACTCCCATCCAATAATTCCATTGTTGAGGGAGACTATTGCTGTTTTTACCCCGGATGTTCCGATATCAACAGCAAGTACATAGGGTTCTTTTTCGCTCATCTGTTTTACCTATAAAGCTCATTGACTTAATTGTCAGATAACATTATATATCAGGAGAAATTGTATCTCAAGCAAACAACCACCGGCAAAGCCTAAGGCTTTGCGAGCCCTGTAAGGGCTAAGTAGTTTCCGCTTAAGCGGAAACTACTTAGGTGGTTGTTTGTTCCGAAAGAAAGCCAGCGGGCATAGCCTGAAGTGTGTCCCCCAGCTAGAAGACTTAAGGACAACCGCCATAGGTACAAAGCTTTCTTTCGTAGTAAAGTAAAAATAAGTCCTCGTCTGAGGGGCATAACTATGAACATCAACTTATCGGATGTTGTAAGGGATCAGAGAAAATTTTTTAAGAGTGGGAAAACACTTGAACTCTCCTTTCGTCTCAATAGTTTAAAGCAACTGAAAAAAGTAGTAAAAGATAGAGAGGATGCACTTTTAGATGCATTTAAGAGCGAATTGGGTAAATCTCCCTTCGAGGGCTATGTTACAGAGATATACCAGTTTAAAAAAGAACTCAACTTTCATATTAAAAATCTTCCGAGGTGGGTAAAACCAGAAAAAGCAAAAACCCCCCTTATCCATGTCTTCTCTAAGAGTTTTATCTATTCCATGCCTTACGGTGTCGTTCTTCTGATTTCCCCGTGGAACTACCCCTTCAATCTGTCATTCATTCCCCTTATCGGGGCGATTTCTGCAGGTAACTGTGTTGTTCTGAAACCGTCTGGTTCTGTGCCTGAAACTTCCCGGATTATGAAGATGATAGCGGAAGAGGCTTTTAAGCCGGAACATGTGTGTTTTCTCGAGCCAAGCGAGGAAGTTAAGAAGAATATTTTGGATGAGAAGTTCGATTATATATTCTTCACAGGAGGAAAGGAGGCAGGTAAAAGGGTGATGGAAAAGGCGGTAGAGCATTTTACTCCAGTTACCCTGGAGTTGGGCGGGAAGAGTCCCTGTATTGTCGATAATGAAGCGGATATTACATCTGCAAGCAGGAGAATTGTCTGGGGAAAGTTTATCAATGCAGGACAGACCTGCATAGCGCCTGATTACATCCTTGTTGATAGAGCCGTAAAAGGGGAGCTCATAGAAGGCTTGAAAAAAAGCATTGTTACATTTTTCGGAGAATTGCCCGAAAATAGTCCAGATTACGGTAGAATTGTTGATGAAAGGCATTTTGACAGGCTCTGCTCTTTCCTGGAAAACGGTAAAATTATATATGGCGGCAGAGTTAACAGAGAAGAGCTCTTTATAGAGCCTACACTTATAGAAGATGTACGGCCGGAAGATAAAATTATGAAAGAGGAGATCTTCGGCCCGATTCTTCCCATTAGCGAATACGATTCCATTGAGGAGGCGATCTCTTTTATAAACTCTTTACCTGCTCCGTTGTCTCTCTATTTTTTCTCCCGAAATAAAGAGAAACAGGAAACGGTACTTAAGCTTACCAGCTCGGGGGGTGGATGTATGAATGATACTTTGATCCACTTTGATAATATAAATCTACCTTTCGGCGGAGTAGGAGAAAGTGGGATGGGTCGTTACCATGGGAAGGCAACCTTCGATACATTCTCATATAGGCGTTCCGTAATTAAGAGATACGGAAGATGGGAAGTAAACTTAAGATACCCTCCTTACAGAGACAGGTTTTCGCTGGTAAAAAAAATATTATAACTTTTTTATAAACTTGTGCTCTGTGCACCCAGATAGAGAATTTCGTGGGATTTGGAATCGACCCTCTCCAGAATGTATGGTTCGTTTAACATTTTTTGTATTATCCAGTTCTGAATATATATGGGTGAACCCAGCCGTATGGCCAGTGCAATCCCATCGCTTGGTCGTACTTCCATTGTGTAAGAATTGATGCCTCTTTTATAGTGCAACCTGGCAAGGTATGAATTATTGGCCACTCCGTAAATCTCTACATACTTTAAATGAAACTTATGGCGTTTGAAGAACTGTGATATAAGGTCGTGGGTAAGTGGCATGGGAACATGAACCCCTTCCATCTCTACGATTATTGCACTGGCTTCGAAGGGGCCTATGTCTATTGGCAGAACATTCTCTCTTCTCACATCCTGAAGAATTATAAAGGGCATCTGTGAGTCTTCATCCAGAGCAATACCTTTTACCTTAAACTCTTTTAACTTCTCTTTCATATTAATCATAAATATATCACGTTTTAAGAAAAAAACTTGCAAAAAACATGGTTTCATGAAGCCCGGGAAAGCAGAAGGCGCCGGATAGTTGATCTGGTGTTTTTACAGATTTTAAGGGAAAGAAGTGGATAACTTTCATGCAATGGGATATTTGCCATAACTTTTTGCAACCTCAAATATTTTCATAAGCTTCTCTACGGAAGTATCCGGTTGTATATTATGGGCACCGGCAAGAATGTACCCCCCTCCCTTTGCCGCAGTATGTATAACACGTTTTACCTCTTTTTCAATTTCCTCCATGGTTCCGAAAGGAATTATATCCTGGATATCCATCCCCCCGAAAAAGGAAGCCCTGTTACCAAACATTCCTTTAAGTCTAGCCAATTCCATATCTTTCGCCCTTGGTTGTAAAGCGTTGAGTATATCAACCCCGATTTCTATCAATTCCGGGATAATAGGAAAATAGGAACCACACGAATGGTAAGCTATTTTAATGTCAGGGTTTTCCTTCTTTAATTCAGCGATAACATTTTTTAACCTTCCCTTGAGGTGCTTTCTCCACATTTCAGGAGATATCAGCATTCCATGCTGTGTTCCCATATCATCTCCAACCCATATTATATCGGAACCGAGCCTTACCAGTTCCAGTCCTGCCCCGATACTATACTCCATCACTCTATCCATGAGAGTAAAAACATACTCTTTCTCCATGAACAGATCCATTAGAAACTTCTCCATTCCTGTTAAATACCAGCTTGTCTCGAATACCGTGCACTCCAGATCCCCACAGATAGCGTATTTGCTTCCGTATTTCTCTGCTACTTGTTTTGCCAGAGTGAAACGTCCATCGGCTTTCGGCTCCGGGAAATGGAAATTCTCTATATCTGCTGCAGTCTCCGCATGGGAAAGGGGATGCTCAATCATCTCCATATAATAACCAATTTTTCTGTATTTAACTTTCCATTCGTTTCGAAAAATTCCTTTATCTATTTCTCTGGTCGGCTCATTATTGGGAGAACAGGCACCTATTCCCACAATGTCGTTTCCAAGTTTGATCATTAGTTCGTGAAAGGAAATTCGATTTTGTGAAAGAGGTGAATCTGCAATAGTATATTCCTTTATTCCCAGATGTTTACTTAATTCTTCCGCTACTTGCGGTGTAATAGTTATAAATACAGGAACAGTATCCGGCTCACGAAGATTTATAGCCTCAATTACCCTTTCTTTTGATGTCATTAAAAACTCCTGCTTTTTAATTTCTATAAGAACGGGATTGTTCAAAAGCCTCGTATAATGCTATAAGATTCTCTATAGGGACATTCGCCTGTATATTATGAACAGAATTAAATACGAATCCTCCACCCTTACCGAATATTCTAACCATTTCTTTAACCTGCTTTCTGACTTCATCAACGTTGCCAAAGGGAAGGGTTTTCTGAGTATCTATTCCTCCTCCCCAGAAGGTAATGCAGTCTCCGAAGCTCTCTTTAAGTGTGTGGGGATCCATTTTTGCAGCGGATATCTGTACAGGATTTAAGATATCGAATCCTGCATCTATTATTTCAGGTATTATTTGTACTATTGAACCACAGGAGTGGATAAAGGTGTACCAGTTTGTGTTACTGTGAATCCATTCGTTTATCTTTTTGTGGTAGGGTTTAAACAATTCACAGTAAGTTTCCACTGATAAAAAAGGACCTGTCTGCATTCCAAAGTCTGTTCCAGATATGTAAATTATAGAAATCTTATCTCCTACAACTTCGTGGAGTTTTTTCAGGTTAGCCAAACCGATATCACATTGATACTCGAAAACCTCTTTTATGTAATCTTTTCGCATTATAAGGCTTATATACCACTCTTCTATATCCCTTATTCCTTTTGGGTTTTTAAGCCATGGAGCGGGGACGTTGGCAATATCCCCGAAACTCAATCCTCCGAAGTTTATGAGGATAGCCTTGTCGGTGTTGTTGTACAGCTCATCGGAGCGATCTTTGTAATGTTTAAGTTCTTTATCGGATAAAAGAACAAACTCTTCCATATTATCTTTTGGATTTAGATTGGTTTCGTCGATAGGTATCTGTCTTATGATAGAATCAAAATAATAACCACCCTTTGGCATCCGGGCGCTGGGGGGAACGCAAGTATCGCCTTCAGGATACATTAGAATGTCTTCATTTTCATCCGGAATCGTGTTGAATTTCTCGGGAACCAGAACTGGAGTACCATCAAACAGAGTCCATTCTTTCCATCCTTCGTTTTTAAATCCGAATATCGTTTTTAGAGGAAAGATGCCTGCTACATCTACATGAAGAGCTTCAACCAGGTCAAGCCCTATCTCTCCCAGCATCTGATATGGCTCTATAACTTTAACTGGTGTCCGGGGTGGGTCAAGTCCCAGAGCCTGCCGTAATTTATATACGGAACTTACATGCATACCAGTAACCGTACTGCCCCCCAAATCGAGGGGAACCTTATCGGGCACTTTATGCTCCAGAGCAACATTTACTCTTTCTCTGGATGTCATAACATTCATTCCTTTTTATTTTGCTGTTTGATATCCGGGGGGATTCTTCCTTCGCGAATAATATCGTATAGAACCTCGAGCGAAACTTCACCTCTCTTATATTCTGCCAGTTTTTCCCCAACATCCAGAATGGTAATTTTGTCGGCTAACTCGTATACTTCCTCTAAATCATGTGAAATATAAATTACCGCTACATTATGCTTTCTTAAATCATTAACCAGCTCACCAACGTGATCTTTTTCTCGGATAGAGAGGGCTATCGTCGGTTCGTCAAGAATGACTACTTCAGCTTTAAAATATATCGCTCTTCCGATTTTAACAGCCTGCCTCTGTCCACCGGAAAGATACTGGACTATTGAATCGGGTTCGACCCCTGTTCTGATACCGGCATGTTCTATCACCTTTCTGGTTTCCATGTTCATCTTTTCCATATCCAGCAACTTAACAGGGCCCACTTTAATCAAAGGTTCTGAGGCGAGAAATACATTTCTGGCTACCGTCATTGAATCGAGCAAGCCAAACCCCTGGTGAACTACCTCGATACCCATATCTCTGGCTTTCTTGGGAGAGTCGATTAAAACCTTTTCCCCACGGAAGTAAATATCTCCCCTGCTTGGATGGTAAATACCGGTAAGGATTCTCATCAGAGTGGATTTCCCCGCTCCGTTGTCTCCCACCAGACCAACAACCTCTCCGGGATATACCTCAAAATCCACCCCCTTCAGCGCCTGTACGGAGCCGAACCTTTTCTCTATATCGACCATTTTAACCAATGGTTTATCATTACCTTTATTACTCATAAGGCTGACCTCTCTATTCTTTTCAATATATGTTCTCTCATCTTTGTATTAAACAGCACAGCCCCTATAAGGACAACACCCACGAAGCTTACAAACCAGTATGGAGGAGCTCCTGCGAGAATCAATCCGCTTCTGATGAAAGAGAGTAACAAAGCACCCAATCCTGCTCCAAAGATAGAACCTACACCACCAAGGAGCGAAGTGCCGCCAATTACCGATCCGGCTATACTTTCCAGCTCCATACTCTGCCCGAGGGTGGTGGAGCCTGTTTTCATATCAGCAACAGTACCGATTCCGGAAAAAGCTGCAAGGAAGCCGCAGATAATAAATGCCGCCATTCTTACAGTTGCAGGAGAGACTCCTCTGGAAAGGGCACTTCTCTCATCCGTCCCAACTGCAAAGGCTGCATTACCGAATTTTGTGCGGTTTAAAACCAGAATCATAACAGCAGTTATTATAATCCACCAGAAAATCAAATTATTCCAGCCTCCGGCAAACTTACCTCCCAGAATAGTAATAAGGTAATGATCTCTTAAATCCCTGGGGATGGCATTGGCAAACCCTCCGGTGATGTAGAAAACAAGACCTCTGAAAATCCATAAATTACCGAGTGTGGCAATTAAAGAAGGTACTCGCAATTTTTCTGTCAATGTACCGTTAAGCAGCCCAATGGCACCGCCGCAAAGTAGGGCCAGAATGAATCCGGGCCATATACCGAATGCAGCAACCAGAGGAACAAAAACAACTCCACAGACTCCGAAGATCGACCCCACAGAAAGATCAAACCTGCCGGTAATCAAAACCAGAGTCTGTCCGATTGCCACGATCCCCAGTTGTGCCGCTGTTCTTGTAACCACCTGGAGATTCAAAACATTAAGCCATCTCCCCCCGGAAGCAACCCCGAATATGATAATTAACAACAAGATACCGACAATTGCACCTAACCATAAAAACTTACTCAAATACTTAAGCATGTTTACAAGCCTCTTGATAAAATTGATTAAAACAGTCTCGATCAGGAGCCGGAAACATCCAGACCGAGACTGTAAACAACCACCGGCAAAGCCTAAGGCTTTGCAAGCCCTGCAAGGGCTAAGTAATTTCTGCTTTGCAGAAATTACTTAGGTGGTTGTATACTCTGAAAGAAAGTAGACGGGCTTAAGCCCGTCTCTCCACCGGTCTTCCGACCGGTGGACCACCACCATAGGTTGTGGCTTTCTTTCGTAGTAAACACTTGGTCAATCCAATATCAACATATTACCATAGTATATTGTCATTGTAACCTTTATCCCCGAAGAACCCTTTTACGATCATCTGCCAGGTTTCTACGTTGCTGCTGTCGATCACAATCGGCCCGGTTGCGATTATAGACGGTGGTTCCATGCCATATCGGTTATAGATGTATAATGCTTCTGCTGCATACCATACTTGCATGAACATGTTCTGAGAGTGGGTGGCTACGGCTTTTGGTACATTTGGATCGGGATTTTCCCACTGGGCTACAGCTTCCAGAGAAGTGGGACTTGCATCTACAGAGACGAGCGTTATCTCTTTTGTCTTATTAAGTTGAGTCATTACACTCCACATCCATGGAGTATTGTAAGTTGCGGTTGAGAAAATTACATCTACATCGGGATTTTTCATGATATAGGCGGTCATTGTTTCCTTAGCGTGAGTTTCGGGTAAATCTGTAGCAACTCTTTCCGCCTTTACTCCGTTTGCCTTCATCTCTTCTATGAAACCCTGTGCTCTCTGTTCGAGAGAAACATGACCTATAAGGGCTACAGCAGCCGCAGCATGTTTTGGTTTTGCTGGAGCGAACTCCTGAAGCACTCTCCTTGCTAATGCCCTGCCTGTGGCTATGCTGTCTTCACCAACAAAACCCAGATAGGGGATTTTCTCATTAAATGGCCGGGGGTCAGGAATATTTAAGGCCATCACAGGAATACCGTTTTTAATAGCTCTTCGTAAAGGCTCTTCAACTGCCACTGGGTCTACAACAGGAACCATAATACCGTCCGGCTTTGCTGCTATAGATGTTTCGATGTACTGCTTAAAGGATTCGATGCTGAACTCGGTTGTTGCAAAGTATTTTATTTCAACCGGAAAAAGTTCCTGGAAATCCTCGATTGCCTTCTGCCACACCTGCATGTTGGGATCGGCTCCTCCGATATGAGAAGGAAAGTAGAACACGTACTTTTCTTTAGCTGCCTGCTCTACGCGAGTTTCTTTTTCGGCTTTACCTTCTCCAAATACCACCCCTATCATTGTAATGATAAGAAAGAGAACAAAAAATTTACTTTTCATTGATTTAAAGCCTCCATTAATTATTTTTTGAAAATCGGATGAAAATATATTCATCCACGGGTTCTTTGCATTCGTCCGGCTTTTATATTTTTCCTCCGTCGAATGCATTTAAGAAATTGTATCGTATTGGTTTTCTATCTCATAGGACATCACCTCCTTTTAATTACGGTATTATCAGGTTTAAGGGTGATTTTTAGTCACAAGAAAATCTATGTTTTCTCGTAATCCTATTTCTATTCTGGTGTGTACTACCTTCTGCATCGGTTCTTTTTTGTCGATTATGTAATCGTAGAGGAGCTTAACCGTCTGATAGCCCTGGCTAAAGGGGTCCTGGCCGATCGTGGCATGTACTAACCCGCTTTTTAGCAGTTTAACGGTCTCGGGAAAGAAATCGAAACACACTATTCTGCTTTTACCCGCTAAACCAAACTCTTTTAAAGCATCAGTAACACCCACAGGCCCGTTACCCGTGGTCAGATAAATCCCGTCAATTTCTCCGCTTTTAGACAGGAAACCCTTGATG